>DATNLN010000037.1:0-35519 GCA_035602855.1 Candidatus Acidiferrales bacterium
TCTCGCGTTCTGCTTGTTTGCGCTTGCATCGGGCCGGGCGGCGCGGGTATAACGAAGCTATGCGTGTGATCGGCGAACTCGGCCGTAAAGGTATACCGCGTGCGATTTCCGCGGAGGAACTGCAGAGAACGTTCGGAAGCAGTGACGCGTTCTGTTCGTGGGACGCGTCGAATTCCACAATCGGCGATTTAACGACTCGCTGGCCGTTTTTGTTTTCCCACCCTTTGCTGGGCGCAAACAAGCGGCCCACGCAATAGAACCGCAAAAACTCGTTGTTCCCGCCGGCAGTTGCCCTGCGTCCGAACAATCAATCCATCTCAAAAGTGACGTAGAGATATTTTCCGTCGCGCTCGATTTGCAGCACGCCTGGTGCACCGGTGGGCAGTGCCTTTAAGACAGCGCGCAATTGTTCCAGCGTCGCAAGCGGCTTGCCATTCAGCGCGTGAATCACGTCGCCGGGCTGCAGATCTGCTTCGACGCCCATGGAATCGGCCGCGAGAGCCGCGACAATCACGCCGGTGGGTTCTCGTAAGTCCTCGAGTTGCTTGGCAAGCTGGTCGTCAATTTCCACGCCGTAAATTCCGAGCTTGGTGACGAGATCTTTGTCGGGATCAACCAGGTCGCCGAGCTGGTCCACGTCGTTTTTTTGCTCGGTCACTGGAATCGTTAGTTTGAGCTGCTGTGTTCCGCGCAGGACTTCGGCTTGCATCACGGCGCCCGCGGGACGCGTGGAAATAATCATCTCGGCGAGGGGCACGCTGCCCATGGCGCGGCCATCGAGGCTCAGCAGGATATCTTGAATCCGCAGGCCGGCTTTATCCGCGGGGCCGTCGGGCAGGACGTCGGTGACTACGACGCCGCGTTCTTTTTTCAGCGAAAGGCCGGCGGCGAGATCCGGCGTGATGTCCTGCAATTGCGCGCCGATGATGCTGCGATGCACGCGGCCGTATTTGCGCAGCTCGTGATAGACGAATTCCACCACGCTGCTAGGTATGGCGAAGCCTAGGCCCTGGCTGCCACCGGATTCGGTGAGAATAAATGTGTTAATGCCAACCAGGTTGCCGTCTGTGTTTACCAGCGGACCGCCGCTGTTTCCGGGATTGATGGGCGCATCCGTCTGGATGTACACGGACGGCACGTCGGGATCGGCCTGCCGTGCGACGGCGCTGACGACTCCCATGCTGACGGAATTTTCCAGACCTTCCGGGCTGCCGAACGCGAGAACGAGCTGGCCTTTTTTTAGCTCGGTGTAATCGGCGAAGGACATCGCGGGCAAATTTTTTTGTTCGATTTTCAGCAGCGCGAGGTCAATGGTGGGCGCGATGCCGATGATGCGCGCGTCGGCCGGAGGGCTGTGTTCGCCGAGTCCGAGGCTGGCGCGGACTTGCGAGTCTCCGGCGGTGGCCGGGGTGAGGATCACGCGGACGCGTTGCGCGCCTTTGACGACGTGCGCGTTGGTGATGATGTAGCCGTCGGGATCAATGATGACACCGGAGCCGAGGCTGCGCTGGCGTCCGATGGTATTGGCGTCGGTATCACTTTTTTCGTTGAGCGCCCGATAGCCGGTGACCTGGACTTGCACGATAGAGGGGGAGACGCGGGCGGTGAGTTCCTGGAGTGACTCGTTGAATTGCGCGAGGAGGTCTTTACGGTTGGCCTCGGCTGGGGTTTGGGCTTTTTGCGGATTGATTGCGCTTTGCGGGAGGGAAGCGGGGCACAGGAAAAGGCCCGTGGCGGATAAAAACAAGAGCGATGCGCGCGCCCCGCTGCGTTTCTTGGTGCGAGTCGTTCTTACGTTCATTCGAATTATTCCTTCTATGATCATTATGTAGAGGGCGCTATGGGCGCGCGTTCATGCGCCGTAAACGAGTGTAAACAAATATGCCGTACGTGGCGAGAGGTCAATCCGAGTTGGATGTGCGAGTCTGGGCCGCGGCTGCAGCCGCCGCATTACCGACCGACCGGCCGGCATGGTTTTTCTAACGGCGGGCGGCGAAGAAGTCTCGGAGCGCTGCCGCTGCCTCTTCTGCCAAAACTCCGGCGGTCACTTCTACGCGATGATTAAGCAGGGGATGATCGAGGACCGCGAAACAGGAACGTACCGCGCCGCCTCTGGCGTCTGGCGCGCCATAGATTAGACGGGCGATGCGGGCTTGGATCATGGCGCCGGCGCACATGGCGCAGGGCTCGATGGTGACGTAGAGATCGGCTCCCGCCAGGCGATAGTTGCCCATATGCTTTGAGGCTTCGCGCAGCGCGATTACTTCGGCGTGCGCGGTGGGGTCGCAATCAGCGATCGTGCGGTTTCCGGCGCGGGCCACGATCTCATCATTCATTACTACGACTGCGCCGACCGGTACTTCGCCGCGCTCGGCTGCGGCGCGGGCTTCGTCGAGCGCGCCGCGCATGAATCGGGCATCGCGGTCGTTGTCAGCGGCCGGAACATTATCGAGCGCGCTCATTTTTGGCAGAATAACATGGAACCTCTGCGTGAATTTAGACGTCACAAGGAGGGAGTAGATTGAACCACAGTTACCGGCCAGTTAGCGATTCATAGCTCAATAAAGCAGGTAGACTTACGGGAGGCGCGCGCGTCGCATTCGTAACCGTCGAGGCGCCCGAAGGGGAATTCTCTGCTCGATCAGAACGCGCTACAGCTGTCGGCATAGCCTTTCCCGCGGTTGGTCCGGCCGCACACGAGGTGTTCCAGTTGAGCGAGGGCAACCAACTCCAGGTCGTCGCCGGGCGGAAGCGCCGACCCGCGCCAGATGTTCGACCGCCAATGCTGCCTGGGAGCGCGGCGGTTTGCCTGGTGTTGATTTTGTTGCTCGCGCTGAGCGGATGCGCGGCGGTGAAGGTGAAGCTGGGGATGCGGGTTTACCTGGCCCAGGTTCAGGTTACCTCCATGCAGGCCAGCCTGCTGAACGGACCGGCCATCGCGCCTGGTGAAAAATCGCCACTGGTGGTTCAGTTCGCGCAGCCGGACGGAAAAATATTGGTGACGGAGGGAAAAGGCAAAGGGAAGGTGATGTGGCAGGACCTCACTGTGACGCCGACTGTCGTGACCGTCAACAATAAAGGCGTTTTGACTCTGGCGCACGATCCCAGAAAAAGTGACGGCAAAACGGCGCATGTCACGATCACGGTGCCGAGCCATCCGGACTTGAAAGCGGACCTGGATATTCCCATCACTTATGATTACAACTTTATTTCCAATTTTAATGGGGTGCGCGGCACCGACGGCTCGAACGGCAGCGACGGGATGGCAGGCTCGAGCGGCAGCATGGGTTCCACCGATCCGAATAATCCTTCGCCGGGCGGAAATGGCGGGAACGGGACCAACGGTGGGGACGGCGGAGATGGCGGCTATGGTGGGAATGCGCCGCCGGTGCAAGTTCGCGCGACGCTGCGGGCCGGAGCGCATCCGTTGCTGCAGGCGAGCGTAGCGGCGGCGGGTAAGACGCGGCTCTACTTGATTGATCCGAAGGGAGGCGCGTTGACGGTGACTGCAGATGGCGGTCCGGGAGGATCGGGCGGCAGAGGCGGCCGCGGCGGCGCGGGCGGCTCGGGCGGGACTGGCACTCCCAATGGGAACAGCGGAAACGCCGGGCTCGACGGACGCAATGGATTCGATGGCTCGCCGGGAAAAGGCGGCAGCATTACCGTGATTTACGATCCGCAAGTGGAGCCGTACCTGAACATTATTCACCTATCGAATAAGGGCGGCCCCGCGCCTGTATTTAATGAAGCGCCGGTTGCACCGCTGTGGTGAAGCGCGCGGCAAGCGTCTATTGACATCCATTGGAAGGGAAGTCACAATCCACGCGATGAGAGAACTTTTGCGGCGCGTGTTTCTGGTGGATCTTTTCAAGGGCATGTGGGTTACGTTTCGCTATCAGGCGCCGAAGAATATTTACACCGAGCAGTATCCTCAGGAACGACCGATGGTGGCGGAGCGCTATCGCGGGGCGCCGCGGCTGAACATGAATCCGGAGACTGGGGAGTCGCTTTGCATTTCGTGCAATTTGTGCGCGCTGGCTTGCCCGGAGAATTTGATCGTCGTAGGCTGGCTGCGTGACGATGCCACGCGACGCAAGGTTCTTACCACTTTCACTTACGACACTTCGCGCTGCATGTTCTGCGGCTTGTGCGAAGACGCTTGCCCCACGGATTGTCTGGAATTGACGCAGGATTTCGAGATGGCCAGTTACAGCCGCGAAGGCGCGATTTGGGATCGCCATCGGCTGGAAGCCGGACCCACGCCTACGCATTACACTCGCTAGCATCACAACTGGGGCAAGGTTGAGGTACTAGGGCCCCGCAACTCAACTCTGACAATATAAGTTGTCAGAGCACGTCGAATTTGGCCGCACGGAGAGCATATTCCTTCGTCTGCGCGGTCAGCGCAGGGTGTTCCGCAATAAATGTGTGGACGAGTGCTGCCGTCCCCGGATGATTTAGATGACCTAAGCCATGCAGAGCGGCCACCTGGCACGATTCCGAGTCGAGCCGAAGAACTGCGGCCAACGTCTCGAACATTATGTTTTGCATTCGCAGGTCTTCGCCGCCGCGCTCGCGATCTCTGTTACCGGAATGCCAGTCATAGCAGAGCGAATCCCACCACATGTTCGACGACGTTTCCAGGGGTTCCGTGGCGAACAAAAGGCTGAACAAGCCCTGCATGGACCTTACGCATTCTTCTCGCTCTGCGAAGGGCACGTCCGTATCCCAGATTACGCGCGAGACTGCACAGTGCAGGGCCCCGCCGTGTATCGCCCAAAATCCTTCCTCAAGCTGCGCTTTCGAAAATCGTTCGCGTAGGAACGAAGGCTGTCGGAACAATCGAACATAGCGCGCGCATACTTTCCGGGGGTCGTATGTTACTTCCAACCTCAAATACCACGGTTTCCGTTTATTCCAATCCGCTGAGGGCTCATGCGCGAATATGAAGGAAACGAACTGTTCGAAGGAGTATTCGCTAATGTCGAATTGTTCCCGCTCTGCCATAAAAGAAGTATAAACCCGCGGTTGGGTTATGCTTTGCCCTCGCTCAATCCACGTTATAAGATGACGCGTTTGATTTTGCGGGTTGAGGGCTGATGGAACTTCGCAAAGATCCAATTACGCGCAGTTGGGTGGTGGCGGGGCATCCGGAACGCGAGAAGGTGAGGCCGGATCCTTGTCCGCTATGCCCGGAAAATCGCATCGCGACGCAGACGCTGCTGGCATTGCCCGCGGAAGGCAAATGGCAGTTGCGCGTGTATCCCCATCTTCGTCCGCTGTATCGAATCGAGGGCGAGCCGGGACGCAGCGCCGATGGCATTTACGACCGCATGGCGGCGGTGGGCGCGCACGAAATCGTGGTGGAGACGCCGGAGCACACGCGCACGCTGGAGCGGATGAGCGACGAGGAAATCGAACGCGTGCTGGACGCGTGGGCGCGGCGCATCGCGGACCTGAAACGCGACGCGCGCTTTAAATATGTGACAGTGTTCAAGAATCAAGGCGCGCAGGCGGGCGAGGAATGGCCGCACGCGCATTCGCAGATCACCGCGACCACTTTTGTGCCGCGGCGGATTTTGTATGAGCTGCGTTCGGCGCGGGAATGGTATCGTGACCGCGAGCGCTGCGTTTTTTGCGACATTCTGCGCCAGGAAATGCGCCAGGCCAAGCGCATGGTGGACCACGCAGAGGATTATCACGCGCTGTGCCCGTACGCTTCGCGCGTGCCCTACGAGATATGGCTGCTGCCGAAGACGCACAATCATCAGTTTGAAGCGCCGCTGGCGGAGGAACATCGCCGCAATTTGGCTGCGTTATTAGGGCGCACGCTGCGGCGTTTGCTGCAGGTGGCGCCGGGCTATCATTTGGTGATGCACACGGCGCCGAATACGCAGCAGACGAAGGGTGAGCTGAGCGAATATTGGCGCACCCTTGCGGGAGATTATCACTGGCACATCGAGATTCTGCCGATTGTGGAGCAACGCAGCAAGTCCTACAGCATCAAGGAAGTTTATTTCAACGGGACTTTACCGGAGTACGCCGCTGAACGATTGCGCCAGTTGGACCCGGCGAAATGACGAGCATCGCCGCCACGCTTTTCGGCGAACCGGACGCGCAGCGTGGCGGAATTATTTTCAAGCTGCTATTCCTGATTTTCTTCGTGGTGTTTTTGGTGATTTTGTATCTGGTGCGGGTGCCGCTGCTGCGATTTGCCGGGGAATTCTGGATCGTGGATGATGCGCCGGAGAATTCGGACGCGATTGTGGTGCTGAGCGGCGACAATTTCGACGCGGTGCGCGCGTCGCGGGCTGCGGCTTTGTTCCGGTCAGGCTTGGCGCCGCGAGTGGTAGCGACGGGGCGGTCCTTGCGTTCCTACGCCAGCACCACGGACCTGATGAAGCGCGATTTGGTGGATCACGGCGTGCCGGCTGCGGCGATCATTGCGCTGAACCATCGGGCGGAGGATACGCGCGACGAGGCGCTGGTCGTAAGCGAACTGGCGGCTTCGCATGGGTGGAAGAAAATCCTGCTGGTTACTTCGAACTATCACACGCGCCGATCGGAATATATTTATGAACGCAGTTTGCCGCCGGGCACACAGCTGCGGGTGATTGGCGCGCCTGACAATGATTATGATCCGCAGAGTTGGTGGCGCACCTCCGAAGGCGTGCGAATATTTTTTCATGAATTCGGCGGATACCTGCACGCGTTGTGGGAAATGCGGCATGAAGATGTGCGGACGACGTGACGCGAAGGAATCTGCTTTTCTCTAGGCCGGGCGCACGCGTAAATCCGTCGCTACGTCTGGCGTCCTTCCCGTCCGGCGACTGCGGGGCGGGAAGGGAAAATGCGCGACACTCCGTTCGGGATGACACGGTCCCCCTCCCGTTCGCCATATCAGGCGTGGCTCGCTAACGACTGGAGGGGCTGCCGGATTCGCAGCGCGTTGTCATTTAAGTACGCAGGCCTCTATCGTTGCGACGCTTCTCTGTAATATAGTTCGTGCATCACGTCAGGACCCCGCCACCCCCCGCGGGAGTCTTAGCGATACAGGGGAGGAACCCATATGTGGCGTAGAACCGAAGAATTGAAGCCATCTTCGCCGGGAGCAGACGCGGCAGAGCCGGCCGCGACGACACCCACGTTTGATACGGCCGCGATTCCACGCGCGGAAACTGCCGCGCGTTTTGTGCCGGCAGCGCCCGTTGCTGCCGCATTCAACCCAACGCCGGCGGCCGCGCCGGATGTGGCTGCGGCGATTAATGCCGTCTCGACGATTAGCGCAGGGCTGAAAATCCGCGGCGATATTTCCGGCAGCTGCCACCTGGTGATCGAAGGCGAGGCGCACGGAAAAATTCATTTGGCCAACGGGCGCGTGACGGTGGGCCCGAGCGGCCGCGTGAATGCCGATATCGTAGCGCCGGAAATCATAATCGACGGCCACGTGCAGGGCAATTTGCAGGCTCGCGACAGCGTGCGCCTGGGGCCTGCGAGCCACGTGCAGGGCAGCGTGTTGACGCCGCGCATTCGCATCGAGGATGGCGCGGGTTTGCGCGGCAAGGTGGAAATGGCGCGGCCCGGTCATTCTGCTGATTCTTCCGGCAGCACGAAGTCGGCGGCGGCTCCGGTGGATGCCGAAGTTTCCAGCAAGGCGATTGCTGGCGCACCGAGGAGTTAGAGCGGTTCATGGACTGGACGGCCAAGCAAAGACAGAACTCCACGGCGACGGCCCGGGCACCCGTGAAGCCGGGGCCGGAATCCGCGGCGCCAACCGCGGCCAACATGCGTGTCTCGAACGGGCTGAAAGAATTTTTGTGGCTGATCAGCGACAACGGGCAAGGCAAGATTCTGGACCTGGGCGCGGTTTTTCAGTCCACGGTGATGTTTTTCATCGAGAAGGGTTTCCGGCTTTCCACCGAAGACCTGCTGCGTTCCTGGAAGGAATTTCTGCACGCGGAGGAAGAAAGCCTGCGTAATGCCGCGGTGGGCGATGGGAACGCACGCGTGTCGCAGGGAATGCTGGCCGGAAAATTCCTGGATACGGCGCTGCAATATCCCGACGATCATTTTCACGGCGTGTTGGCCTGGGACCTTTTCGATTATCTGGATGCGGAACTGCTGCCGCGGGTGATGGAGCGGATTTACACGGTGATGCGGCCCGGGGGAGCGGTGCTGGCGTCGTTTCACAGCCGCGCGCCCGAAAGATTTAATCGTTATAAGATCGTGGATTCGCAGACGGTGGAATTGGTGCCGACTCCGACGCTGGCCGTGCATGCGCGCGTGTTTCAAAATCGCGAGATTCTGGATATTTTCGGGAAGTTCCGTTCGTCGAAGACTTTCGTCGGGCGCGATCAGGTGCGCGAAGCTTTGCTGCTGAAGTAAACCCGCCCCGCTTCTAATTTTCCGACTCGCCTCCGGGAATGCTGTGCTATTTTTCGCGCGTTGGGCTCGCCGGATTTTCCAGTTGCATTCACCCCTACGCGGGCGTAGAAGGGAATTGTAGACGCAGTGCACGGAGGAATTTGTATGACTCCACCGGGCAGAGTCGTTTGAGCTAGATGCCGTTTTCACACCGCTCTTGCGGTGCGCGCCGCCAGTAATGCCTTCGGCATCGCGGCGGCCATGGAAGAAGCAAGCGGGGAGTCGCCAGACTCCCCGTTTTGCGTTTCAGGCGGGCCGGTTCGGACGCTATCGGTACTATGTGGCCGTCCCGCAAGGCCCAACCTCAGTTTCTCAGGTGTCCTACATTGAACAATGTATTCCGCAGTGGAAAGGAACTGGAGTACCCTCCTATGGATGAGCTTACGCACGCACAAACATGTCCTGGTAGTGGACGATAGCTTCACGGTCCGACAGAGCCTCAAACGTTATTTGTCAAGCCGAGGCGACGTGGTCGTCTGCGGTGAGGCAGTGAACGGCCGCGAGGCGGTACAGAGAGCAATGGCGCTCCAACCGGATTTAGTCCTGCTGGATCTGGCGATGCCGGAGTTGAATGGGGCGGAAGTTGCGTCGGTGCTCAAAGGCGCGATGCCCGATACCCGCATTATTTTGTTCACAATGTATCGCGAGAACGTTGGGAAGTACCTGAGCTCGGCAGTAGGCATTGACGTCGTCCTCTCCAAGCCTGACGGGGGAACAAAACTGGCCGCAGCAATCGACTCCGCGCTAGACCAAATTTCAGATTAGACTTATTAGCCCAGTCTGCAAAATCGAAGAGTACTCAATCCCCCCGCATCTAGCTGCATGCATCACCCCTGCCGCTTGTGGCTTCATCTCGATTTCTGGCTCGAACTTTGTACGCCACGGCAACGGCCCTAGTTCTCGACAAACTCTGCGTTCGTCGACACCGAGACCGCCGGTTGAGCCATTCCCTAAGCGCGGCGCTTTCGCCTTGTCAAATTAGGAGAGCTTTGGCTAGACTCCTAGTTGAACTAGGAGAACGACACAGTGGACAAAACCGGCTGGAAGAGGTCTGAGATGATCCAGCGCCTTGGTTCTCTGTTTCGCGTGCTCACGCGGCGTCGCGATTTCGAAGCGGGAATGTCCGAGGAGCTGCGCTTCCACATCGAGCAATACACGGACGATCTGGTGCGCGCCGGCATGTCGCGCGAACAAGCGGCGCGCGTGATACGGAAAGAGCTTGGCAGCACCATTAACGTCGAAGCGGATTGCCGGGAAGCCTTTGGCGTGCACTTCTTTGATGAATTTCGCAGACAGCTGAAATACGCCGCGCGATTGTTGCGCAAGAGCCCGGCATTTACAGCCGCCGCTCTGCTGACGCTCGCCGTTTGCCTCGGCGCCAATCTAACGATTTTCGCAGTGATCGATTCGGTGCTGCTCCGGCCGCTGCCCTTTCCTGAGCCCGAGCGGCTGATGACGATCTTCAATACGTATCCGAAAGCTGGGGTCGAGCGCGACGGATCCTCGCTGACCAACTACTACGAACGCCGCGGCCGTATTCCTGCCTTCGCCTCGCTCTCGATCTACCGCCACGCAACGGAGATTGTCGGCGAGCCTGGATCGACCGAACGCGAGCCTACCATGCGCGTGTCTGCGGATTTTTTCTCTACCCTCGGGCTTGGCCCTGCGATCGGACGCACTTTCACGGACGACGAAACCACTTCCGACAGCGACCACGTTGCCATTCTTTCCGACGCATATTGGCGGCAAGCATTCAACGCCGATCCGAACGTGCTGGGAAAGCAGATTCGCGTCAATAGCGTTTCCAGGACGGTGATCGGCGTTTTGCCTCCCAGCTTCCGCTTTCTCTCTTCCGATGCACGAGTGTTCCTGCCCCTGGCATCGCGCCCGGAGGAGCGCGCCCCATCGCGACGGCATTCCGGCGGGAATGTGATCCAAATGATCGCGCGGCTGCGACCGGACGCCACGCTCGCGCAGGCGCAGTCGGAGCTGGACGCGCAGAACGCGGCACTGGAAGTGGACGATCCGCAGGCCAAGATGATTGCCGATGCGGGTTTTCGTTCGCTGGTGGTGCCGTTGCGCGCGGACCACGTCGCAGCCGTGCGTCCCACGCTGCTGCTTCTGGAAGCAGGCGTACTCGTGCTTCTTTTGATTGGCGCAGTCAATCTAGTGAACCTGCTGCTTATCCGTGCCAGCGGCCGCGCCAAGGAATTGGCCGTTCGCCAGGCGCTGGGCGCGGGTTGGAAATATCTTGTCAGCGAGGTGGTTGTCGAGACCACCTTGCTCACGTTAGTCGGAGGATTGCTCGGACTCGCCGTCGGGGCCGGCGGAATCCAGTTGATGCGCGGATGGGGCGCTGATCGCCTGCCGTTCGGAAGTCGCATCGTTTTCGACGCGCGATTAGCACGGGTCGGCCTGGTCGCAGCCATCGCCATGGGTGTCGTGTTCGCGGCGCCTGTCGCCTGGTTCCAACTTCGGCGGCATATCGGAAATGCGCTGCAATCGGTGAGCCGTGGCGGCACCGCCGGGCATGGGGTGCAAATTCTGCGTCACAGTTTTCTGGTCGCTCAGATTGCCTTGGCGTTTATTCTGCTGGCCGGAGCGGGCCTGCTCGGCCTCAGTCTTCAGCGAGTGATGGCCATTTCCCCGGGTTTCCAGTCAGACCGCGTGCTCGCTGGGCACATCCTGCTTCCGTGGACCTATCAGGACGCAGCCCGGCTGACGTTTGTTGAAAGCTTGCTGGACAAAATCGGCCACATGCCGGGAGTATTGAGCGCGGGAGTGGTCAACAATGTACCCTTCAGCGGTAAGAACGGCAAAAGTGCCGCCACGGTAAAAGGGCACATCCTCCGTCCGGGCGAATCCGCGCGAGGGCACTATTCTTACGGAGTCGCCGGCGACTATTTTCGCGCGATGGGTTTCTCGCTGCGAGCAGGACGTTTCCTCGCCGCCGACGATTCACACCGCTCCGAGCGCGTCTGCGTTGTGGACGAAGACTTCGCGCGATACTACTGGCCGAACGCCAGCGCCATCGGCCAACGATTGTGGGATGGGTCCGAAGCGGGGAAGGATGCCGAAGCGTTCACTGTCGTCGGCGTTGTTGGTGCGGTAAAACAAGTGGGACTCACCGAAGAGGAAGCACAGGGCGCGATTTATTATCCGTATTCCTTCCGTATCGATGACAGCTTCTTCGCCGCCATCCGTACGAGCCTTCCGTCGGAATCGCTCAAGTTGGCACTCCAGAAGGTAGTTCGACAAGTCGACCCCGACATACCGATAAATGACGTTCGGTCAATGGACACTCGCATTGCCGACAGCCTGGTCGCTCGTCGCTCACCGGCGCTGTTGGCTGCCCTGTTCGCAGCGATCGCACTGTTGCTGACTTGCATCGGCACGTATGGAGTGCTGAGTTATGCCGTGACACAGCGGCGGCGCGAAATCGGTGTGCGCATAGCGCTGGGGGCGCAAGCCGGGCAGATTCGAATGCAGTTTGTCTCGCTCTCATTACGCCTGTTAGTCGCCGGAACCGTGTTGGGCTTGATCGGAGCATGGCAAGCGGGCCTCGCGATGCGCTCGCTACTCTTCCAGGTACCGGCGCTTAACTTCGCGGTGCTTGCCGCTGCCGCGTGCGTGACGACAGCAGTGTGCCTGGCCGCCTGCCTACTGCCAGCGCAACGCGCCGCACGAATTTCTCCGATGGAGGCTCTGGCCGAGGAGTAGTGAATCCGCATCGGTTCAATCAACGCGCATGAGAACAAAACGGTTGCCGCGACTTTGCTATTTTCGAAATCCGAAAGAAAATCTCGGGTAGAATCGTCCCCGCGTTTCGCTAGCTTGTGACGGATGCTACGTGCCTGTTAGAAGATCGCGCGCGAGCGGAGTCTGACTATGCCTGCCACTGACAAACTCGACACGCACCATAAAGCTCTCACCTTGAATCTCGATGCATCCGCTTTTGGCTCTTTCGCCGAAATCGGCGCCGGACAGGAAGTTTCCCACTGGTTCTTTGTCGTGGGAGGCGCCTCCGCGACGGTCGCCAAAACTATTTGCGCCTACGACAAGGAAGTCAGCGACGATCTGTATGGCTCGGGATCGCGCTACGTATCCAGGCAGCGAATGGAGGCAATGCTGGACAAGGAATGGGCCCAGCTTCTCGCGCAGTTAAGCGATACCCGTGGGCCGCATACGCGCTTCTTCTCCTTTGTCGATACGGTCTCCGCGCGTAACTTTGCCGGGACCAACGACGCGCACGGCTGGGTCGGTCTCCGGTTCCAAATGCAGCCCGGCGGATCGGCAAACGACGTCCTGCTGCACATCAATATGCGCGATCCTTCGAACGTCCTGCAGCAGGAAGCCATTGGTATTCTGGGCGTCAATCTCATTTACAGCTCGTTCTATGAATTGCGAACCACGGAAACATTTCTGGCAGGCTTGGCAGAAGACGTCGTCAAGGAGCGAATCGAGATTGACTACCTAGATCTTCGCGGGCCAGCATTCGAACGTTGGGATCGCCGTACCCTGCTAGCCGATTTGCTGACGAGAGGATTCGCCGAGGCTGTATTTTTTCCCTCCCAGGGCCCCACAGTTCCTCCTACCGAGGCTCTTTACAAGAAAGCGGTCGTGCTTGCTCCGGGATACTTTGGCCACGGAGACGCAGCTCACTCGCAAGTTCACATGAGGTTGTTGGGTGCGGCGATTCAGGAGCTTCAGACCGAGCTGGGCGAAACAAAAGCCTCGCCCGCCGGCTTTTTTTGCCTGACGGCTGCTCCGCTCGTGCGGGACGAAGCGCCGCCGGAGATCCCTGATTTGCTTCGTCGGATCGATGCTCTTCTCGCTGCTGGCGGCGATGTGCTGCTTTTTCGCCAAAGTGAGCTTTACGGCATGAAGACTCTCGTGAGCCGCCACACGCAAGCGCCTGTGCGCTTCGTCGTTGGGCTTTCGCTGATGATTCAAGCGCTTGAGGGCTTTTACGGCAATCTCGAAGGGAGACTACTGGAGGCGCTTGCGCGTCTTCTGGCACAGAACGTGCGCATCTACGCTTATCCGATGAGCTCTACGGAGCTGCGCGAAAGACTGAAGGGTTTTTCGGCTAGCGGTTGGGAATGGGATGAGACGAATGGAATGGTTTCTGCCGGCCAGTTACGGCACGCGCCGCCGCTTGGACACTTGTTTGCGTATCTTCTCGCCAGCAACTTTCTTGTTCCTATGCAAGTTCCTGCGACGCTAAAAGCTGACGCTTGACCGCCTCGGTGCCGCAGGCGCAAGCGCCCTTTGCGAACCAGGCCTTGCTCTATCCGGTGTGCAACACTTTCCGCTGGCTCACCGTGTCGCCGTCGCCTCGTTTTAACTCGCGGAAGACGATGGTGGAGAGGATGGTCATTGCACCCAGCACCAGGAACGCGCGGTGGATGCCGCGAATAAATTGTGGCGCACTGGAAGTGTGGCGATCGGGAATGAAGAACGCGGTGACCAGCGACGCGGCAGCCACTGCGAAACTGACAGACATCTGCTGCACCGTGCTGGCGATCGAGCTCGCGCTGCTCGCCTGCTCCTCGTTAACGTCGGCGTAGACGAGCGTGTTCATGCTCGTATATTGCAATGAGGTGAAGAATCCGAAAAGGAAAACTTCGAGGACGATCAGCCATATCGGCGTGCCTTTCCCGATGTGTGCGAAAAGCAAAATCTGCACACCCATGAGCAGCGTGTTCGATACCAGAACCGCGCGATAGCCAAATCGCGCCAGGATTCTCGGCATCGCCGGCTTCAGGCTCATCGAAGCAATGGCCTGCGGGATCAGCAGCAGGCCGGATTGAATCGGCGTGAATCCTAGGCCAACCTGATACAGCAGCGGGAAAAGAAATGGAATGCCGCCGATGCCCAGGCGCGTGACAAAGCTGCCGGTCACCGCGGCGCGAAACGTGCGAATGCGAAATAGTGCGAGACGCAGCACGGGGTGTGCGGTTCGGGTGGCATGAAATCCGTAGCCCGCGAGCAGAGCGATGGAAATGCCCAACAGCGCCAGAATTTCAAGCGTGTTCAGCGTATGCTCGCCAAACACTTCCAGCACGTAGGAAAGCAGCGCGACGCCGGACCCGAAAAGAATCAGCCCGGTCACGTCGAGCGGATCGGTGTGTTCGCGATAGTCCGGCACATGGCGGTACATCAGGTACAAGCCAACGAGGCCGATCGGAATATTTACGAAGAAGATGAATCTCCACTGAAGGTATCCGACGATCAGGCCACCGGCGATCGGTCCAAGCATGGGGGCGATCAAGGCGGGGATGGAGACGAAGCTCATCGCTCGAACCAGTTCGGATTTGGCAAACGTCCGTACTAAGACGAGTCGGCCGACCGGCACCATCATGGATCCGCCGCAGCCCTGCAGGATGCGGCAAGCGACCAGCACGTGAATATTGGTCGACATGCCGCAGAGAAATGATCCCAGCGTGAAAATGCCGATCGCGCAGGCGAACACACGTCGCGTTCCGAAGCGGTCCGCCATCCAGCCGCTGATCGGAATGAAGACTGCCAGGCTCAACGTGTAGCTTGCCAGCACCGACTTCATGCTGAGCGGAGCAACGTGGAGAGCGGCTGCGATGGCGGGAACGGCCGTATTAAGAATCGTGGTGTCCAGCGACTCCATGAAGAAAGCGACGGCGATCAGCCATGGCAGCAGTCGCTTGCTGCTATCGGCCAGCGGGGGTTGCGATAAACGAGTTTCAATCGGACCGGACGCGCTCAAATCAAACCCAATCGGAATGCTTTCGCGTCATGAATCCAGCACTCACTTGGTTTACGCGTTTCAACGATCTGCCGGTCGTACATCCTGAACACGCTGTCCTTTCGCGATCTGCTGAGTGTCCGCGTCGCGATGCAGTGAGCAAGTATCTGCTCCTGCCTCGACAAGAGAGGCCTGACATCGCGGACGAGAATATTGATTATACCGATAGTCTGCCTTCTGATTTCGATCGTCTGATGAATGCCGTAGCCAGGGCTTAGCGGATTCTTGCGCACAGTTTTCGAGTTCCTCTGCTTCAGCGACACAGGCTGTCACAGCCCGCAGCCGCGCCGCGCTCGTTCGGCTTGCCGTTGCTGCAATCAGATCGCGATTTTTTTGGTGCGGGCTTTCCAGGCGGAGTAGATAGCGGGAAGCAGGGAAACGAAAATTACGACGGCTAGGACGTAATGGATGCGCTTGTCGATGTTGGGGACGGTGCTGCCGAGCGTGTAGCCGAGCAGGATCATGCCCCAGACCCAGAGAAAGCCGCCGACGATGTCGAAGAGCAGGTAGCGCGTGTAGTCCATTTTCGCTGCGCCGGCGACGGGCGGGCAGAAGGTGCGAATGATGGGCATGAAGCGGGCGAGGATAATGGTGCGCGATCCGTATTTTTCGTAAAACGCGTGCGCGCGCAGCAGGTGGCTCTTCTTGAAGAAGCGCGAGTCCTCACGTTGATAGAGGCGCTGGCCCATGGAGCGCCCGATCCAGTAGCCGAGCTGGTCGCCGACGATGGCGCAGAGGGTGACGAGCGGCAGCAGCCACATCAGCTGCAATCCCGAGGCTTTATCCGCAGCCACTACTCCGGCCGTGACCAGCAGGGAATCGCCCGGCAGGAAGAAGCCGACGAATAGCCCGGTTTCCACGAAGACGATGCCGCAGACCATCACCATGCCGCCGAGCGCGACCAGAGCGCGGACGTCGGAGAGCCGGTGCAGTAGCTCCTTCAATAGCTCGATCACTTGGTATAGAAACCTCGCTCTCCTGATGCGTGCTTCCGGGCCTCAACCCATCTCATGTGCTCGCCGTTCGCGCGGGAAAGCAGCGATCCCTCGCTGCATCCCGCGCCTGCCAAACGGCGGCAGGCAAGAAAAAGCGCCTGACTCGATTCGGGATGACGGCGAATCCACTTTTTCGGCGAACGGCAAAACGGTGCGCTGGCACAAGACAGCTGCGTTCGCACAGACTGCAGAGCCGCGAGCTGCATAGACTCGCCGGTGCGTTATAGTCCCTGAATGCGGCGCAAATCGCTGTAAACACAATAACATAAATGGCCTTAGTCGCGGCCTGCCAGAACCCATGAGTGACTAGTACTACCCGCCTACTGATTATAGCCCGCTGTACCATTGGCCAGGTCGCAGGCCTGCCCGAAACTTGCTCTTGTACGACGAACAAGCCTCATGAGGGGGGACAAATGGTAGGTGGCTACGCGATCTGGATGGGGCAACCGGTGATACTCCGAGTCGTAGCAGGGAACCTGCGGGTACCGCTGCGCGGGCGCCTCGTGTCCGAGACCAAAGATGTGGTTCGTTTGCGAATCGCGGACAGCTGGGACGTCGATATTTTCAAGTCCATGGTTTTGGCCGTCGAGCATGACAACCCGGTTTACGTATTGAATTAAGGGGAGAGGGCTTGAGCACACTGACGAGCACGGTTTGGAAGTCTGACAGCCACACAGCTTCGGCAAACGCTCACGCGCTGCCTTTTCCCGACGCCTCGGAGGATTCGGTTATGCGCCAGAGAGCAATCGCGTTTCGCGACACAATGCTTGTGATGGCCATTCAACTTGTGTTTCGCGCTTCGCTGGCAATGCGCCGCTGGAATTACTAACCGCGGCAAAGTTTAAAAAAGTTTTCGGCCCAGCGTCCCTCACCCCCGTCCCCGGGTCTGCGCCCCCAGACCCGGGGATTTTTTTCTTCCGGCGAAATTCCATCCTGCGCTGAAATTTCCAATTCTTGCGCGTGCTTGGATTTAGCGGTGGTTTCCATCCGTCCATGGAGCCAAACCTGCTGCCCCGCGGAAAGGGCGGCCCGTGCCGGTAACATAGCTTTTTTCAAAACTCCCTGTTGATATTGGCGTTCTCGCGATATTATCCTTCGGAACCATTTAGCCACCAAACCAGGAGCCTATTCGATGAGGATTGCCAGCGTCGCGAGTGCCTTCCCAGAGTATTACTACAA
The DNA here is from genome assembly GCA_035602855.1 of Candidatus Acidiferrales bacterium. Classification (GTDB taxonomy): domain Bacteria; phylum Acidobacteriota; class Terriglobia; order Acidiferrales; family UBA7541; genus Palsa-295. The sequence goes on from DATNLN010000037.1 coordinate 17,380, forward strand.
ACAGGAGATTTTGACGGAGGCGCTGAAGAACGACTGGCGTCATCGCTTGTCGAATCCGGACATACTCGACCGTCTGGACGAGAGTATGCAAGTCGAGGGGCGATACCTGGTCGAACCCATCGATTACTATGAAGGCCTGACAACCTGGGGGCAGGCGAACAACACTTGGATCGCGCACGCGCTGGAACTGGGTGAAGAATCTCTGTGCAAGGCGCTGCACAAAGCGGGTATCGGACCGAAAGATCTGGGCGCGATTTTTGTGACGTCGGTGACCGGCATTGCTGCTCCCTCGCTGGATGCGCGGCTGGTGAATCGCATGGGGCTTTCGCCCAACATCAAGCGCATTCCAATTTTCGGATTGGGTTGTGTGGCAGGCGCCGCGGGAATTTCGCGCGCCGCGGATTACGTGAAGGCTTATCCGGACCAGGCTGCAGCGCTTTTGTCCGTGGAACTGTGCTCGCTGACTTTGCAGCGCGACGACCTCTCCATGGCGCACCTGATTTCCGCGCTGCTCTTCGGTGACGGTGCGGCGGCGACCATCGTGACAGGCTCCAATCGCAAAGCAGATGGGCCGGAAATTCTCGCGACGAAATCCAGTTTCTATCTGCACACTGAGAAGGTGATGGGGTGGGATATCTCTGAGAAGGGTTTCCGCATCGTATTGTCACCGGAAGTTCCGGAGATGGTGACGAAGCATTTGGGCAAGGACGTGGACGCGTTCCTCGCGGAAAATGGCGCGAAGCGTTCCGACATCAAATCCTGGATCATGCATACCGGTGGCCCCAAAGTTTTGGAAGCCACCGCGACTGCGCTGGGAATTACGGCCAACGATCTGGCGGCATCATGGGCTTGTTTGCGCCGCGTTGGAAATATTTCATCCACGTCGGTGTTGTTGGTGCTTGAGGACGTTTATTCGAATCGGCGCCCCGAACCCGGCTCGCTGAGCATCCTGGCCGCGATGGGTCCCGGCTTCTGTGCAGAGCTAGTTTTGTTGCGTTGGTAAGAAGTGGGGGCCAGTGGCTACAGGCGCGGAAGTCCTGATCGTGGGAGCGGGGCCAGCAGGGATCGCGACGGCGATAGCGGCAAGCCAAAAGGGACTTCGTGTAACGGTCGCCGATGCGCGCAAGCCGCCGATCGATAAGCCCTGCGGCGAGGGTTTACTCCCCGAAGGTGTATCCGCGCTGCAGCGCCTCGGCATCTGGCTGGATTCCTCCGTAGCATTTCCCATTGCAGGATTGCGTTTTTCCGATGAGGCGTCGTCCGCCTGCGGAAGCATTACGCGCGGCGTCGCGTTTGGCCTGCGCCGCAGCGTGTTGCACGATTTGCTGGTGCGGCGTGCCGTGGACTCGGGCGTTTCCTTCCGTTGGGGCACACGCGTTACCGAATTAAATTCCGATCATGCGCGGCTGGATGGCGTGGTATTTCCGTTCGACTGGCTGGTGGGCGCGGATGGGCAGCGATCTGCGGTAAGAAAATGGTCGGGTCTAGGTCCGCGGCGCGTGCGTTCGGCGCGTTTTGGATTTCGCTGCCACTTCGCTGTGGCGCCGTGGAGCGAATTTGTCGAAGTGTACTGGGGCGAGCGGTGCCAGATTTATGTGACGCCCACGGGGCCGGATGAAATCAACGTCGCGGTGCTGACCAGCGATCCGAAGATGCGTGTGGAGCGTGCCCTGCAGCATTTTCCCGCGGTGGCGCGCCGGTTGGGCGATGCGCGCCGCATCAGCGAGGATACTGGGTGCCAGACCGTGCTGGAATATCCGCGCAGCGTCGCGCAGGGGAATGTCGCGCTGGTAGGCGATGCTTCTTTTACCGTGGACGGAATTACGGGGCAGGGCATGAGCCTCGCGTTGCAACAGGCGTTGCGGTTGGGTGATGCGCTGGCGGCGGAAGATTTGGCGCGCTACCGCATGGCGCATGGTCAATTGATCGAGGGGCCGGCACGCATGGCGCGTTTGTTGTTGCTGCTGGATCGCCAGGCGTGGCTACGGCGCAAGGCGCTGCGCAAGTTCGCGGAGAATCCCAATATATTCGCGCGCATGATTTCATCGCACGCCAATTGTCCTAGGCCCGCGCCGATTCGGGCCAGCGAAATGTTTGATCTTGGTTGGCAGGTTTTGCGCGCGTGAGACTGGTTCGGCGGATCGGGCAGGGAAATGCGCGCGTCGGACAATCTGTTGCGACGCTGCCGCGGGCGTTAGGTGCTCTGGTTTTGTCTGCGCTCGCGTGTTCCGCTGCGTTGGCTTGTGCGCCGGCTGCTTGTGCGCAGGCGTATGTCGTCAACCTGGATCCCGCGCAGACCCAGCTTGCATTCGTGCTCGATACCACGCTGCACGCGGTTCACGGAACTTTCCAATTGAAAAGCGGGCAAATTCATTTTGATGCGGCCACCGGCAAGGCCAGCGGCACGATTGTGGTGGACGCGCGCAGCGCTAATACCGACAACAATTCCCGCGACAGGAAGATGCATCAGGAAATTCTGCAGAGTCCGAAGTATGCGGAGATTGTTTTCACGCCCGCACAGGTGCGCGGGTCGTTTGATCCGCAGAAGGCGTCGCAGGTGGACGTCAGCGGCGTGATGCGCATTCACGGCCAGGATCACGACCTTACCATGACGTTGGCCGTGCAACCCGGGGCGGGTCCACGGCTGCAGTGCGACACGCACTTCACGATCCCTTACGTAAAATGGGGCATGAAAGACGCCAGCACGTTCCTGCTACACGCAAACGACACGGTGGAACTGGAAATCCACGCGACGGTCGAAATCAAGCCGGAGCAACCCCCGCATTAGCCGTCAAAAAACCGCACAGGCTGGAACCCATACTCCCGGTGTCTCCGTGCCCTCCATTTTTCTCTGTGTTAAATTTTTTGAGTGATCGCAGCGCGGCCGCAGCCCGCTAGTTCTCCTTGTCGGTGAAGAGCAATTCCTTCGCCCGCTGCGATGCCTTCACCACGGCCTTGATCAACGTCACGCGCAACTTGCCCTCTTCTAACTCCAAGATTCCGTCAATGGTGCATCCAGCGGGAGTGGTCACCGTATCTTTCAGCAGCGCGGGATGGTGGCCGGTCTCGAGCACCACTTTCGCCGCGCCCAACATGGTCTGCGCCGCGAGCAAAGTAGCCAGCTCGCGCGACAAACCCATTTTCACGCCGCCTTCCGCCAGCGATTCCAAAATAATGTAGAGAAACGCCGGGCCGCTGCCGGAAAGTCCGGTGACCGCGTCCATATGCTTTTCATCCACGACCACCGTTTTACCCACTGCGTCAAAAAGTTTGCGCGCGAGTTCCAAATGCTTCGGCGTCGCATGCTTGCCTTTGCAAATCGCAGTGATGCCTTCGCCGACCATCGAAGGCGTATTGGGCATCGCGCGTAGCACCGGCACATTTCCGCCGCTTCGCTTTTCCATGTATTCGGTGGAAACCGCTGCGGCAATCGAAATCACCAGCTTCTGATCGTTCAGCTCCGGACGGATTTCATCAAGCACGGCGCTCACCGCCAGCGGCTTCACGCACAGCAAAATTACGTCGGCATCTTTTGCCGCTGCGCGATTGTCCGTACCCAGAGTGATTTGCGCGCTGGAAATGCTGCGCCGTTCCGAACTGGTCTGCCGCACGGTAGCGAAAACGTGGGCGGGCGCGACTAGGCCATGCTTCAAGAAAGCTTCGAGCAGAATGCCGCCCATCTTGCCCGCGCCAAGCACCGCGAGCCCTTTTGCTGTGGAAATGTCGGTCACGTTAGCCTCTCCCCCGTTTCTTCAGTCTGGTCGCGTTGCGCTTTGTGGTCGATCCGGCGGTCCGCAATGGTCAGATCGTTGGGCAATCTCGCGAGCAACTGGAACGCGCGCAGCGCCGTGCCCTTCTTATCGCGTAAAATGATTTCATCCCCGCGCTGGAAGCTGCCCAGTTCGCCGCACGCGAATTTGTTTCGGCAACCGGACGGCGTGACAGTTTTTCGAGCGAAAAACCTTGCCCCGTGGTCGCATGGGAATGCTCCGCATACATCTGTCCAGTATCCACATATCTTGGTTTCCTCCAAAGGAAATGCGCAACCTCCGAGCCGCAGGAGTTCTGCGGCGGCCACGCTTGGTTTCACTGGTGGTATGATTGTCTTGCATTATTGAGTCCACATTACCGAGCTTCAAGCTCGCGCCGAGGCAGACCTGTGGTCGAAATACCGCATGAATGGCTGGACGGAGTTGTCGGCATTCTGGAATCGCTCAATCAGGGCGTGCTGATCAACAACGATTGTGGCGAGGTTGTTTACGCCAACGCTCTGTATCTGAAAATGGCCGGTTACTCTGCGGACGAATTCATCGGCTCGAAAATTATGAGCTGGTATCCTCCCGAAGACGCGCAGGCGTTGCAGCGGCAAATCGAGCGGCGCCAGAGGGAAGGCAGCAACCTTTTTGAATTCTACGTGCCGCACCGCGACGGACGCCACCTGCCGGTGGTGATCACCGCACGGCAGATTGAAGATCCGGATGGCGGGATTTATTCCATCGTCACCCTCACCGATATTTCCGCGCAGAAGCGCGCCGAAAACGCGCTACGCGAAGTGAACGTCCAGCTGGAACAGCGCCATCGCGAAATCGAAGAAGATCTGTTGCTGGCCGCGCGCGTGCAGCAGAGCCTGGCGCCGGGCAGCCTGATGTGGGGAGGCGCGTCGGTAGAAACTTTTTACCAGCCGGTGCGCACCATCGGAGGAGATTTTGGCCTGGTCGCGCCGCGTCCCGATCATCTTTCGTTGATGATTTGCGATGTGTCGGGCCACGGCATCGGTTCGGCGCTGGTGGCGAACCGCATCTACACCGAGACGATGTCCCAAATCGAGCGCGGCGCCGGACTAGCGCCGATGATGGAGCATCTGAATCGCTTCGTAATCGGCAGTCTGCGCAGTTCGGTTTTTTACTTCACGGTAGTGGCCGCGCGGCTGGATTTGGCTGCGCGCACGCTGGAATTTGTTGGCGCCGGCCATCCTCCTGCGATGATCGTGAAGCCGGGCGAGGCGCCGCGCCTGCTGGAATCGCGCAGCTCCGTCCTGGGTCTGCTGCACGACGCCGTGGATGTGGAGTCCCCCATGAAAATTCCGGTCGTCGCGGGCGATCGGGTGATTTTGTACACGGATGGATTCACGGAGAGCTTCAACACGCGCGACGATATGCTGGGCGTCGAAGGCTTGGCGGAGATCGTGCGCGAAACCTCCAAGCTTCCGCTGTCGGCGATGACGCAGGAAATCGTGGAGCGCGTCGCGGCGTTTCGGCACGGGCCTCCCGCCGATGATATGTCGCTGGTGGTCGTCGAAATTCCTTAGCAGGAGCGGCGGTACGAGGCTTAGGAATGCGGGCGTTCGCTCCTGTGGCGCTGGCGGACTCGCGGCATAGGTTCTATGCTCCAGAGGCGATGCGGGTTGGAGGAGTGCGATGCTACAAGTGAAAAGTGCGTCCGGCTGGGCAAATCCATACAATCTGAGAGCTGCGGCGGTGGCCGCGCTCGTGCTTTTCGGGATTACTTACGCGACCGACGCGCTGTTGTACTACTTACGCATCGCGGCGGCGGAAACGATTCTGAACGATGCTGCGATTGCTCTGGCCGGCGCTGCGGTGCTGGTATTTTTTCTGGTGCAGAGCCACAAAAATCAGATTGTGGCGCGCGCGAAGGAAAGAGCAATTATGGTTGCCGAGGTAAACCATCACATTCGCAATGCGATGACTCCGCTGGCGCTGGTGATGGCGTCGCAGGATACCGGCGAAAGATTGCGCATTCTGGATATGGCCACCGATCGCCTGGACTATGTGCTGACTGATTTGCTGCCGACCGTGGGAAGCACGAGCAAACCGCGCTTTTTTTAATCTCTTCCATTCATTCTTCCGGATTCCATGCGTGCGAGGGCGCAGAGCCTGATCCTGCTTCGAGTGCCGCGCCCAAAGTTCCAAGGCTGCGTACACGATTGCCCGTTTGGTCTTGATGCCTGTCCCTTGTTACGCCTAGCCGGGCTTTTCTTTATCGATATCAATGCTTGCTTTGGTCGTGGTGAAACGATGCGCCCAATTGTGATGCGATTCGTGCGCATGTTGGGGAAGGATAAAGAATAAAAGCGCCATGTCGCTTTGAAACACGTCGGGCATTCCACTCGTAGGCAAAGCGCAACTAAAAGCTCATAATCGGGTTTCTTACATGGAGGTCGCGAGCCGCCATGTCTGACACACGCATCGTACTTTGGTTCGCATGGTTTCTAGCCGCCAGCTGGTTGCGGAGGATGACGATTTCGGTGCCAGTTCGCAGCACAAAGGGGTCTAACTCGTGACCAAGAGGTTCCCGCTCGCACGCGTCCTGACGTTCCTGACGCTCGTCCTGATTCTGGGGTTGCCGCAAAACGCAGCAGCGCAAGATCAAGATCCGGCCCAAGCGCAAGCCCAGGCTCAAGTGGTAGATCCTCCGACCCGCGTTGCACGGCTGAACTACGTGCAGGGCTCGGTTTCTTTTCAGCCTGCCGGCGAACAGGATTGGCTTGAGGCAGATGTCAACCGCCCGCTCACCACAGGTGACAATCTGTGGGCCGACAAAGAATCGCGCGGCGAAGTTCATATCGGCGCAACGGCGATACGCTTGTCGAGCGAGACGGGAATTTCGTTTCTGAATCTGGACGACCGCACCGTGCAGCTGCAGCTGGCGCAGGGCACCATTGAAGTGCACGTCCGCCGCCTGGAACCCGGCAATGCATTCGAAATTGATACGCCGAATCTCGCCTTTACGCTGGCAGCCTCCGGCGAATATCGAATTGAAACGAATCCCGACGGAAATTCCACCGAGATCACGGTGCGCGAAGGAGCTGGGCAGGTGACCGGCGCCGGAGAATCGTACGACCTGTCGGCCGGGCAACAATATATTTTCAACGGCACGGATCAGCTGGCGTTTAACGCGCAGGCCGCGCCGGAATTCGACGATTTCGAAGATTGGTGCCAGGCGCAGGACCAGCGCGAGAACAGTTCGGCATCGGCGCGCTACGTTTCGCGTGACGTGGATGGCTATTACGATCTGGATGGCAATGGCGAATGGCAGACGGACCCGGATTACGGAGCGATCTGGGTGCCGGGCGGCGTTGCGCCTGGCTGGGCGCCTTATCGCTACGGCCACTGGGTTTGGATTGGCCCGTGGGGCTGGACGTGGGTGGAAGACGAGCCGTGGGGCTTCGCGCCATTTCATTACGGGCGCTGGGCGTTTGTGCGCGGCGGCTGGGGATGGGTGCCGGGGCCGATGGTGGTGCGTCCTGTGTACGCGCCGGCGCTGGTGGGATTTGTCGGCGGTGCGGGCGGGCTCGGAGTTGCGGTGGGATTTGGCAGCGGATTCTCGGGCGTCGCGTGGTTTCCGCTGGGGCCGCGCGATATTTACCTTCCTGGGTATCACGCCAGCCCGCGCTACGTGCAGAACATCAATATCACCAACACGCGCGTCTTGAACGTGACCCAGGTCACGACCGTGTACAACAACTACGTCACGAACTCAAATGTGGGTGCGAACCGTCTTGATTACACCTACGCGCATAACGCCGTCGCTGTGACGGCGGTTTCGCGGGAAACTTTTGTGGGCGCGCGGCCTGTGGCTACGGCTTTCGTGCGCGTGACGCCGGAACAATTGCAAAGCGCGCATGTGGTAGAGCAAACTTCGCTGGCGCCGACGCGCGCGAGTTTTGTAGCAGCGACGGCCAAGCCCGCGCGCGCGCGGCCGGCTGTGGCGTTCAGCGCGCGGCCCGTGGTGGCGCGGTTGAATCCTCCGGCGCCGGCTGTGAGCCATTCCGCTTTGCGTACTTTTAATGGCCCCGCGGCGGCGCCTGCGCGTTCGCCCGTGCCGATGTACAACAACGATAGTTTGGCGCGCACACCCCAGTATCCCAACACTGATGCGCGCGCAAACATCAGCACGAACGCCAATGATCGGCAAAACGGGAACGGCAACGCCAATGCGAACGAAAGGCCGAACACGAACGAGCGTCCGCCGGCAAACGACGCGGCGCAGCCTCGTCCACCGGTGAAGTTCACTCCGCCCACCAAGGCGAAGGATGACGACTACGACGTGCATCCTCCGCTGAACCATCACGCCAACACGCCTCCGCCGGCAGAGCATCAACCAGCGCCGGCATCGCATCCGGCGCCGGCGCCGCACGAGTCTGCGGCAGCGCCGTCGCGCCCCAAGAGCTGATTCGCGCAACGAGAAAAATATCGCGGTTGTCATTCCGAAGCCGCAGCTTGCCCGAGGAATCTTTTTTTTCTTCGGCGTGAGCACGAAAAGCAGGGCACTCACCCGCTGTTGCGGGCTCGGGATGACGACCAGTGCACTTCGGGCGGAGACCCTTTGGCCAGGACGTAAATGATATCGACGGGTACCGGCGTTCCTTTCGCGGCGCATTTCCCGCGTGCTTTTGATCTGGGTCCTTTCGCGTCACGGCTCGACCTTCAAGCAGCGTACTCCCGGTGATATCATTGCAATTGGCGGCGAAACTTTCCGCTGGGCAGGGCCACGCAAAATGCCAGCTGCAAAAATTTTGATGCTTGTCGGGGATTACGTTGAAGATTATGAAGTGATGGTGCCGTTTCAGGCGCTGCAGATGGTGGGGCACACGGTGCATGCGGTTTGTCCGGACAAGAAGGCCGGGCAATTTGTGCGCACCGCGATCCATGATTTCGAAGGCGCGCAGACTTATTCGGAAAAGCCGGGGCATAATTTCACTTTGAACGCTACGTTTGCCGAAATTCACGCTGAAGATTACGACGCGCTGGTGGTTCCCGGCGGGCGCGCGCCCGAATATTTGCGTTTGAATCCCAAAGTGCTGGAGATCGTGCAGCATTTTTCCGCGGCCGGTCAGCCCATCGCCGCGCTCTGTCACGGCGTGCAAATTCTGGCCGCGGCGCGCGTCATTTCCGGCAAACGCGTCAGCGCTTATCCCGCTTGCGCTCCTGAAGTCGAGCTGGCGGGAGGTGTTTACACTACCGTCGAAATGACGGACGCGGTGGCGGACGGCAACCTGGTCACCGGTCCCGCGTGGCCGGCGCATCCGGCGTGGCTCGCGAAATTCCTGGTCGTGCTGGACCGCAGCCTCGCGGAAAAATCCGGCGCGAAACCGACTGCGGGTAAGGCGTCGGCGTAGGCCCGCCTCTCTGAGCATTTGTAGCGGCGGTCCCGCTTGCGGGACCGCTATCGGTGGTGCCGCAACACCCATGCCGCACGAAGGTGCGCCGCTACGAAAGCCTGTGAGTCTCCTGGACAGCGAAAAATGGGAATATCCTTGCGGTGAAAATCCTCGAAACAAAAAGGCTGGTGCTACGGCGGCTGACCGCGGACGACGCCGCGTTCATTCTCGAACTGCTGAACGAGCCGGCGTTTCTGGAAAATATCGGCGATCGCGGGGCGCGCACGCTTGCCGACGCGCGGCGCTATATCGCCAGAGGCCCCGTCGCCAGCTACCGCAAATTTGGATTTGGTCTGTACCTGGTTGAGCTGAAGGATTGCGGAACGCCCATCGGCATCTGCGGCCTGCTCAAACGCGAATCGCTCGACGACGTGGACATCGGCTTCGCGTTCCTGCGCAGGTATTGGTCGCAAGGCTATGCGCGCGAATCCGCCGCCGCCGTGATGCACTACGGCTGGACCAAGCTGCGCCTGCCGCGCATCGTCGCCATCACCAAGCCCACAAACCAAGCCTCCATCGCCCTGCTCGAAGAACTCGGCCTGCGATTTGAAAAAGGTATGGCGTTGCCCGACCATGGCGGAGAAAAAAAATTGTTTGCTGCAATGAGCCCGCTCGTTCGCCGTTAATTTGCAGGCTCCGAGAAGCAGCCTCGCCAAAGTTTGCAGATCTTTCTGGCTTCGACGCTTGTGCTGTTGCACGCCGCGTATTCGGCCAGTGGGTACTCGTACTGTCCTAGTTCTGTACAGACGTGCGTGGTCCGTGGGTGCGCAGAATTTGCGTTGTGCCTCGCAGAGCGCGACCATCACGCTATTGCTATTAACTTGCTCACAGCAAAGGAGAAAACTGTTTTCTAAACGCTCGTTTTTCGGGACGTTTGCCTCAATCGACCTTGCTGGCCTCTACTGCAATCCGCGTGCGGCGGGATCCCGGTCAGCAATGACTACTCACTTGGGCAAGAACCGATTGGCGCCATACACCAGGCCTAGCGTTAGGAATGCGATTACCACTTCGCCTACGGCGCCTACTGCGAAGGGGCGGAAGCCCTGTTTGCCAAGGGCGCGGATGTTGGTGCGGAGGCCGACTCCTGCGAAGGTTAGCAGGAAGGCCCAGCGGGACAGGTTGGCTACGTTCGTTAGTTGATCTTTGCTGAAGATGTGGGCTGTGGCTAGGGCGCTGATTACCAGGAAGCCCAGGACGAACTTGGGGAATTTTTGCCAGAGGAATGCGGCTTTGTTGCCGACGCCCTCGGTGTGTTCTTTGCGGGCCCAGTGGATGGCGTAGCCCAGGACTACGAAACCGATCATGGCGTTGCGGGCGGTCTTGGCGAGGACTGCCACTTTGCCGGCGGCGTCGGAATAGAGGGCGCCGGCGGCGGTGGCTTCGGCGGTGTTGTCGATCCCGAGACCGGCCCAGAGACCGTAGCTCAGATCGCTCAAGTGCAGCCAGTGGCCGACTAGCGGAAAAATAAAAAGGCTGATGGCGCCCAGAGAAAGGATGGCGGCGATTGCGTAGGAGGCGTCTTCTTCGTCGGCGTCGATGGCGCCTTGGGCGGCGATGATGGCGGAGACGCCGCAGATGGAAGAACCGACGGCTAGCAGCGTCGTGAGTTTTGGTTTCAGTTTGAAGGCGTTGCCGAGGGCAGTCATGAAGGCCAGGGAGACGGCGATTTCGACGACGACGAGCGCAAGAGCTACCCCGCCGAGTTTGGCCACGTCGCCCAGAAGGAAGCGCGAGCCTAGCAGGACGATGCCGGTCTTGAGCCAGAATTCGTAGGTGGCGATGCCGGCTTGGAAAAGCCTGGGCACGCCGACGGTGTTGCCGATCACCAGGCCGATAATGATGGCCCAGAGGACGTACTCGATATTGGGCAGAGTGAGGTGATGCGCTTTGCCGTAGTTGGCGATGGAGCGCTCGATGATACGGCCGGCATAGCCCACCGCGGCGAGGAGCAGCAGGCCGGGGATCAGGCGCGCGGCTTGTTTGAAGATGTTCTCGGTGGCGGGTGCTTCCAGTGCGATGGAGCTGGCCATCTGGTGATTCCTCCGGGGAAATTTTTGGCGCGCGCAGCGTATCGACGGCTGAGCTACCAGGGTACGTGTTTGATCCAGCCGATCCAGATGGCTAGGCAGAGAGCCAGGGCTAGAAGTACGGCCCAGCTGTCGAGCGAAAGTAGCGGCGTTGCTTGGCGCGGTCGGCCGTTGCGTTTGAGTTGTTCGGGCATGTGCGATTCTCCTCGGTGCTTTTGCTGACTGCAAAATTTGGTGGCGCAAAAACAAAAAAGCCCGCTCGAAGGTGGGGCTCTGAGCGGGCTTGAAATCCGGTGTTTAGGATTGCTAGATGAGTCGGATCGGGCCCGCGCGCTCGCAGGTGCCAGTACAACAACACGGGGTACAGATCTGCGCGTTGGGCCAACGGTCCATGATCGCGAATGCTACATTGATAACGATGCGTTGGCAAAGGGAAAGATCCATCGAAGGTGGGGCGGGGAAATTGAGCGGCTTGGCGGCGCCGGGAGTGCGCGCCGCCTGGCCGGTTTGTGATGGAGTGCCCTTGTCTACTTGAAGTCGAACAGCTCGAACAGGTCGCTGATCGCCGGGCCGTTGAGGGGCACGTAGGGATTTTTGCTTTCTGTGATCGGGTTGGGGAAATTATCCCGGCTACGGAAAGAGACCGGAGGCAGGCTCCAGTTCCTCTCGATGAATTTGAGAATCGAGACGTGATCCGCGTAATTGTGTACGACCTTGCCGCCCTTGGTGTAGGGAGAGACGGCGAGGAAGATGATGCGCGTGCCGTCACCGAAGAAGTCGAGCGGCTGGACGTAACCGGAGTCGTAATAACCGCCGCCTTCGTCTTCGGTAATGAAGATCGCCGTATCCTGCCACAGAGTTTTATTGGCCTGGACCGCGTTAACGATCTTCTCCACGAAGCCCTCGAACAGATCGAGTTTCGAGGAAGACGGGTGACCATCCACGAACCCGCTGGGCTTGACGATGGAAACCGCCGGGAGCGTGCCGTTAGCGATGTCCGCGTACAGGTTCAGCGTGTCCTGGATGTGAGCCTCACGAATTTTGGCATTGGCCATGATGGACGTGTCGTACTGGAACGGGTTGCAAATGTTGCAGTACTCGTCGGCGTTGGTGATGGTTTGGCCGAGAGGGTTGGCCGAGCCCACGGCTCCGTAGTTGATTTGATACTTGTCTTCGGGGATGTAGCAGCTGGTGACCAGCGTTGGCGGCTTGCAGAGCGGCTGGTTTGGGTTGCCAACTCCCGCATAGTCGTTCCACTGATCGCCGTAGTACTTCCAGGAAATATCGTGCTTGAGAAGGGTGTCGCCAATGCTCGGTGTTGGCGAGGGTGGAATCGTGAATACGGTATTGTCCGGGGATTCGTCAGTGAAAGCATTTTCGCCCTGACCGAAGTAGCCGGGGTTGTAATTGTTCAACAGGTAGTAGTGGCCCACTTCGCAGTGCGGATCAACCGGATGCGGGAGCGACTGGAGATAATTCACAACTGCGGAGACTCCCGGTTGCGTGGGGTCTGCGCAGTTGCTGTAAGAGCCGCCACCGAAGGAGGGAGAGCCGAAGGAACCGCCGCCGTAGCCGTCCTCTGAGTACCAGTTGTTGGTGCCGGCCGCCGGATTCGGATTCTCGACTTCATCTACCTTACCAGCGTTCGCGGTTCCAGGGTCAACGGTGACATTGTGAGGTGGTTCCTTGGCATGGCCGTTGCCATCGGTGAAAAAGATGGCATCGCCGTGACCGAACATGATGTGGTTTGCGCCGGTACCACCTTGAACAGACTGGTGGAAGTTATCGCTCATTGCGTAAGTGTCGGCGAGACTCTTGAAGTAAGGCACGTCGCCCTGTTGCACGTTGTAGAAGCCAAGAGCGGTCGAGCCTTCACCGGTGGTAGTGGCGCCGGGCAAGTAGTTGATGTCGAAATTCGCAGGTTGCGCCTCGCCGTTGGTGCCGGCTCCGACGGTAACTTCCACCCAGGAAAACAATTTGGCGTTGCAGCCCGAACCGTTTTCTTCGGTGATGTGTTCGCGCGAGCAATCCAGCTGCTGCCACATCTGGTAGAAGCGGTGCACGGGGCTGGCCGCGTAGGCGTTGTAGTCGAAGAGTTTTTTGTTCGTCAACTGAAAGGGACCTGCAGGAAGATCGTTGACGTTGGTGATGCGAGTGTCAGGGGTCTTAGACGTCAGGCCTGTGCCGCCGGAAACCAGGAACTGGTAGTAATCGCTGGGCAAGCCATTTTCGGAGGCCTCGGCAAGACTGATGCTGTCGTTCGGGATGTAGGAATCCTTGGCGCCGCCAACGAGCGGAGCGGGAAGCACATCGCCGCCGAAATCGAGCTTGGGAGGACTTAGCAGGAATGGGTCGCCGCCCTTTTTCTCCCCAAGGTCCACGGCCGCGCGTTGATGGGCCTTTTCGAAGTTGGCTCCGGGAGTGCCGTCGGCTTTGATGATGCCTTCGGAAAGCAGGTTCATCGTCGTTTGCCCGGATTTTGGCACGTACGTCGCGAAGACGTGGTCGTAGCTGCGATTTTCACCGATGATCACGATGACGTGTTTAATCGGCGAAGTGGTCTTGTTATCGTTGTCCGTTTGGGCCTGTGTTGTGCTGACCAAAGGTCCGCCGAGTGAAAATTGGAACAGAGCGAGCGACGTCAACGCGATGCGGCAGCAGTGCATCGAGTTTGCAGCGAAACGCTTAAAGGACATGCATCCTCCTGTCAATTTGTGAATCAGGTGACGACTGGGCTTGTGAGTAATAGCGGTCAAATGTTGCGGGAGCATTTTTCTTGTGTGAATGGTGAATGACAAGCACCGAATCCGCGTGGGAGATTTTATTTTTTTGCGGCGGCTCAGATTTTACGCACACGAATGCGCACGCTTCGCCTGTGGCTGCGGAGGGGCCGAGACTCAATTGCTGGCCGCCGAGCGAGCGGGAGTGTTACCCGGGCTCGAGCTTGCGGTAGTTTTTTCTGGAGCTTGAGCGGTGTCGGCTGGTTCGACGCGGATCAGGCCCATCATGCCTCCATCTTCGTGTTCGAGAAGATGACAGTGATACAGGAAAGTGCCGATGGTGTTGGGGTCGCGAAAATCCATGCGCAGGCGGACGCTGGGAAATTGCAGATCCGCGGCGCTGTGGAAAGGCACATTGATGGTGTCGCGCAGGAACGGCTCATTGATGGGGACTCCGTTCCAAGCCACTAACATGAAATGCAGTTGATGGATGTGGAAGGCGTGCAATTCGGTGGACCGATTTTCGATGATCCAGTCTTCGACTTCACCTTGTTTTGCGAGGATGTCTGGAATTCCCGAAGCGGGGTCGAATGGCTTGGGCGTTTGGCCATCTACGGTGAGGTAAAAGGTTGTGGCGCTGTTGGGATCGTTGGGATCTGAAAGTGTCTCTGAGAAATAAAGTTTGCGGACGCGGACCGGAGCAACGGCCCCCAGCCAGGGCCGAGCGGGGGGAGGAAGCGGCGCGGGGGATGCTACGAGTGTGGAACGCGGCTCGCGCGCAGCGTCTGACGCGGTGATGGTGGCGAGCATACGATTGGGATCGTTTTCACCGCCCAAGCCGGTGTCCACAGTGCGCGTGACAAGCAGGCCCGGGACGCCGGCCGGGGGACCTGTGACGATGAATTCAACGCGGCCACCGGGCGGGACTCCGAGATGATTTTGCCAGCTGATGAAATCGCCTGTAGTTCCGCTGGCGTTTAGGGGAACGCCGTCCAGCGCGACGATGCCGAGTGGTTGCGGCACGTGTTTGTACAAGACCGCCAGATTGAGGTAGGTGATCGCCGAGGCATTCAACACGCGCCAGAATTGGCGCTCTTGCGGCTTCATCTGGATTGCGGCGGGCGGGTAATCGGGATAGGGGACCGGGACGAAATTGATGGAGAGATCTTTCGCGGGCTTGCCGAAACCAGTGCCGGTGTTGGCAGCGTCGCCGTCATGGTCCACTAGAAATTTGGGTACGACCGGTTCGGATTTCGATGGCGGGGAGTTAGGATTCAGCAAATCCTGATCGCGAATAACCAGGACGCGTTCCGGCAGTCCGGCTACTGCCTTGTTGGCGCGCTCGATTCCTTCGATGATCATTGCGCCGGAAGCGCCGCCGAGGACTTGAGCTTTGCTGAAGCCGTGAATGTGCGGGTGATACCAGTAGAGGCCGGGCGGTTCGTCTTTCGGAATGCGAAATTTATATTCAAATGGCGCGTCGCCTGGTTGGATGGAAGTTTTCAGGACGTCGTCTTGATGGCAGACCGCAGGGACTGTGAGGCCGTGGAAATGAAGATTGGCGGAGGTAAGCGACATCGTAACGCTTTCGCAAGGGTCGGGGGTGTTTGCAGCGGTGGCGGCGTGATTGAGGTTGTGAATGTGCCTGTTACTGGCGGCGGGAATGGCGTGGGACGAGTCCGTCAGATCGTTTTTCAAATTTAGAATCAGGAGATCACCGGGGCTCAGGCGCAGCGTGGGGGATTGGTTTCCGTTAGCGTCAAAGTAGCAGAAACGGGTGGTGCCGTCTGGCTCGGTGAAGTTGCGGACGGTCAGATCGAGTTTTAGCACGCCGTTTTGGCTGCGTAAGTCTGCGGGTTCGGGGACGGGGGCGCCGGGAGACGGGCGCGGGCAAGAAGTGTTTGGCGACTCCTGGGCGCAGAGGACCGCGTGCCCGCGGACGAGCCACAAGCTTGCAAAGAGCAGCAGAAGAAGCTTTTTCGTCACGACTACCAATGCGCCAACGACCTACTCCGGAAGCTGGGGTCCGTATTTGAATTTTCGCAAAATTGCCGCGATTTAACTAGGGTGATTTAACTTCCGCTGCCGCCGATTTTGCTGAACAGCCAGAAGAGGCTCGCTGCGAGACAGATGGATGCTGGTAGCGTTAGCACCCATGCCAGGGCCAGGTTGCGGACTGTGCTCATTTGCAGTCCGGAATGATTGGCGGCCATGGTGCCGGCAACGCCGGAAGAAAGCACGTGCGTGGTACTGACAGGTAAGCCGAACCAATCGGCGGCGCCGATGGTTGCCATCGCGGTAATTTCGGCGGCGGCGCCTTGCGCGTAGGTTAAGTGGTCCTTGCCGATTTTTTCGCCGACCGTGACCACGATGCGCTTCCACCCGATCATGGTGCCCATGCCGAGCGCCAGGGCCACGGCTACTTTCACCCAAGTAGGAATGAATTTCGTGGCGTTATCAACGTGTTTCTTGTAGTTGGCCAGGACGGCAGCGTCGGCCGCCGAGAACTCGGGCTGATGAGTCTTGTTCATCAAGCGCAGAGCTTCACTGACGACGTACATGTCGTTGCGGAAGTTGCGGACTTTATCCTGCGGGACGGCTTTCAGTTCGCGGTAAAGGGCCATTTCGGTGCCGATGCCGTTGACCAGGTTGCGCAGGGCCAGCATGGTGTTTGGCGTGAACTGCTTGGTGCGAATGTAATCGGTTACTTCTTCGCGCGCGTCGCCAACGACGGCGGCGGGAGAGACGTAATGATTCAGCATGTCCGCAGTCTGCGTGGAGACGGCGACGAAATCCTGCGTCTGCTGATAGGTGACGGCGTGGTTGACGGCGTAGGCGGTGGGCACGGTGCCGATGAGGATGAGCATGATGAGGCCCATGCCTTTTTGGCCGTCGTTCGAGCCGTGGAAAAAGCTCACGCCCGTGCAGGTAATCATCAGCAGGACGCGAATCCAGAAGGGAGGAGGTTCGTTGCCCTTCGGCGCTTGGTACAGTGCCTTGTTGGGAATCAGTTTCTTGGAAACGATCAGGAGCATAGCGGCGAAGAAGAAGCCGACGATGGGAGAAAGGACGAGCGACTTTCCGATGTTGGTGGCCTGGCCCCAATCCACGCCGCTGGTGCCGGTCTTCACGGACATCAATTGGTTGGCGATACCGACGCCGATGATCGAGCCGATCAAAGTGTGGGAGCTCGAGGCAGGAAGTCCGAACCACCAGGTGCCGAGATTCCAGATAATCGCCGCGACGAGCAGGGCGAAGACCATGGCGAAGCCGGCGCGTCCGCCGACTTGCAGAATCAATTCCACGGGGAGTAGGGAGACGATACCGAAGGCCACCGCTCCGCTGGATGCCAGCACACCGAGGAAATTCCACATGCCGGACCAGATCACGGCGATGTGCGGTTCCATGGTGTGGGTGTAGATGACGGTGGCGACGGCGTTGGCGGTGTCGTGAAAGCCGTTGACGAACTCGAAAGCCAAGGCGGTGAGCAGAGCGACGCCGAGCAGCGCATAGGGCAACCAGCTCGCGGCCTGGACACCCGACAGGTCTCTAATCAGGTGGCTCCCGATATAGCCGAGGCCGAATAGGAGCACCAGAACGCCGATGAGAACGCCAATTCTTCCGGGTCCTGCCGCCATCTTGGAATCAAGAACGGACGTTCCTGCTGCCATTCATCACCTCTGGGTGTGTGGGAGATTCAGCAGGGGGAAACTAACGGGTAATTGTTACTGGAGCGTGACAAAGCGGTGAACAGTTCTGCACGCGGTGTAGGTTGTGGATTGCGCGCGGCGGGCGAATGTGAACGATCGGATTGCGGGCGACTCCGATTCAAAGGCACGACAGATGTATGCCAGGCGATGGAGAAACCTGCGCCGAAGTGCCGAGGCTGTTGAAGTCGCGCGCCGTGTGTCGTAATCTAGTGGGAACGCATGTGTTGTTTCGGCGGGCCTGTAGCTCAGCTGGATAGAGCACCTGGCTACGAATCCAATCTTCAACTCGCGGCTCGTGTATTTTCAGTAGGATAGCCTACCAGCGAGCGGCTGAAATCACCATTGTTGGGCTGGAGTGGGTGCCTTCCATGCAAAAGATCATGCAAAAAATCTCCTGTTCGTTCCGAATTTAGAAAGCACGCCATGGACACATTTCCTCGGGGCGAAAGCAAGTTCGCACTACTAGCTTTGACGAACGTGCGAACCGACATGCCAAACGCCG
>DATNLN010000039.1:0-48108 GCA_035602855.1 Candidatus Acidiferrales bacterium
CAGCTTGGCGCGTCCACCGTCATTCATCAGTTACCGCCGCCCCGCAACCGGGCCCCCGCTCTAAACGACCGGCGGTCATCGCAGTCCGCCCAACGTTCGCGGGGAATCGGTATAGTGCCCGAGCGTGATGGCGTTATATCCTTCAGACCATGGCGCGCTCGCCGCAACGCTCCCCCACCACCGGTTTGTCCCTGGGTCTGATGATCACCATCGCCGCCGTAATCGCCTATTCCTGGTACATTACCCTGCAAATCTCCCGCCTGCGCGAATTGCAAAATAATCTGGTCGAGCACAATCGCCGCGATTCCCTCCAACTCCTGCGCGTGCAGAACGATCTGAATTCCCTGGGCCTCGCCATGCGCGACATGCTCGACAACGACGAGCCCTATCCCCTCACCGCCTGGTCCGCGCAATTCCAGCGCATTCGCACCGACCTCGATAACGCGCTCCAGGCCGAAGCGCAGCTCACCATCGCGCACCGCACTCCCGAACAAACTCAATACCTGAAAGATTCGCTCGCGCAATTTTGGGACGCGGCCGACCGCACCTTCGCCCTGGCCCAGGCGGGCAAGGACGCCGAAGCCCGCGCGCAGATTCGCCTCTCCCTGCAAGCCCGCCAGTCCACGCTCAGCACCGCCGTTTCCCGCCTGCTCGTGCAGAACAACGAAAGCGAGCAGCAAGCCTCAACCCAAGTCGCCCAGATTTACGACCGCGTGCAGCGCCAGGTCTATCTATTTCTCACCGCCACGCTCACCGCGATTCTCCTCACCAGCCTCTATCTGATTCGCGCCAATCGCCAGCTCTTTGCCCGCATCGAAGCGCTCTCGCAACAGCGCAGCGAACTGGCCCAGAAATTGATCTCCTCGCAGGAATCCATGCTGCGCTCGATCTCCCGCGAACTCCACGATGAATTCGGCCAGATCCTCACCGCCATCGGCTCGCTGCTCACTCGCTCTGAAAAACGCATTCCCGAAGGCTCGGCCCTGCACACCGATCTGCGCGAAGTCCGCGACATCGCGCAAACGACCCTGAACAACGTCCGCAGCCTCTCGCAAGCGCTGCATCCCGTCATGCTCGACGAAACCGGCCTGGAAAGCACCATGGACTGGTACATTCCCACAGTAGAGAAGCAAACCGGAATTGACATAAGCTACCAGAAGTCCGGCGTGCCCTTCGCTCTGGACGGTGGCGCGGCCATTCACATTTACAGAGTGCTGCAAGAGGCGCTGAACAACGTCGCCCGTCATTCCGGCGCGCGCGAAGCTCAAGTACGCCTGCAGTTTTCAGCCGAAGCGCTGGACCTGGAGGTAGAAGATCACGGCAAAGGCGGCGTCGCGGTAGCTGCGCGCTCGGGTATCGGTCTGGTGGCCATGCGTGAACGCGCCGAACTGCTCCGCGGCACCATCGAGTTCACGCAGCCGCCGCAAGGTGGAACACTCGTTCGCATGAGGGTCCCGCGGGAGGGTAATGAGGCAAATGGCGGATAAGATTTCCGTGCTACTGGTGGACGATCACAGCCTGGTGCGCCGTGGTTTCCGCCGCATGCTCGAAGACGAAGACGATCTGCAAGTCACCGGCGAGGCCAGCAACGGTGAAGAGGCCGTGCGCCTAGCGCGCGAGCTCCGCCCCGACGTGATCGTAATGGACTGTGCGCTTCCCGGGGTGAGCGGCCTGGCCGCCGCGCGCCTCATCCTCGAGGAATTTCCCGACCAGGCCATCCTGATGCTCAGCATGCATTCCGAAGACACGCTCGTGCGCCAGGCGCTCGACGCGGGCGCGCGCGGCTACATCCTCAAAAATGCAGACGATCTCGGACTGGGCTCCGCAATCCGCCGCGTCGCCGCCGGTGAAACCGTCCTCGCGCCCGAAGTTTCGCGCGCCCCTGCGCTGAAGGGCGAACGCGATTCCGGCCTCACGCCCCGCGAGCTGGAAATCCTGCAACTGATCGTCGAAGGCAATTCCAATAAAGCCATTGCCGACCGCCTCTCCCTCAGCGCCAACACCGTAGCCGTCCATCGCGCCAATATCATGGACGCGCTCGGCATTCACAAAACCGCCGAACTGGTTGTTTATGCCATCCGCAACGGTCTGGTGAATATCTCGTGAATCGCAGGTCCTTCCTGCTCGGAATGGCGGGCCTTGCCACAGGTCCGTTCGCCCGCGCCCAGAACGAGTTGCTCGCGCGCGAAATAATCACCGCGCAATCCACCGCGAATCCCGGCTTCCGACTGGTCGATGTCACGCACGCAGCCGGAATTGGGTTCCGCCACAATAGCGGCGCCTACGGCGGCAAACTTCTCCCCGAAACCTTGGGCTCGGGATGCGCGTTCCTTGATTACGACGCAGACGGCTGGCAGGACGTATTAGTAATCAATGGCATGGACTGGCCGCAACACAAACGCCAGCGCACCACTCTCCGCCTCTACCGCAATAATCGCGATGGCACTTTCAGCGACGTCACCCGTCGCGCCGGCCTCGACGTTGAAATGTACGGCATGGGCGTCGCCGTCGGCGATTACAATAACGATGGTTTCCCGGACATTCTCGTGACTTGCGTCGGCCAGAATCGCCTCTTTCGCAATACCGGCAAAGGAACGTTCGCCGACGTCACCCGCCTCAGCGGACTCGACAACCGCCTGGGATTCAGCACCTCCGCCCTCTGGTTTGATTACGATCGCGACGGCCTGCTTGACCTGTTCGTGTGCAATTACGTCAAGTGGTCCCCCGAACACGACGTATTTTGCAGCCTCGATGGAAAACACAAATCCTATTGCACGCCCGAAGCCTATCGCGGCGAGACTTGCTGGCTCTTCCACAATCGCGGCGACGGCAGGTTCGAAGACGTGACCGCCCAGAGCGGCATCTTTGATACCAGTTCCAAATCGCTCGGCGTCGCCATGCTCGACTACGATCGCGATGGCTGGCCCGACCTTCTGGTAGCCAACGACACGCAACCCAACAAACTCTATCGCAATCAACGCAATGGCGGTTTCAAGGACGTAGCCGTCGAAGCCGGCATTGCATTCAGCGCCGAAGGAAAAGCCCGCGCCGGAATGGGAGTCGACGCCGCCGATTTCGATCACTCCGGTTTTCCCGGCGTGGCCATCACAAATTTCGACAACGAAATGATCGGCCTCTACCGGCTCGCCGCGAATGGCACCTACAACGACGTCGCCGTGCAGGCCGGGGTCGGGCTAGCGTCGCAAAACACCCTCGGTTTCGGCTGCGCGTTCCTCGACGCAAATCTGGACGGCGCGCTGGACCTGGTCGTCGCCAACGGGCACATTGACGACACCGTCCGCAACATTCGCGGCAATGTGGGCTACGCACAAGCGCCGCAAATTTTCCTAAATAATGGCCAGGGAAAATTTCAGGACGTCGCCGCATCCACCGGCGAAACATTCATCCAGCCAAAGGTCGGTCGCGGCCTCTGCTACGCCGATTTCGACCGCGACGGCGACCTCGACATATTAATGACTACCAACAACGGTCCCGCATATCTCTATCGCAACGACCAGCAAGAGGGGAACCACAGCATCCGCTTCCATCTCACCGGCACGAAATCAAATCGCGACGCGATTGGCAGCATGGTCCGCATCGAGCACGAAGGCTCAACTCAGGAGCGGTTGGTAAAAGGCGGCTCCAGCTACCTGTCGCAATCCGAGTTGCCGGTAACTTTCGGCCTCGGCAAAGGCGACAAAATCGATCGCGTCACCATCGCATGGCCCAGCGGCCGCACGGAAGAATACAAAAATCTGGCAACAGGTCAAACCTACGACTGCGTGGAATCCAAAGGCATCACCGCGCAAGGCCGCTTCTAGGGAGCAATGACGGGAAATCCGGGCGAGTCCGGTTACACAGCAGCGTCCTCGCCCGAGTCCTACGCAAAGTCAGCAGCCGGCGAAGGAAATGAAGTCCCCCAGAGCATTCGGCAACTTCGGAGTGAACGGATCGAAACCAAATGATTTCCCAACGTCGAATCCGGCAGCCTTGGCCGCGGTGATGTCGACGAACGGCGTGAGGGCCGCGACTGCCTGGTCGATTTCCGTCCAGCACAGCGTGCGCTCGTAGCCGTTATTGTTCGGCGGAGCAGCGTTTTCCGCGACTCCTTGCGCCCCGGTGATTTTCTCGATCGGCCCGCCATCTTGCGCCGCCACATCCGGCCCCACCACTCGAGCCAGTGTGCGATGGTCACTTTCGATCCCCATGATGCGCGCGGCCGTGACCCGCAAATCGCGCGTGCTGAAATTGCGCACGCCCACCAGATACGCCGCGATGAACGCATCTTCCAGCGTAACCAGAACGTTCAAAGTCGTCTGCGCGTCCGCAAACATTCCCTTGGGATAGAAGAAAACCGTATACGGCGACGGCTGGCCGGTGACGGATTTCTCCAGCAGGTAGTGCGACATTTCTTCTTGCCGCGCGCCGCGTAGGTATCCCTGATCATCGGAAGGTATGCGGCCGAAAAATGGCGCCGTTTCAATAATATGCGTGTACGTCGTCACCGCCAGCGCTTCCGCTATTTCCGCGGCAATCAGGATGTCGATGTCGTGCTTGGTCACAGCGTCATGGTCTTCGTCGGGATCCCGACCGAGAGCGCTCATTGCTTTTGCAGTTGGCGAGCCCAACGTCAAAAGGCCGCTCAGTCCGGCTGCGCCTATGGCTCCCGCAACCGCAGACTGCTGCATGAAGGCTCTCCGGCTGCTTATCTCTTTCTGCTCCGTGTGCGAACACACCCATCCCTTTTCCTTTTCCGTGCTCATATCGATCACCCTCCTGTCTGATTTTTTTCCGAGGTCCAGTACGGCAGGGGCAGCAGGTAAGAACGAAACCGCCCCGGCGGAACCTCCGCTGCCATGGGTACGCAGGGGTGCGCGGATCGGATGTAACAGC
This sequence comes from Candidatus Acidiferrales bacterium, assembly GCA_035602855.1. Lineage (GTDB taxonomy): Bacteria > Acidobacteriota > Terriglobia > Acidiferrales > UBA7541 > Palsa-295. The sequence goes on from DATNLN010000039.1 coordinate 4,894, forward strand.
GCAGTGAATTTTCTTCGTAGCTATCGACGAACGGTTCGGGACGACGCTTCCCAGCGACACGCCAATCCGCGCCCGATTTTGCGCGTCGTCGTAATCTTCAGTCAGTGACGCCAAAAACCTAGCCACCGCATCGACGTCGCTGTGACTGAGAGATATCCCTTGAAATTCCGGCGGAGGATTGCGCAAGCTGCCCGCTCGCGCCAGCGCCGAATTGCGCACGTAAAATTCCACCGCGTCCGGAAACTTCAACTTGCTCCATTATGAAAATACGGCGCCGAGTCTTCGGAGGTCGCGCAACAACGGCGTCTTGAATTGGCAGGAACAGGAGTGCGAACAGGAACTCGAACGCGATGGGGAGTTCTACTTGCAACTGGTTTACGTCAGCTTAGATATCAGGACAATTTCTACAAGAGGCGGGCGAGACCTACGGCAGTGGCGGCAACCCCACTTCGGTCAGCAGTTCCCGAAAACGAGGTTCACCGTACAAGCTGGTAAACTGCAGATCAACGCGCATGCTTACAACTTCCGGCTCGCGTTGCTGGTAAGCGGTCTGTAAATAGTCCAGCGCTTTTTGCTTTCTCCCCAGCGACGCGCAAGTCCGCGCCAGATTGTAATTCGTCTCTTTGCCGTCGGCCTGCAGCCTTTGCTGCTCCTTCAGCATTTCGCTCCACATTCCCTGCGTTCCGCCGTGCTCCAGGCCCTTTTCGCCGGCGCCTACGATTTCTAGCCGCGCCTCGTCGTGCAGCAGCGTCGCAGCCTTTCTGGACTCCGCCAGGTATTGCGGATATTCGCCTTGTCCCAGATGCACGATCGCCAGGTAGGCGTGCGGGGAGAGAAAGTCGGGCTCGGCAGCTGCCAGCTGCTTCAGCAGTTCGCTTGCCTGCGCCGTCTGCCCGGAGTGGAATAGCACCAGGCCCTTGTCCGCAAGAATGGATTTAGAATTAGGGTCCAGTTTCTGTGCTTTTTCAATTTCTTGCAGCGATTCCGAGAATCGCCCCAGATGCAGCAAGAACGTTCCGTACCAGTAATGCGCCACGGCCGAGTTCGGATCCAGTGTCAGCGCCCGCACGAATTCCCGCTGCGCTCCCGCCGCATCCCACGACCAGTAAAAATCCACGAACGCCAGGGCGCTGTGCGCTCCGGAAAGCGAATCATCGAGCGCGATCGCCCGTTGCGCGGCTGCCTGCGCCCGCGGATAGGCTTCGCTGGCCGGCATCAGCGAATACTCGCGCAGCAAGTTATAACAATTCGCCAGCCCCACGTACGCTTCCGCATACTGGGGATCGCGCACCACGGCCTGCGTGAAATAATCCACAGCCTGGTTCAGCGTCTCCGGAGTCCGTTTCTGCCAGTAGTAAATCCCCTTCAAGTAAAGCTGTTCCGCCGTCGGGTCCGGCGTGTGGTGCCGCGCACTCGTGGGCGTCGTTCGCACCGTGCGCGCCGAAGAAGCGCGCCGCACCACCGTAACCCCCAGCAGCGCCGCCACGAGCACCGCCGCAAGGATTGCCAAATATCGCCCCGCAGGCCAGCTGCGCGGCCGTAGGATACGGGCCGTCCCGCTCCGCCGCTCACCCACTCGCCGGTCGATGAAGCCCGCATTCGCCTGCCTATCGGCGGCCGTCTCGGCGCCCGTGTCAGCACCTGCTTCCGCTTCGGCGCCAGCGGCCATTCCGTTCAGTGCATCGGGATTTGGCTCAATTTCTTGCTCGCCAGCGATCTTCGCCCCGTGCAGCCATTCCGCCAGTTCGTCGGTATAGGCATACACATTCGCCCGCCCGGCTCCCGGGACGCGATGCACCGGCAGTCCGCGCGTCGTTTCCCAACGCTTCACGGTCCGCTCGTCGCGGCCAAAGAACGCGCCGATCTCTTTCCAGGTATCCAGGCGCCGATTCGCTCGAGGGCTTGATTCTGTCGAACCCATATCCCGATTTGTCCCGAATTGTCCTCTGTTACCCATCGCGCGAGGGGACGCGCTGGTTAATGATACCCCGACAGGGGTATATGTTTAGAGCCTTCCTCTGCGTCCCCCGCCAACCGGACCGCCCCCGGGAGGCGCGGCATAACCCAGCACCATGCCTCAGGGTCCCGGCCACCTCAGGCACACAAACGCACCCGATCCTATCCCGCCCACCAAAGTCAGAAAACATTGGGGCGGCACCAGAACTTGTGCCATCCTAACTCTTGTGTTCGATCTCTTTATTTTTCTGTGAGGTTTTACCGGATGAAGCAGACGTTTCTTGCGATTTCCCTGATGGCCGGGTGCGCATTCTGCGCATTCGCGCAGCAACCCGCACCAGCAAATCCTCAGCCAGCGGCCCAAACGATCCAATTAGACCTGCGCGCCCCAGCCCAACCCTTCCCCCACTTCTGGGAACAAATGTTCGGCTCCGGCCGCGCCATCCTAGCCCTGCGCCAAAGCTATCGCGACGACCTGCGCGAAGTGAAATCCGCCACCGACTTCAAATACATCCGCTTCCACGCGATCTTCCACGATGAAGTCGGCGTCTATGACGAAGACTCCGCCGGAAAACCAATCTACAATTTCTCCTACGTGGACCAGATTTACGACGGTCTGCTGCAATCCGGCGTCCGCCCCTTCGTCGAACTGAGCTTCATGCCCAAAAAACTCGCTGCTGAACCGAAATATCAGGATTTCTGGTACAAGCCCAACGTCTCGCCGCCCAAGAGTTACGAAAAGTGGGGCGAACTGGTCCGCCAATTCACGCAACATCTTGTCGACCGCTACGGCCTGGACGAAGTCTCGCAGTGGTATTTCGAAGTTTGGAACGAGCCCAACCTTGATTTCTGGGCCGGCTCCCCGAGAGAACAAACTTACTTCGAACTTTACGACTCCGCCGCCCGCGCCGTAAAAGAAGTTAGCCCGCGCCTGCGCATCGGCGGCCCCGCCACCGCTCAAGCCGCCTGGGCCGATCGTTTCATTCAGCACGCCGTAAAAGAAAACGTCCCCGTGGATTTCGTCTCCACCCACGTCTACGGCAACGATTCCGCGCCCGATGTGTTCGGCACGCAGGAACAGATTCCGCGCACGCAGATGGTTTGTCGCGCCGTGCGCAAAGTTCATGACCAGATCGCCGCCTCGGCTCGCCCGCATCTGCCGCTGATCTGGAGCGAGTTCAACGCCAGCTACATGAACGAGCCAGAGGTCACCGATTCCACCTACATGGGCCCGTGGATGGCAGACACCATTCGCCAGTGCGACGGCCTGGTGGACCTGATGAGTTACTGGACATTTTCCGACGTTTTCGAAGAACAAGGCGTCGTCAAGCGCCCCTTCTACGGCGGCTACGGTCTGATCGCCGAAGACGGCCTGCCCAAACCCGCCTTCAACGCATTCAAGCTCCTGCACAAGCTCGGCGAAACAAGGATTCCCGCAAATGCCGACGATATTCTGGTCACGCGCCGCGCCGATGGCGCCATCGTAATCGCGCTGTGGAATACCCCGGTGGTGGGAGGAGGAGGCGATCCGAAAGAAGTAGTGCTGCAGCTGAATTCACTAACAGGGCGCAAGAAAGCGACGATCTATCGCGTGGACGCCGATCACGGCTCTCTGCTCAAAGCTTACTCCGCCATGAACAGTCCCGCCTATCCAACACAAACGCAAATTCTCGCGCTACGCCAAGCCGCCCAATTACCCCCGCCAGAGAAAATGTCCATCCAGAACGGTCAAATCACACTGCAACTAGCGCCCGACGCCCTCGTACTAATCGAAGTTCGTTGATCTGTTCTTGTCTTAAAGCAGAGAAAAGAATCTCTGTTGCGCTTCGTCCGCGCTACGAGCCGTCGGCCCGCTTATGTCTGTGAGTCAATCGCCGGTGCTGGCGCCGGCGCCACCGCCGGATGACGCCCCAGCTCATTCCCCGTAATAATCGCATTCCGAATCTGCGCAAAAATATCCGTCAAAGTGTTCGGCGTGTGCGGAATCAAAATCGTATTTGTATGATCGTTCGCCGCTACCTCTTTCAAAGTATCGAAATACTGCGTCATCAAAACCAACTGCATCACATCCTGCGGCGTCGAACCCGGCACTGTCTTCGCGAAATCCTCCACCGAATCCTTCAACCCCGCGATAATCGCCTTGCGCTGATTCGCAATCCCCTCGCCCTGCAGCCGTTTCGATTCCGCCTCCGCCTCCGCCTGTTTCACCAGCAATAATTTATTCGTCTCCGCGCGCGAAACCGTGGCCTCCCGTTCCCGCTGCGCCGCATTAATATCGTTCATCGCCGCCTTCACCTTCTGGTCTGGCACGATGTCCGAAATCAGCACCTTCACGATCGAATACCCATACTCCTTCATCGAAGCGTCCAGGTTGTCCCGTAAATCCCCCGCAATGTCCGCCTGATTCAAAAAAGTATCGTCCAGCTTCATCTTCGGCACATGCCCTAGCACCACGTTGTAAACCATCGACTCAATCTGCTTCACCGGGTCGGACAGTTTATAAAACGCCGACTCCACCGAATCCGGAATCACCTTGTACTGTATCGAGACCGGAATCTGCACGAACACGTTGTCCTGCGTCTTGGTTTCCACCTGCACCTCGAATTGCTGCACCTTCATGCTCATCCGCTGCACCACCGTCTCCAGAAACGGCGTCTTCCAATTCAACCCCGGCCCCGCCACCCGTGCAAATTTCCCCAGCCTCTGCACGATAGCCACCTGCGCAGTCTGCACTGTGAAAAACGATCCCAGAAATATGCTCAGCACAAAGAAAGCAAGCAAGCCCACAATCACAAGAACAAATGTCTCCACGCTCCCTCCCCTTTTTCATTCCCGGATTCCCGCAAGCGGCGGTTTCGATAAGCACTCAGGCGATTCGCGCTGGGATTTACCCGCCAACAGCCCTAATACAACTCGGCGCTGGACAAGACTGTGCCGCCCGCCCCGCCGGCGATCAAAACGGTCCCATTGTTGAGGAGTGCCGCGACGTGAACCGCTCGCGCGACCTTGAGCGATCCGGTCGCGGCAAAACTTCCCGTCGCGGGATTGTATAGTTCCGCGCTCGCCGTGGGCCCGGCAGGCGCGAGTGCAAGACCACCCGATAGCAGCACGAATCCGCTACCGAGCAGAGTCGCCGTGTGATCAGAGCGCGCCGTGGTCAAGTTGCCGGTTGTCGTGAATGTTCCGCTCGCTGGGTTGTACAGTTCGGCGCTGGCCGAAGCGGAGCTGGAACTGACCACGCCTCCCGCGATCAGCACCGTCCCATTCGGCAGCAACGTCGCTGTGTGGAACACGCGCGGAGTATTCAAACTGGCGCTAACAGCAAACGATCCGCTTGCAGGGTCGTAAATCTCAGCGCTGCCTACGAATGCTCCGCCAGTGCCCTGCCCGCCTGCGATCAGAACCGTGCCGTCATCGAGCCGCGTCGCAGTAAGTTGTCCCCGCGAAATGTTCAGGCTCCCCGTGACGGTGAATTGGCCTGTTGCCGGATTGTAAAGCTCCGCGCTCGCCAGAAAGGAAGACGAAGATGTTTGACCTCCCGTGATCAGAACCATCCCGTTATTAAGCAGGGTTGCGGCATGAAAGTACCTCCCGCTGTTCAGGCTGCCGGTTGCGCTGAAGATTCCGGTCGCGGGGTTATACAACTCGGCGCTGGCCAGGGTATTGCCCGTGAAAGAGCCGCCCGCGATCAGAACCATTCCGTTCTCCAGCAGCGTCGCGGTCCCGAAGTAACGTGGAACGAGGGGCGTGCCTGTTGCGCTGAATGTCCCGGTGGCGGGATTGTACAATTCGGCAGCCGCAGGAACTCCGGATGATCCATCGCCGTCCGCAACCAGCACCATGCCGTTATTTAGAACAGTCGCCATGAAGTCTTCTCGCGCCACCTGCATGCTGCCGGTTGTTACAAAGCCCGTCGGCCGCACGTTGAGTGTGGCTGTTCCGCTGATGGTCCCGGCCGCGGCAGTCATCGTGATCGGTTGCACGGTTGCCGGCGAACCCACCGCCACAGCGGCCCCAGGGTTCTGCGCGTCGTTGCTGATCTGCACCGTGCTGGAATCCGAAGAACTCCACGTCACAGCGTGGAGTTGCTGATTTCCTCCAGCAAAAGTCCCCGAGGCAATGAATCGCTGGTAGGCTCCCGGAGAAATAGTCGGTGTCGCAGGAGTCGTCTGCGGCGCGGCGGAAACCGTGACGGATGTAAGCCCCGCCGGCGTCAGCGTTCCGGGCTCATAGTATTCCGCGCTGGCTACTGAGCCGTCAGCATCCAACCCGCCAACAACGAGAACCGTCCCATTCGGCAGCAGCGTCGCGGTTTGTGTTGCGCGCACGCTGTTCAAGCTGCCGGTCATGGTAAACGCTGCGGCGACGGGATCATACACTTCTGCGCTGGACAGCGGAACTTCCGCCGTGCCGCTGATTGTCCAGCCGCCCGTAAACAGCACGGTTCCATTATTCAGAAGCGTGGCAGTGGGATCAACACGTGCCGCATTCATACTTCCAATCGCGGTGAACGTCCCATGCGCAGGATCGTACAGCTCGACGCTGGCTAGCGCCACAGTGCTGGAACCGCTGAACGCCTCGCCACCGGCGATCAGCACCATCCCGTCATTCAGCAGCCTCGCCGCATGGTAACCCCGCCCGGTGTTGAGGTTGCCAGTCAGAGTGAATGTTCCGTTCGCAGGGTTGTACAACTCGGCGCTGTCAAGCATCAGGTCGGTGTTCGTGCCACCCGCGATCAGCACCATCCCGTTATCCAGTAGCGTCCCAGTCGTCAACCGCCGCGCGACGTTCATGTCTCCGGTCGGCGTGAACGTCCCGGCCACCGGGTCATATATCTCTGCGCTCGAAAGCGCCACCAGCGGATCCGTCGCCCCGGCACCCCCCGCGACTAACACCGTCCCGTTTTGCAGCAGAATCGTTGCAGCGAAACGGCGCGGCGTGCTCATGCTTCCCGTCGCGGTGAATGTGCCGGAAGCCGGGTTGTACAATTCTGCGCTGCTCAAAAAACCGCTGGAGTTATAACCGCCTGCAACGAGCACCATTCCATTATTCAGCAAGATCGCGGATTGCAGTTCGCGCGCGGCGGTCATGCTGCCGGTAACTGTGAAGGTGCCGCTCGCCGGGTTATACAGCTCCGCTTCAGACAAATAGCTCCCCGACGCCGTCCCTCCGGCAATCAGTACCGTTCCATTGTTCAGCAAAGTCGCCGTCGCGTTGGAGCGAGCCATACTCATGCTCCCGGTGGTCAAAAATCCAGGCGTCACCGTCAAGCTCGCCGCGTTGCTGGTCACGCCATTCGCCGACGCCGTGACCTGCGTCATCCCCGGCAATAACCCGATCGCCATGCCGCTGCTTGCGTCGATCCCCGCCACGTTGGGGGCGCTGCTCGCCCACGCGAACGTAATTCCGCTCATCACGTTCCCGTTCTGATCTTTCGCCGTCGCGCTAAACGAATCACTCCCGCTTACCGCTATCGACGACTGCGCAGACGTCACCGCAATCGTCGTAACCGTGGACGCATGACCCGACCCGCCGCAATCCGTCAGAAAAATGCACAGCAGCAGGAGCGGAAAAACGAGCCATGTGGCTTTGCGAGTCAGCACGGGAATGTTGCTCCAAATCGCGGGTTTGTTCAAAGCAACGCGCGGAGTGAATTTCAGTCAGGCGGCGCAGCATAGCATAGATACGCTACGCGCTAGTGAGAAGAGACATACCTATCTGTCTAATTATTAAACGGGTGACGTCTTCCTGGGAGCGCCGCTCGCGCGTCCACCGTTCCCTCTCGCTCTAGCGCCGCCGGCCGCAAAAACCCTACTCACGGCCGCATCCCCGGATTCTCGGTAATCGGCAAATTAATTTCCCGCACCGGCCGGTCCATCTCATCAGGCGCTGCAGGCAAATCCAATCCATCCGTGAGCAGCAACCCCTGCAGCGCCGCCGCATTGATCCAGACATTCTCCAGCGTGTTGATGTAACTGGTCTCCAGCTGCACCAGGGTCCTCTGCGCGATGAGTACCTGCGGATAAGCCGCCGCCCCCTCATGATATTTCCGCAAATAAAGTTCGTAAGCCTGCCGCGCATTGGGCAGCGTTCGGCTCTTGTAACGCTCCGCAATCGCCCGCGAACTCGCATAATTCTGTACGATCGGCGCCGCCATCTGCCGCAACACCAATGCCACGCGTTGCACCTCCAGCGTCGCGCGCTCGCGATCCGCAGCAGCAGCCGCAGTATTTCCCTGGTTGCGATTGAAAATCGGCAGGCTCACGCCCACCTCCGCAAATGCCTCCGATCCCGCCGCTTTTGCCGGCTCAGTTCCCAGCTGCTCGAAACTATAGGAATATCCCGCGCGCAAAAATAAATCCGGAATCGATTCATGCTGCGCGCGCTGCACCTCAGCATCCGCCCGCGCCACCCCCAGCTCGGCAATCTTCACCGCCGGACTGTCCCGCAAAATCGTCTGCAATATTTCCTCCGCGTTCACCTTCGGCAATTTTTCCAAGTCACCCTGCAAATGCTCCAAGGCCAAATCCGGCTTGCCCACCACGGCGGCCAGCACGCTCCACGCCCGCCGCTGCTCCTGCTCTTCGGTAATCACCGCCAGCTCGTCCTGATCCGATTCCACATCCGCTTCGAGCACATCGGGCTGGTCCGCCTGCCCCACGTTAAAAAGCTGCCGCGTAGTTTCCGCCGCGTCCTTCGCGATATCGCGCAACTTGCCGCGCGTCTCCACCATCGCCTGCATCGCCAGCGACTGATAAAACGCAATCCGCACTCCGTTCTCCACGCGCAAGCGCTGTTCATCTGCTTCGGCCGCCGCCTGCTTTCCTTCCGCAGCAAAAATTTTCCGGTCCAGGCCCAACTTACCGCCCAGAATCACGTTCTGCTGCACAAACACTCCCTGCTCGCCTCCGCCGTAAGACCCGCCGCGAATTTCATCCCCGCTGTACCCGATCGTAGGATTCGGCCACAGTCCCGCCTGTCGCAAGCGCCCCGCTGCCGACTCGACTCCAGTCTTCGCCTGCGCCAACGTCGGATTATTCGCCAGCGCCATCTCCTGCAATTGTTCCAGCGTCAGCCCGGGCTCGGTCGAACGCGCTGCTTGCGGCGATCGCTCTTGCCCAGCTTCGTGCTGCTCCTGCTGTGGTGCGCTTCCCGCTGCAGGAACTATCTGCGCCCGCACCGCCGCCGGCCACACCGCCCCCCGAAAAACATTCAACAGCAAGAAACTCAAAATTGTCAGGCGTCTCATCACCCATCTCCCGTACTGCGCTTGTATCCAATTCAAACTCAACGTCTAACGCTGCTCGCCCGCACCGCTCATCCCAGGCATCGTCGTCTCGCGGCTCCCGCGCCGCTTCTCGCGCAAATTCAAAATCTCGGCATAACGCTCCGGCGGCAGCACGCGAATCAAAGTCATCATCCCCTGCATGTACCCGCTCCATCCGGGACGCAAACCAAAAGTCTCGGGCTTCTCCACCATCGCATCGATCGCCATCGCCGGGCTCTCCATGAACGCATCCTGCGGAAATCCCGGCACCGAATTCGCATCCTTACCAACATCCGCCTGGCCCATCTGCATACCCGGCATTGCTTGCGCGGCCTGCTGCGAAGAAGGCGGCGATTGCGCTGGCACCTGTGCCGCCATCGCCCCGTTCGCGGTCGCTTGCGACATCGCAGATCCAACTCCCATCCCGCGCCCCACACTCGGCCCATTCTCCGCCGCCGTCGCGCTGCCCCCGCGCATGATGCCCATGCCTTCCTCCATCCCCGCCCCCGCCACCATTCCGGCACGCCGCGTCATCGGGCCCGCCATCGACGACATCTGGTTCATCATGTGATGTGGCATGTGGCAATGAATCATCCAATCTCCCGGATTCGTCGCCACAAACTCCACATTCCGCGACTGCGCCACTCCCACCAGCACGGTGTTGTTCGGTCCCCATGTAGCCCGCGGCTGCCGCCCACCCTCCGTACCAGTAATCACAAATTGGTGCCCGTGCATATGAATCGGATGGTGGTCCATCCCCAAATTAATAAATCGCAATCGCACCCGATCACCCAACCGCACAATCAAGGGTGTATTCGCGGGCCCCGATTTTCCATTCAACGTCAGCCAGTTAAATTCCATGCTCATCGAATTCGGCGTCGGATTGTTCGGCAGCAGCGCGTACTCCTGCAAAATAATCGCGAAATCTTTTTCCACCGGCGGATCGTAGGCCTGCGCCGGATGCATGATGAACGCCCCAATCATCCCCATCATTTCCTGCATCGCCATGTGCGAGTGATAAAACAAAGTCCCTTCCTGCTGCAGCGTGAATTCGTAAACGTATCGCCCGCCCGGTGCAATCGCGTCCTGCGAAAGCCCCGGCCCGCCGTCCATCGCAAACGGAATATCAAAACCGTGCCAGTGCATCGAAGTCGGTTCCGGCAAATGGTTATCCACAATAATCCGCACCCGCTCGCCCTGCCGCGCCTGAATCGTCGGCCCCGGCGCGCTGCCGTTGTACCCCCACAAATTCAAAATCTTCCCCGGAAAAATTTCCTGCCGCACCGGCTCCGCCACCAGATGAAACACCTTCACCCCGCCATTCATCTCAAACGCCAAATCCGGCACATCCGGTGTCGCGACCGCGCGAAATCCCGCGCCGTTCACCGCCTGCGGACGGGCGCTTTCAGCATCCAAGCCCGCCGTCGCTCGTCCCACCGCCGAATTTCCAGCGGCCATCGCTCCAGGCGTCAACGTCCCCGGAACCAGAGCCCCAGCCCCAATCGCCGCCGCCCCCTGCAAAAAATCCCGCCGCGTCCGCTTCATATCCCCTCCAATTCCTGAGCCGCAGCCTTTGCTAGCGCTGGCTCTGTTGAAGTTGCAGTTGAATTTGTACCGGCCGTCCCGCGTTTCGGGGATGGGTCCTGGTGATGTTGCCTGTAGCGGCCGCCTGCTTTTTTGGGCACGGTTTTTGACTTTGCCCTACGTCACCGCCGCTGGGCACCAACTCAAAACACGAACGATTAGCAGAGCAAGAAAGGAAGGGCCAGAAACGAGGAACTCAAATACGAAGAATGGAACTGTTCTGCTGCGGAAAAATCGCCACATCTCGCGGAGGAGCTAAATCCGAAAAAAACGATGCACCCACGTTCACAACTTCCAGGCGAGCGGCGCGGTGAGACAACTGCGCCGCAGGGCCCGTCGCGCTCGACGGAACTCGCGAAATCCCGCCGGTCTGCATGACGTCGAAACCGAAACGGTGATGCCCGAAACAATCCGGTTTCGCAGGCGCCTGTTGCGGCGCGCCACTTGCAGCATGCCCGCACCCTTGGCTCTCGGTCGTCGCAGCAGCTCCTGCACCCAAACAATTCGCGCAAGTCGCCGAGCAACTGAACGCATAAATCAACGCCAGCGACAAAATCGCCACCACAAATCGTGCCCGGATTGCGCTGCTCGCTCTCACCAGAGGAACTATAGCACCGCGCCGCACCCGCCGGAAGCCGCCGCATCGGGCACGGTGCGAAAGTACACCGCCCGCCCACCGGCAAAGCGCCGCTCCGCTCGCAACTGTTCTCCCGAAACTGGGTTATGCTTTCTCAGCCCACCGGCGCAACCCGTGTGACGTCGGCCATGCTTGCGGCAACAGAGGACGATGTGAATACCAGGTGGATCAGCGGCCATCGCTCAGCGCTCGCCGCAATCAGTCTCGTCCTGATCTCTCTCGCACAACCTCGCCCGCTCACGGCTCAGTCGTCCGGCCCCGCGTCGCGCGATCCCAGGCGCCCGCTGGTCGTGACCGAGGAAAGCCACGTCATGGTAATGCAGTACGAAGCTTGGTTCGGCCCCAACGCCGTCACGTTTCAGACCAGCGCTGCCATTCCCCTCCTGCAGTCCGAGGATATGCAATCCATCGGCGGCGGTTACGACAGCGCGGACCCCGCCATCATCAAGCGTCATGTCGCCTGGATGGAATCCCTCGGCATGGACGCGGCCTTGATCGAAGTTACCAATAACGTAAGCTGCATCTTCAACAGCGAGGCCTTCGCCGAGAAATACCTCCCCAACTGTTCCGCTGCCTTCCGCCTGCAAAATCAAACCATTCGCGACAACACCGGCAATCTCTATCCCGCATGGTCCAAGCTCGACACTCGCCTTAAACTCATTCCTCTGCTTGGCGGCATTGACCAGGACGTACTGTACAAAGATACCGATGGCAAGACCGCGTTTGAGAAGGAGCTGGATTATTTTTCCGACCGGATGAAACTCCACCCCGAACTAAACGTCATCTACCAAGGCAAGCCGCTCGTCTTGATTTACCTCGGCGCGGCGCAGGATCCTAGTGCTTCCGATAACCCGCTTTGGTTTCAAATCCGAAATTTCTTGAAGAGCCGTCCGGAGATCACGCGCCAATACACCTTCCGCATGATGGCGGGATATCTCGACAGCCAATCCTACCTCTGGGCCAGCCAAGATTCCCCCACCGGTCCGGTCGAAATAAACCCAGAATATGGATTCTGGAGCTGGGTGGACCGGCTCAACACCTCGTGCACTCTCGCTTTATGCCCCTACTATCCTTCCTACAACAAATCCGGCTCGCGCATCGAGAACTTCACCGCCTCCATCGCCACCGCCGGCCAGAACGGATGGGGCTGCCCGAATCCTGATGAACTGCCCTACTGTCCTGACGACGCGCTGCGCTACGGCAAGAGCGATACATACGCCACGTTCGCTTCGTTCATGGATTACGCCCGCGAGCTCCAACCCATCTTTTTAATCCTGCACCAATTCAACGAACTCAATTCCTCCGACGAGGGCTGGGACGCCAACACCAACGACGATATCGAACCGGCCAATCAGTGGGGAGCGAGGGACCTGGACATCGTCAAAAATCAAATCGATTCCTACCGCAGCGCCGTCGACCACCACCATCCACCGGAAGCACCGACCGTGCCGTAACCGCGCCCTCGCTCGCCCATGAACGCTCCGCCGCAATCCCTGTATAATGGTTCGGTGGAACGTAACCCAGTTCCCTGGAAGTTGTCTCGCCCAGCCAGATCACTTCTCCAGCGTTACGCCGGCTCGAAAACCCTCGGCTCATAGCCAGGGCACAATTCCATCAAGCTCAGGAGACCGTATTCCTCACTCGAATTCGCGCACGAACACACAGCCCGTCCAGCCCGGCGGCTGCGCTCGTGCGCAAACGACGCTGAGAGAAAATTCCACTATGCGAATCCCCACTCTACGCCCAACGCTTCGCCAACAGGTTATCGCGGCGGCTCTGCTCTGCGTCCTGGCGTTCTTGGCTATCTCGGGCGGCGAGGCCGCGCCCGCAATCGATCGCGACGCAATCCTGAGTCATTTAAACGCCATCATCAGCTGGTACCGCGATTCCAGTTCCAAAGTTCAGTCCGTCGGCCTTCCCAGCGACGCCATCTATCAGGACACGTCGCAAAATCTCGCGCAACAGGCCGTTCGCCTCGCGTTTCAGTCTGCGCAGGCAGCCGCCGTTCTGGTCAACGCCTCAGATCAAGCCGCGCCGCCCGCCGCGCCGGCCGCTTCCGGAACCGCCACTCAGCAACAGAATCTCACGCAAACTCTCGCCACGCTGAAATCCCGCATTGACCAGGACCAATCCAATCTGGACGCCTTGAACAAACAAATCGAAACTGCACCGCGCAGTAAGCGTCAAACCCTCACGGCGCAAAGAGATTCACTGCAAGCGGAAATCGCGCTCGACCAGGCCACCCAAGATGCCGTTCAGAAACTCGCTACCTTCGTCGAAAACAGCGAGGAAGCCGGCGTCGGAGGATTCGCCGGCAGCGTCAACGATCTGGCGCGCACCGTCCCCGAAGTGCTGGGCGACGCCAGCGCACAAAAAGCTGCAGCCAAACCTGCCGCCGCCCCGCCCGCGATTGCAAATTCCTCTGGTCTGATCGGCCACTGCCTCACCCTATACACAGAATTGCGGACCATACACAACATTGACCAGCTCGCGAACGAAACCGAACGCGTCCATGACAATGCCTCCGCGCTGCGCAAGCCCATGCGCGACGCTCTCAGCGCAACCATTCAACGCGGCCGCGATCTCACCACGCAGACGCCGCCTTCCGATCCCGCGCAAGCCGCAGCCGCGCAGCAGGAATTGCGCTCGCTCACCGGGCAATTCAAGCAAGTTGCAAACGTCGTCATTCCGCTCAGCCAGGAAATGATGGTCCTCGATCAAAGCCGCTCTAATTTCCTCAATTGGCGGAACTCCATCGCCCGCGAATCCAAAGACGCGCTGCGTTCGGTGGTCTCGAGCGCCGTCGCGATTCTGTTCGCCCTGGGAATCATTTGGATTCTTTCCGAGGTGTGGCGCAGGTGGACGTTCCGCTACATCCAGGATTTGCGCCGCCGCCGTCAGTTCATGCTTTTGCGGCGCTTCGTCATGGGTTTTCTGGTCCTCGCGGTTCTCACTCTCGGCATCGTCAGCGATTTCAGTTCGCTCGCCACTTTCGCCGGCTTCGCCACTGCCGGTATCGCCGTAGGTCTGCAAGCCGTCCTTCTCTCGGTCGCCGCTTACTTTTTTGTGATTGGCCGTTACGGAATCCGCATCGGAGATCGTGTCAGCATCGCCGGTGTCACCGGTGACGTAATCGACGTCTCACCCGTGCGTTTCTATCTGATGGAACTTGCCGGCAGCGATGTGAATCTGTACCCCACCGGGCGCATCGTGGTCTTCTCCAACTCCGTACTCTTCCAGGCCACCACGCCTCTCTACAAACAAATTCCCGGCACCGAATACACTTGGCACGAAGTCGTCCTGCAGTTCGTCGCCGGCGCTGATTTCCAGCTCGCAGAAGAAAAACTGCTCGCCGCCGTCAACACGGTTTACGAGAAGTATAAAAAGGACATCGAGCAACAACACAACGACCTCGAACGCCGCACCGAAATCCAGCTCAAACCGCCCACTCCCCAGGCCAAGCTACATTACGCCGATTCCGGCCTGGAATTTCTGGTGCGCTACCCCACGGAAATTCGCACCGCTCCCGACATCGACGAACAAATCATCAAGGCCGTCCTGGCCGCGATCGAAAAAGATCCCAAACTAAAAGCCTCGGTAACCGGCTGGCCCAGAATCCGCGCCGCCGTCAAGGTATAACGATTCACAGGAAAAAGGCTGTCATCCCGAACCCGCGCCAGCGCATGAGGGGTCAGCTTTTCGCAGTCCCATCGCCAGAGCGAACCGTCAAGATATTCCGAGCTCACAGCTCGCTTCCATCAAAACTCGCTCGCTCGAAAACAGCCTCCACTTGCTTTCGCGTCAGCGGCGCGCGAATACTCCTCTGCACGATCATCACGAATCTCCCGTCCGTTTTCGCGGAGATCCCCGCGACGCCATCCGATAGCTCCTTGTAAGCAAAGCGCACGATTTTTCCGTCGCTCGAAGTTGTAGTCCATGATTCGTATCTCACCTTCACGCCTCCTCTTTTTCGCCCTGTACGGTAGTGACGCCAATGCGCGAATCGTTTCATCGCCGCGCTGCGCGATAATCCGTCGCGCCCTCCCGTGCTAAAGTGTCACGCAGAGGAGAAACGACCATGAGCGCGATGCAGCAGTCTTCCATGCGAGAAGCTCTAAGACGCAAAGCTCCCAGTTTGGGATTTACAACGCTCGCGCTCGCGCTGCTCACGCTATTCGCGCCGGCATCGCGCGCGCAGCAAGCCCCTCCGCCCGTCGCGCAACCCGCACCAGCCAACCCGGCCTCCAGCAGCGCCTACAAGCCCGTCGAAGCCGACTTCGTCGCGCAGGACTTCCACTTCAAATCTGGCGAAACTCTTCCCGAATTGCGCCTGCACTACCGCACCCTGGGCACTCCCCTGCGCGATGCTAACGGCCGGGTCACGAACGCCGTCCTCATCCTCCACGGCACCGGCGGCTGGGGCGGAAATTTTCTCGCGCCCCAATTTGCCGGCGTCCTCTACGGCCCCGGCCAGCTTCTGGACATCACTCGCTACTACATCATCCTGCCCGACAGCATCGGCCACGGAAAATCCAGCAAGCCGAGCGACGGCATGCACGCGCATTTCCCCCAATACGAATACGACGACATGGTCGCCGCGCAGCACGAGCTCGTCGAAAAAGGCCTTAAGGTTAATCACCTCCGCCTGATCATGGGAACTTCCATGGGCTGCATGCACTCCTGGATCTGGGGCGAAACCTATCCCGATTTCATGGACGCGCTCATGCCGCTCGCCTGCCTCCCCGTGCAAATCGCCGGCCGCAATCGTCTCTGGCGCAAAATGTTGATGTCCGGAATTCGCCAGGATCCCGATTGGCAGAACGGCGACTACACTACCGAGCCCCGCGCCGGCCTGGAAATCGCCGCGGACATGCTGCTCCTCGCCGGCAGCGCTCCGCTCCCCATGCAGCTTAGCTTGCCCACGCGCGACGCCGCCGACCGCTGGCTGCAGGACGTGATGAAGCGCGAAACCGAAACTCTGGACGCGAACGATCTGCTCTACGCCGTGAATTCTTCGCGCAATTACGATCCCTCCGCCGACCTCGGAAAAATTACGGTCCCTGTGATGTTCGTCAATTCCGCCGACGATTTCATTAACCCACCCGAACTAGGCATCGCCGAACGCGAAATCCAAAAGGTAAAAAACGGCAAATTCGTCCTCCTGCCACTCTCCGCGCAGACCCACGGCCACGGCACTCACACCTGGGCCGCCCTCTGGCAGCAATACCTGAAAGAACTCCTCGATGAATCGCAAACACCGCCCGCAGCGGTAAAATAACAGGGCGCCCACGCTCGATTAAAAAGTGCGCGCGCCAACTTGAGGCTTCTCGGGATATGGCTTCGCAGCAGCAGCGAATTTTGACGATGAACAGAGGGTCGGCGACGTTGAAATCCACCCTCTACGAAGTCGGCGCGCGCAACGAAGCTTTGCTTTCGATTTCAGTAGCTTATACCGGGGCCAGAAGCGCGCATTTGAAGATTGCCGATGCGCATGGCGCGTCCTTGCTCGATTCAAAAGTAAACGGCAAAGACTCGAACGCCGTGCTGGAAGCAATGTTCGCGTGGCTCGATCAATACCAATACCTTTCCGGGCTGAAAGCCGCAGGCCACCGCCTGGTTCACGGCGGCGCGCGTTACACCCAGCCGCAGCGCATCACAGCGAAATTCTTGTCCGCGCTCAAGAAACTTGTCCCGCTCGATCCCGATCACCTCCCCGCCGCGATCAAGGGAATCCAGTTTGTCGCGCGAAAATTTCCAAAGCTGCCGCAAGTAGCATGCTTCGACACCGCCTTTCACAGCGTGCTCCCCACCGTAGCGAAAATGTACGCCTTGCCGCGCCGCCTGTACGACGCAGGCATCCGCCGCTACGGTTTCCACGGTCTTTCTTTCGAATACATCGTGGGCGAACTCCGTAACCTCGATCCCAAACTCGCGGCCGGCCGCGTCCTCATCGCGCACCTCGGCAGCGGCGCCAGCATCGTCGCGCTGCAAAACGGCAAGAGCATGGACACATCCATGGGATTCACCCCCCTGGAAGGCCTGGTGATGAGCGCGCGCTCCGGCGACGTGGACCCGGGCCTGCTCCTGTACCTTCTCGCGCAGGAAAAAATGTCCGCGAAAGCAGCCGCTGCGCTCCTGAACAAGCAATCAGGCCTGCTGGGAGTTTCCACCACCAGCGGAGACATGCGCTCGCTGCTGGAAAAAGCAAAACAAGACCCACACGCAGCCGAAGCAGTCGATTTATTCTGCTATCGCGCAAAAAAATATATCGGCGCCTACGCCGCGGCGCTCGCAGGACTGGACGGCCTGGTTTTCACAGGAGGAATCGGCGAGCGCGCCCCAGCCATTCGCGAAAAAATCTGTAGCGGCCTGGAGCTGCTCGGAATTCAGATCGACGCCGCGCAAAACGCAGCCAATGCCCCCGTCATCAGCACAACCGCCAGCCGCGTGAACATCCGCGTCATACAAACCAATGAAGATCTTATGATCGTCAAGCACGTACAATCCGTTCTCGGCCAAGCCAAGCCGAAGACGAACTGAGGATGTCATGTTCACATTTGACCCAAAGCTCTCCACCGCAATAGAAGCTCCGCCGACAAAATCGCAGCCCGCAAAAGAATCAGCGCCCGCACCGACCGGCCCGCTCTCCGCCGACCTAGTCGACAAAATGCAGCGCTACTGGTCCGCCGCAAATTATCTCTGCGTCGGCCAAATCTACCTGCTCGATAATCCGCTCCTCCGCGAACCCCTGAGCAAAGCCCACATCAAGCCGCGCCTGCTGGGCCACTGGGGCACTTCTGCCGGACAAAATTTCATCTACGTCCACCTGAACCGCCTGATCCGCGACACGCAAGCCGACATCATCTATATCTCCGGCCCCGGCCATGGCGGTCCCACCCTGAACGCCTGCGCCTATCTGGAAGGCACCTACACCGACGTGCATCCGGAAATCACGCAAGACGCTGCCGGCATGCGCCTCCTCTTCCGCTCTTTCTCCACGCCCGGCGGAATTCCAAGTCACTGCGGCCCGCACACGCCCAATTCCATGCACGAAGGCGGCGAACTCGGCTATTCACTGATGCACGCATTCGGCGCCGCGTTCGATAATCCCGGCTTGATCGTCGCCTGCGTGGTCGGCGATGGCGAAGCGGAAACCTGCCCACTCGAAGGAAGTTGGAAGAGCGTGAAATTCCTGAACCCCGCGCGCGATGGCGCCGTGCTTCCCATCCTCCATATGAACGGTTACAAAATTTCCGGGCCCACCGTGACGGCGCGTTCCAGCGACGAAGAACTCGCCCTACAATTTCAAGGTCACGGCTACGCGCCATATTTCGTCGCAGGCGACGATCCCGCCATCGTCCATCAGCAGCTGGCCGCCGCGCTCAATCGCTGCTACGCGGAAATTCGCGCGATTCAAAAGGACGCGCGGTCCGACGGCGCGCGGGGCAAAGCCATCCTGCGGCCCTGGCCCATGATCATCCTGCGCACCCCCAAAGGGTGGACCTGCCCCAAAGAAGTTGACGGCACCCCCGTCGAAGGCACATTCCGCGCGCACCAGGTTCCGCTCTCGAACGTGTGCGAAGAACCCGCGCATCTGAAACTCCTGGAAGAATGGATGCGCCAATATCAGCCCGAAAAATTATTCGACCCGCAAGGCCGCCTGATCCCGGAACTAGCCACCCTGGCACCCGACGGCAACAAACGCATGGGCGCCAGCCCCCATGTCAACGGCGGCCGCGTTCTGAAAGCCCTCGACCTGCCTGATTTCGCGCGCTACGCCCTGGAAGTCCCCGGCCCGGGCCAAGTCGTCGCCGAAGCCCCGCGCAAACTCGGCGAATATTTGCGCGACGTAATCAAACAGAATCCCGCTAATTTCCGGCTCTTCTGTCCCGACGAAACCAACTCCAACCGCCTCAACTCCGTCTTCGATGCCACCAATCGCTGCACCATGGAGCAAACCGTCTCGATCGACGATCATCTCGCTCCCGACGGCCGCGTCCTCGAAGTCCTCAGCGAACATCTCTGCGAAGGCTGGCTCGAAGGCTATCTGCTCACCGGCCGCCACGGCATCTGGTCTTCCTACGAAGCGTTTGCGCAAGTAGTGGACTCCATGGTCACGCAGCACGCCAAATGGCTCGAACAATGCATCGATTTTCCCTGGCGCCGCCCGCTAGCTTCCTTAAATGTCTTCCTCACCGGCCACGCCTGGCGCAACGATCACAACGGTTTCAGCCACCAAGCCCCGGGCTTTGTGGACAACGCGCTGCAACGCCGCAGCGAAGTCGCCCGCGTTTACTATCCGCCCGATGCCAATTGCCTGCTCAACGTTGTCGATCACTGCCTGCGCAGCCGCAATTACGTCAACGTCGTCACCTGCGGAAAACAACCGCAACTGCAATGGCTCACCTTCGACGAAGCACTCGCCCACTGCTCCCAGGGCGCATCCATCTGGAATTTCGCAACCAACGACGGCGGCACGCAGCCGGACATCGTCCTTGCCTGCGCCGGCGATGTGCCGACGATCGAAGCCTGCGCCACCTCGTGGCTGCTGCAAAAACACGTCCCCGGCATCAAAGTGCGCGTCGTGAACGTGGTGGATCTCAACTCGCTGATGAGTCCGGACGATCATCCCCACGGCATGGACAATATATCCTTCGAAGCGCTATTCACCCGCGATGTGGATGTCGTCTTCGCTTTCCACGGTTACCGCTGGCTGATCCATAGCATGGTCCACGGGCGCGCGAACGAAGGCCGTTTCCATGTGCGCGGGTTTAACGATGAGGGCACCACCACCACTCCCTTCGACATGGTGGTGCTGAATAAAATGAGCCGGTTCCACCTGGCGATTGACGCGCTCAAACATGTTCCGCGGCTGCGCTCGCAAGCCTCCGACGCGATTGATATGTTCAACCGGAAATTGTACGAACACCACGCCTACATCCGCGAACATTTCCAGGACTTGCCGGAAATTCGCAACTGGCATTGGACCAAGGATTTGAGCGAGCCGACCGCTCCGCCGCCGCTTGCGAAAGATCAGCCCCGCGGCCAATCATTCAGCGACGCATAATACCGAAATCCCTAGCACGCGCCGTTTTTTTTGGGGTAGCGGCCGAGCAGCCAATTCCAGCGGATAAACAAAAGATCGCTAAACATCATCACGCTGTCGCGCAGCACTTGCACCTTGGTCGCTGCGTCGTGCGCCCAGCGTACCGGCACTTCCGAGGTGCGCAATCCGTGGCGCTTGGCCAAGAATAGAATTTCCGGATCGAAGCCGAACCGCTCAATCCGCTGCTGCTCGAAAACAATCCGCGCAGGCTCCCGCCGGAAAATCTTGAACCCACACTGCGTATCGGAAAACGGCAACCCGGTAATCACGCGCACGAATCCGTTGAAGACCATTCCGGCCAGTTCGCGCTGCCGCGACTGGTGAACCGAGATCAGCGAGCGGTCTAGCGCGCGCGAGCCGATCGCAATATCACTGCCGCCGGCCAGCGCCCGCAGCAGCTTTTCGATCTCTTCAATCGGCGAAGACAAGTCCGCATCGGTAAACAAAGCGATGCGCCCGCGCGCTTGCAGCATCCCGTGCCGCACGCTGTAGCCTTTCCCGCGATTCTCTCCATTCGAAACCAGGCGCACGGCAGGCATCTGCTGTGCCCATTCTTCCGCAATCCGCGCCGTGCCATCCTTCGATCCGTCGTCGACGATCAGAATCTCCAGCTGCTGCATCGAAATGCTCGGCGCAACGCCAGGCGGCACGCGGCGACCCGCAAAATATTCGCGAATCCGCGCCAGGGTCCGCGACAATCGGCCTTCTTCATTGTAAGCAGGAATGATGATGGAAAGTTCAGGCACGGAAGCAGGCAGGTTCATCGCGCCGCGGTTCCCTGTAACGCATCCGGAATGCCGCTGGGCCATCCGTGGCGGCCGAGCAGCGGCACAAACCGGCATGCGCACAAAGATTCCTGCGCCAGCCCACCCGCGCGTTTCACCGTTCGCAACAAATCTTGCCGGTCGGAACCGCCCACGGGAACTACCAGCCGACCACCTTCTGCCAGCTGTTCGATCAGCGGCGGAGGAATCGCCGGAGCGGCCGCGGAAACCAGAATTGCATCATACGGCGCGCCAGCAGCCCAGCCCACCGAACCGTCGCCTTCTTCGACGCGCACCCTGGCGTAACCAAGCCGCGCCAGACGCTCGCGCGCGGCGCAAGCGAGTTCCGGCTGCAATTCCACGGTCACCACTTCTCGCGCCAGCAACGACAGCACGGCCGCTTGATACCCGCAGCCACCGCCAATTTCCAAAACGCGCTCTGTGCCTGTGAGCAGCAAGGCGTTCGTCATCAAAGCAACCATGAAAGGCTGCGAAATCGTTTGCCCGCCGCCGATTGGCAGCGGCTCATCGCAATAAGCCGAAGCCTGCGCCGCCGCAGGGACGAATTCGTGACGCGCCACGGTGCTCATCGCTTCCAGCAAGGGTGGCGAGAGGATGCCGCGGGCCCGAATTTGCCGAGCCACCATTTCATCGCGCGCCGTCGCGAAATCGGGGATCGCAGTCGAGGATGAGACGCCGCCGAACATCATCGCCGCAAGATCCTGGCGCAGTCGCCCGGCGCGGCGCCATGCCCGAGGCGACCCGCGAGATGGCTGTTGACGATAATCGTGACGGGCTGCGTGACAAAGTTGCGCAAAGGATTGCCCCCACTTGAAAAGTTATCACAGGCAAAGGCGACCCTGCCACCGCCCGCGCCGTCATCCGGAACCCGCGCGAGCAGGCGACCGATCTCTCTACGATGGGAGCATCGGCAAGCGCGCCAGACGCAGAGAGATTCTTCGTTGCCGTGCTGGTCAAGATGACGCCGCGATCTGCAGCCGCGAATCGCGGCCCCGAATTGCATCTGCCGCTCACGTTCGATACGATTCTTAGATTCGCCTATCATCGCAGGAGTGACCCAGACCCTGCAGCGAATAACAGGAGAATTCCATGAAGCTACGAACAGCCGTGCTCGCCGGCCTGTTATGTTCGGCGGGACCGACGCTGGCGCAAACCTCCACGCCCAGCACCACACCCACTCTGGCGCCGCACGCCAATCCCGGACAGGCGGCTCCAGCAAAACCGGCCGCGCAGACACCGCCGCCTGCCGAAAAAATTGACCCTGCAAAGGACGCTGCGATTCGCCACCTGATGGACATCACCGAAAGTTCCAAGATGGGCGAAAACATCGCGAATTTCATAACCGGGCAAGTTCACAACGGCGTGGGCCGCGCGCTTCCCGCCGACCAATTGCCGAAATTCATGGACACTTTCTCGCAAAAATTCAACGCCGGCCTTCCGCCCACGGCCGTCAACGACGCGATTGTAGCCATCTACGCCAAGCACTTTTCCATGGAAGATATTCAGGGGCTGACCAAGTTCTACGAATCGCCGCTCGGCCAGCGCATGGTGAAGGAAATGCCGGATGTGGATCAGCAGACGCGCACCGCCGGCCAGCAGATTGAAACCACGGTGGCGCTTGCCGTTTTGCGCAGCATGTCCGACGAGTATCCGCAACTGAAGCAGATGCTGCCGGCCGATGGTTCGGCGCCAGCGCCGTCAAGCGCGCCCGCTCCGGCCGCGCCCGCTCCGGGAGCGCAGCCGGCTACGCCGCCTTCTACCCTGAAGCCGGCAGGGCCTGGAAAGTAGCGCGCAAGGTAGTTCGGAAAGTAAATCATGTCGTGGTGCGAGCAGGAAGGAGTCGCGATCATGTTGCGACACAAAAGTGAATTCATAGGGAGGAGGCTCGTCATCGCGAGCCTCCTGTTTTCCGTTCTAGCAGGCACAGTCGGAAGTTTTGCGCTGCACGGGGCCCCGCAAGAAACCGCGTCGATCACCGTTTCCGCCGCGATCAGCCTGAAGGATGCGCTGGACGAACTCGGCCCAATCTTCCAGGTGCAGCAACATCGCAAGAACGGCGGCAACGGTACAGCCGTTACCTACAACTATGGCGGCTCGGGAACTCTGGCTCGCCAGATCGAACAAGGCGCCCCGGTGGATGTTTTCTTTTCCGCGGCTGAAAAACAGATGGACGATCTGGCGGCGCAGAGCTTGATCGACGCGGACTCGCGCCACGATCTGCTGGGCAACGCGCTGGTCTTGATCGCGCCGGCGCAGGCCACGACCCTGCATAGTTTCCAGGACCTCACCAACCCGGGCGTAAAGAACATCGCGCTCGGCGAAACCAGCACGGTACCGGCCGGAATGTATGCGCAGCAGACCTTGGAACATTTGGGCCTGTTCGCGGCGGTAGAGAAGAAAGTGGTTTACGCGAAGGATGTTCGCGCCGTGCTCACCTACGTCGAGACAGGCAACGCCGACGCGGGCTTGGTCTATCAAACCGACGCCAACACCTCTAAGAAGATACGCGTGATCGCAATTGCTCCCCCGGATTCCCACGATCCGATTCTTTATCCCGTCGCGGTATTGCGCGACTCAAAAAATAAGCCCGCGGCCCGCGCCTTCGTGGAATTCCTCGAAGGCCCTGACGCCCGCGCCGTTTTCCAGAAGTACGGCTTCACATCCGCCGAAAAACCAGCCGTAAAGAACTGATCCAGCTACAATCCTTTCGCGATGGATTGGTCTCCTGTGTTGATCTCGCTGGCCACCAGCCTGACGGCGACCGCCGTCACGCTGCTGGCCGGCCTGGCAGCCGCTGCATGGCGGCAGAATCGCGCCGGCGCCGGCGCGGCGCTCGTTGACGGAATTTTTATTCTCCCGCTCGTGCTCCCTCCGACGGTCGTCGGTTTTCTTCTGCTGCTGCTTTTCGGCCGCAACGGCCCGCTCGGCAAGTTGCTGCTGCAATTTGGCGCCAGCGTGGTCTTTTCCTGGCCCGCGACGGTAATCGCCGCGACAGTCGTGGCTTTTCCGCTGATGTACATCACCGCGCGCGCCGCCCTCGAGCAAGTGGACCCGCACCTGCTACAAGCCGCGCGCACCCTGGGCGCATCCGAAGCCCGTATTTTTCGCGAAATCGCCCTGCCTCTCGCCTGGCCCGGAGTGCTGGCCGGTACGATTCTTTCTTTCGCGCGCGCCCTCGGAGAATTCGGCGCTACCCTGATGCTCGCCGGAAACATCCCAGGAAAAACCGAGACAATTCCCATCGCGATCTATTTTGCCGTGGAAGCAAACGAAATTCAGCGCGCCATGGCCTGGTGCGCCGTGGACGTCGGCATTTCCATCGCGCTGCTTGGCGGGCTTTACTATTGGACGCACGCGCAGCGCTTGCGCCGCGAACGCTGGGGGCAGCACTGATGGTGGCCTTGGAAGTCCAAATCGAAAAGAAGCTCGCGGAGTTCACGCTCGAGGTCGCGTTCCACGCGACAGAAACGCCGCTGAGCATTCTGGGAGCTTCAGGCGCGGGCAAATCCATGCTGTTGCGCTGCATCGCCGGCCTGGAGGAGCCGGACCGCGGCCGCATCACGCTGAACGAGCGCGTCCTTTTCGATTCAACCCAGCATGTCGGAATTCCCGCGCGCGCGCGCCGCATCGGCATGTTGTTTCAGCATTACGCGCTGTTTCCGCACCGCACGGTCGCGCAAAACATCGCATTTGGCCTGCGAGATTTGCCGCGCGAGGAGCAATCCGCGCGCACCGCTTCCCTGCTGTCGCGCACGCACCTCGCGGGACTCGAGCCGCGTTATCCCCGCGAACTATCGGGCGGTGAACAGCAACGCACAGCCCTGGCGCGCGCCCTCGCAATCCAGCCCGAAGCCCTGCTGCTCGATGAACCTCTTTCCGCACTCGACACGCATCTGCGCGGACAAGTAGAAGCGCAACTGCAAGAAACATTCGCGACTTACCGCCGGCCGGCGCTCCTTGTGACTCACAACATGGAAGAAGCCTACCGTCTCGGCGAGCAATTGCTGGTCCTGGCGCGCGGTCGCGTAGCTGCGTTCGGAGCCAAAGAAGAAATATTCCGCCGCCCGCCCAGCTCCGAAGTAGCGCGCCTAACAGGCTGCAAAAATATTTCCCGTGCGCAAGCGAACGCCGACGGCACCCTAGAAGCCCTCGACTGGAACTGCCGCCTGCGCCTGGCGAACGAGCCCGGCCAAGCGCCAAAGTACCTGGGCATCCGCGCCCACCACATCGATTTTCCAGAAACCGCCAATGAAGCCGCCCAAGAACCCAATGTCTTCCCCTGCTGGATTGCACGCACCTCGGAAACACCCTTTCGCATCACGCTCTTTCTGAGCCTCGATTCTCAGCGCGCCGCAGCCGGCGAACCCCAGCTGCAGGCCGAAGTATTCAAAGAAAAATGGGAACGCTTGCGTGATCGCCCGCAGCCTTGGCGCGTCCACCTCACGCCCCAATCGCTATTCACCATGCCGGCATAAGCGCCGCTCAGCGGAAGTGCTTCACGAACTTGATGTCCAGGCCGTACGTGCCGTTAATATCCCGCAAAAACACAATCGAAAGATCGCGCTTCACGTGATACTCCACTTGAATCAACTGCTCCTGGTCCGAAGCCGCATTCGAAGAATAAGTCACAGTAAGATCCCGCGTGAACTGCTGCTCAATCGTCACGCGCGCCGAAGCGTTCGATTCCGTAGCCGTCCCAGCCAGGAACGGATCAATCCGAAAATGGCTGATCCCAAAAAGATGCTCGATGCGCCCGCCCACTCCGCTCGAAACCGCCTCCGAAAGCAAAGCCGTCGCCCCGTAGTTCGATCCCGCCGCAGTCGAACGCAACGCGCTCTCTTGCCCAGTGCTCCCCAGCGCCAGCAAAGCAATAATGTCCGTATCAGGCAGAGGCGGATCCGAGCGGTAACTCAAAGAAAGCTTGCTGGCCCGCCCCGAAAAATTGATCGTCACCAGATACTGGCTGATCGTGGAAGTCGCCTCAATGTTCAATTCCGGATCCAGCTGAAAAGGATTCGCGAAATTAACGTCCCCGCGCGTCAAAGTGAACGTATTTCCGCGAAACGACATCTCCCCGCCCAGCAAGTGAATATGCCCGAGCAAAATCGGCCGGTCCCAGGTCCCGCGCAAATGCAAATCGCTATCAATTTCCACCTGCGCGCCAGTCCATTCAATCCGCGCCCCCGGACTGGTATGCGCCGCCACGTCGAAGGTAAGATTTCGCATGAACGCCGAAGAAGCCGCAGCCGCAGCCGAAGTATCCGGCGATGCCCCAAAAAACGAAGTAATGTCCGCGCCCGGCGCAAACAAAAGCCGCTTCAGTTCCACGTTCCCGCTCAGCACCGCGCGCTCGGTCGTCCCCACCAGCTGCAAAGTTCCACCCGTCAGCCAGCTCATCCCCGCGGGATAACGAATACGCACTTGCGGCGTCCGCGCATAAATTTCGTAGCGCATCGGACCTTCTTCGCCATACGTCACGCTGCCGTTCAAAGTCAGCTGCCCGCCGCCGGAGTCCGCCGTCACGTTTTCGAAAAGCAAGCGGCTGCGGTCGAA
This sequence comes from Candidatus Acidiferrales bacterium, assembly GCA_035602855.1. Taxonomy (GTDB): domain Bacteria; phylum Acidobacteriota; class Terriglobia; order Acidiferrales; family UBA7541; genus Palsa-295. Next base: position 31,782 of record DATNLN010000039.1, read on the forward strand.
AACCAGATCGCCGTGCAAGTGGCTGAGGCCCACTGGAAAATCGGAATAGTTCGCGGACGCGTCTCGTACGGTGGCTCGGCCCGTGATGCGCGGCTTCGACATCGTGCCCTCGACCGCGACGTTCACATTGGCTTCTCCCTGCGCGTGCAGGTCCGGCATCATTCCCTTCAGCAAACCCAGATTCACCGCCCCCGTGACGGTCACGTGCACCGGCCGTTCGCGGTCAAATCGCGCCGACCCGCTGATCTGAAAATCCGAATCCGTCCCGTGTAAATGTGCCTGCGCGATGCGAATTTCGTTTCGATGATATGTAAATTGCAGCGGGCCCTCGTTCTGCAACGAAACGAACAAATAGGCCAGCGAGATACGCGAAATGTCCGCGTTCACCTCGAGCGAATCCGGTTTGCGCAGCGCTCCGGCCAACGTGAAGTTTCCGTCCACCACGCTGTGGCCCGTCAGGTTCTTCAAATGTAACCCGGCTGAAAACAACGGATCCAGATCGAACTGCGCAACCGAAAGCCGCCCGGAAATTTCCTGGTCTCCCGACAATCCCACGCTCAGCTGGCCCTGCAATTGCCCATGCGCTCCTTCCGAATTCAGCGCCACGCGCACACTGTGCCCGTCGGAATCCAGCTTCCCGTGGAAATCTCCTTCCTCGTCGGTTCCGATGCGCAAATTGACCAGGTGAAAATCGCCCTGGCCCAACGGCGCGCGCACCGGCCCGCTTCCGCGCAAGGCAAAATCCAGCCGTCCCGCAAGCGGCAGTGAGGAATTTTGCAGCGCCTGAATCTTTTCCAGAAGTATCCCCGCCCCGCTAAGATTGAATTCGGTAGTTTCTTCCTTCGGACGATACAGAATTTCCCCGGAGACGCGTCCGGTATCGCGTTGCAATTCCCCGCGCGATAGCCTCACCTCGTCCCGCGCCAAATGTAAGTTGCCGCTCATCCTGTCAAAATGCAGCCCTTTGGTTTCAATATCGTCCAGAATCAAGCTCGCATCGAGCAGCGGCAACGCTCGGGTGCCGCCGCCATTCAACGTGCCGGAAATCGAAGCCGTGACGGGGTACGAGGTGCCGAACATCGCCTGCACGTCTGCGCTGGGCGCGTGCGCCGTTTCCGCCATCAGCGACCAGGCGCTCTGCGGCACAAAACTCCAGTCACTGTCCAGTTGCATCGAAAGATCCAAACTAACCGAAGCCTGCCCTCGCCTCATCACCGCTTTGCTGAACTTGAATTCGTCCAGCGAATAATCCAGGTCTCCGTAAATCTCGTCCCATTGCAAGTTGTCGTAATGCGCGTCCGCCGCGCGAACGTGTCCGGAGAAAGTAGGTCCGGAAATGGGTCCCAGGATACGTCCGCGAAATGCCAAGCTGCCGGCGACGCGCGTCGCAGTCGCATCCGCTCCGCTCAAGCGGTTAATAAAATCGTCCCACTCCAACAGATTCTTCGCCTTTAGGTCCAATTCCAGTGTGGTGTCCAGGCCCCGCAGCGCTCCGTCAAATTCCAGTTGCGTGTTCGGCGTGGTGATTTCGCTGTGGTCCAGCGCGCAAATCTCGCTGTCTTCCGAGTAGTCGTAAAAAATGCGAGCGCTCACAGGAATCATTCCCGGCGTCAGCACGGCCGGCGGCGACCAGCGCGATTCCCCCCGGGAAGTGAAATGTTTGAAATTGGCCGTCCAGGTATTGTAGGAATCCACGTCAATGCCGCCGTCCCAATGCAGCGTATCAATCGGGAAACCCGTGTTATTCACGGCATGAATAGCTTCTGCCAGACTGGCGTGATGAAAATGCGTTTGCGTGCGGAATTCGAGCGCCGGCAAATCCATTTCCAGACGGCCATCCAGCGCGCCTTCGAGCGCGCGAATTGCCAGATTTTCCACCACCAGCTTGTTTTTGGCGATTGTGTAATTCCCGGTGGTTTCCAAATCCGTCGCATGGAACCACTCATACGGCATGGTCACGTCGTGGCCGTCAAAGTGCCCGCTGCCCGTCCAATCCCCCGCAGCATAACGAGCCTCTCCGGAAAAATCCGCAATCAGGTCCGGCGTAAGCGGCTCGCGAAATATTTTCCGCACGTCTTCCAACGACAGGCGGCCGCGATAATGCATGTTCCATTCCGCGCGCGCGAAACTGGGCAGCTCGGCGCGCAGATCCAGCTCCGAGTGCAGGGTCTTCCAAACCAGTTCGTTCAACTCAAACGAATCATGGTGCAATTCAAATTTCGTGGAAAGATCGAAACGCAACGGCACATCCCGCTGCAAATCCAATTCCACCTGGTTCCAGCTCAGGTTCCCGACATAGGCTGCATTCCCGTCCGCCGCTTTCACGTATTGCAATAGAAACGCGAGATTCTGCCCCTTAATCTCCAGGGGAACGCGCCGGTCGTTGAAGTTTGCGCCGCCATTGCGCAACTCCACCTTGCCGATGCGCAAATTAAAAAGTGTGTCCTGCCACGGGCCGGCGCCTGGCTGAATTTTCGGACTGGGCAGATTGCTGCTGCCATTTTTTTCATAGCGCACGTTCACTTGCGGACGATCCACCAACAGTTCGTCGATCTTGAATTCCCGGTGCAGAAACGAAAGCACGGTGACGCCCACTTGCACCCGGTCGGCGTGAAACAGCGGAGCTTCGGAGGAAGTTTCCAGCCCGTGCAAGGTCAGGTTATCCAGTTCGGCGCGCAAGCGCAGCGCATGCAAATGAAATCCGCCCAGCTCCACGCGCGCCCCGGTCCGCGCCTCCAGCTGATGGAGCAGCGCATTACGCACCCAGCGTTGCGCGATGCCAAGCTCAAAAATGCAAAACACCGTCACAGCAAGTGCGCCCATCGCGAGCACGATGGCAGCAAGCCCATGCGGCCAGCCGAGCTTCCTGAGCCGATTCATGAACCGCTTCCCCGCGCCACAATGTCGATCTTCAGGCGGTCGCGCGAATCGCTCAGCCATTTCGCGGCGCGATCGCTGATGGCTCGCTGGATCAGTACTTCGCGAATCGTGTCGTCCACGTCGTCCAGCGAAGGTACAGTTTCGTTGCGTGCTTTTATCTGCGGAGAGAATTCATCGCGGTAATATGCCTCCACCTGCTCATCGCTTACTTGCGCTTCCGGGCGGAAACGGTAATCAATGAACCGCGAAAGATAAAGCTGCTGCGCGACCATGCGGCGCACAGCCGCTTCCGTCAATCCGGCGGCGACGCGGCGTTTCTGGAATTCCTCCGGCGATGGAAACTGTTTTTCGAATTCTGCATAGGCGCGATCCACGTCCGCGGCCGGAACCTGCGGGTACTTCGTCGCGGTCGCCTCCGTGCGTATCAGCCATTGATCGCTGAGCTCGCGGATCAGCTCCGCGCGCGCTTTCGATTTCCCATCGACCAGCATCTGGAAGGCGCCGAGCTCGCGCACCTCGCTTTCGGTAATGATGTCGTCCTCGATGCGCGCGGCCACGCCGTCCACCTGCTGCGCGCCCAAGGAAACCGACGAGCCGGACGCACCTGCGGCGCCCGGCGCCGGCGGCAATTCCGAATAGGTGTCGGTCTGCGCGCCCGCGCGACTCGCCGCGAATCCCACGCTCCAGGCGACCAGCCCGAAAATCAGCAGAGTGCGCCGCATCAGAACACCGGCCCGATGTTGAAAGAAAATCCGAAATGCGAGACGCGAAAGTTCGTCGTTGGCGGTACCGTCGGCGGCGTCGGCGTCACCGAATATTCCGCTGGGTTCAGCAGGTAGCCGAAATCCACGCGCACCGGGCCGATCGGAGTCGCATAGCGCACCCCAAATCCCACCGTGTGGGAAAAATAATTCAACTCCGTCGGCGAAGCTGACTTCCATGCCAGGTTGATGTGGTCCACGTCGCTATACACGTTGCCGCCGTCGTAGAACACCGTTCCGCCCAGCCGGTTGCCAATAAACGGCAGCTTCATCGGAAAACGCAATTCCTGGTTGAATATCAGCAACGCCAGGCCGCCGATGGGAAAACCCGTGCAAGGATCGCGGGGGCCGGCTTCGTTCAGGCTGAAGCCGCGCAACGACTGCGCGCCGCCCGCGAAGAACCGCTCCGGCAATGGAATGATCTCCCCGGTTGTTGTAACTTGCGCGCAATTCGTAGGCGCGTTACCAGTCGTTGTGCCGGTGGGTACTTCCACGCCGAAGCGCGTCGAACGCGCGAACACAAAGGCGCGGCCAAACGGATGGTAGGAAGAGTTCTGCACGAATACACGGAAAAAACTCGCGCTGGAACCAAGTGCTGTCGCAGCGTAGCTCAAGTCCGCGGTATTGAAGTTCCCCGATTTTGGGTCGGCCGGATTATCCCGCCGGTCGCGCGAATAGGTGACGCCAATCCCGGACACCAGCGTGGGCTGGCTGTAGAGCGGAATCTGATCTTCGGAAATCGTGCCGTTCAGGTTAGTGGCGACCACGCGCCGGAAAAAATACCGGTACTGCAGCGAACTCGATGACGAAAGTTTCTCGGAGATTTGAAATTGAGCTTCGTAACGGATGGAGGTGAACGTCGCCACATCCAGCGTCTTATCCGCAAATACCGTCAGCGCCGCACTCAGCGACTTCTTCGCCAGAAAATTGTCAGCCGTGTAGGAAGCAAGCGCGCGGTACTGCAGTGTGCTGGCTCGCGCCTTGAACGTCAGCGTCTGCGCCCGTCCGAACATATTCGCGCGCGAAATCTCGAGAATGCCGCGTGGGCTTGCCGCGATCCGTGTACTGTTCGGATTGCACGGCAGCGCATTGGGCGGCGGGCTGCTGGGGCAAGGATTCGCAATTTGCAGAATTTCGAAACCGAACCCATAGCCGATCGTGTACCGGCCGCCTTCCCGCACGTCCACCACCATCACCTTTTGCGGATCCGTCCCGGTAGGATTTTGCGGTGCGATTTGTACCCGCGTGAAAACCCCCAGATTGTAAAGTTGCCGCTGCGATTCCACTACGTCACCCTCGCGCAGCGGTCCGTTCGGCTGAATCACCACTTGCCGCGCGATAATTCCCGGCCGCGTGTACTGGTAGCCGGTCAGCAATACCTTCGCCACGCTGATGCGTGGCCCTTCGGTGATTTGATACGCCAGCCGCATCCGGTTGGGCGCGTTCCCCGGCACAGCCCTGTCGTCAAAACGCGCTTCCGGAAATCCATCGTTGTAGTACATCGCCAGAATATTGTTGCGGTCGCTCGCGACGGCCGCCGCGGAATACGGCTGACCGGGAGAAGATCCCACCACATTCAGCACCGCATCCTTGCTCATGGCATGCGCGCCATTAATCTGCAAGTCCTCCACCAGCGTCTGCGGCCCCTCCACAATCTGAAAGGTGACGAATAGGTTCTGCTTCTTCCCCTGATAATTTGTGTCCACCGTGGATGTAACCTTCACATCCAGAAAACCGTTGGAAAGATACAGCCCGCGTATGGAATCTCCATCGTCGCGCACCAGCGTCTGGCTGAATCGGCCGCTCGAAGCAAACGACGCCGGCTGCAGCCCGAGGCGCCCTTCCAGAAGTTCCTTGCTGAAATATTTGTTGCCGTGGAATGAAATGCCGGCAAGCCGCGAACGGTCACCGCGCGTAACTTCGTAACTGATCAACCGCACTCCCGCTTTAGGATCGTCGCGAGAACTCACCTCGACGTCAGCATCGAAATATCCCTGGCGCTGAAAATAGTCGCGAATGTTGCGGCGCCCTTCCTGCAGCAGGTCATCATCCACCGCGCCCTCGGCATAGATCGGCAGCAACTGCCGCAATTTACCCTGGCTGATATGCGCGCCGCCCACCGCCACGCTAACGCGCGGGCCGGTCGTCACCTGATAGTTCAAGGCGACCAGATTCGAAGACGACTCATAATTCCCGGCGGTGATTTCAATTCCCGCGCCCAGATATCCTTGATTTACCAGATACTTTTTCAATCGCTGCGAAGCGCGCGTCACCCGCGCCGACGTAAACGGTTTGTTCAGTTTTATTTTCGAGCGGGCAATCAGTTCGGCGTCGGGGTAAGGCGTCTGATTTTTGACGACGAAGCTGCCCACCACTGCGCGCCGGCCCGGCTGCACGGTTATCACTATGTCCATTTGGCGCGTCGCTGGGTGGGGCGTCAGCGTCCATTTCACGTCGGCCTCGTAGAGTCCTTCACTGTTGAGCGTATCCTTGAGACGGTCAACGGCCTCGCGCAGAGAACTTTCGCGGAAAGGCTCGCCCAAAGCCAGCCGCATCGAAGCCAGCGCCGCCGCTTCGGTCGGCGGCTCCTTCAGCCCTTCAACGCGCACCACGTTGTTGTAGAAATTGCGCTGCACGACGAACTCAACCCGCACTCCCTCACCTACCGGGGCGGCCGTCACGCGTATGTCCGCGAAATCGCCTGTGCGATACAGCACGCGCAAACTGTCGCGTTCTGCCGCAAAGTCAAAAGGTTTGCCGGCTTCGAGCGGGAGAGAGGGTGCGGGACCCGGCAGCGCGTTGCCCGTATCATCTACAATGCGTATTTCAGCGACGCTCTGGCCTTCGATCTCGCTTTCCTGCGCGCGCACCGATCTGCCGGCAAGGAGGCTGCATAGCAGCGCGCCGTAAACTAAAATCGTTCCACAAGTCCCGGTCCGGTGAGAGGCGCAGGCTTGGGGGCACAGCCGAATCCATGGAATTCTCATTCGCCTTGGAGGTAAGAGCAGAGGTTAGCACAGCCGCGTTGCCTGCCCGATGCGAAAAGGCGCTATGATACTGAATTGAGAACAGTTCCTCCGCCCCTTATAGACTACAAGAATGAACAGCGAACAGCGCGAAAAATACTCTCGTCAGATACTCTTCGCTGGAATCGGTGACGAAGGCCAGCAGAAACTGCTCGCCTCCAGCGCCGTGCTCGCGGGCTGCGGCGCGCTAGGCACCGTGGTGGCCAACTTGCTGGTGCGCGCCGGAGTAGGACACCTGCGCATCATTGACCGCGATTTCGTCGAACCGTCAAACCTCCAGCGCCAGACCCTGTTCGAAGAAGCGGACGCCCGCGAAGCGTTACCGAAAGCGGTCGCCGCCGAGCGCCGCCTCCGCGCCATCAATTCCGATGCGCGCGTCGAAGGCATGGTCGCCGACCTCAACCCGGATAACTGCGCGGAACTTCTGGGCGGATTTCAGCTGATCCTGGACGGCACCGATAATTTCCAGACGCGCCTGCTGCTCAACGACGCCGCAATCTCGCTCCACGTCCCGTGGATTTACGCCGCCGCCGTAGGCAGCTACGGAGTCACCATGACGATCCGTCCAAGCGAAACCGCATGCCTGGCCTGCCTGCTCGAAGGCGACGAAAAATCCGCGGCCATCGGCGCCGAAGCCACCTGTGACACCGCTGGCGTGCTGAATGCCGCCGTCGGCGTAATCGCATCTGTCGAAGCAGCCGAAGCCACAAAAATTCTTGCCGGCAGGCCGGAGGCTTTGCACGGACGCCTGGTCTCGACAGACGTCTGGAGCGGACGCTTCCAATCCATCCGCGTCGCCCGCCAGCCAAATTGCCGCGCCTGCGTGCGCCGCGAATTCAGCTACCTCGCAGGAGAAGCCCAGCCCCACATCACCATGTGCGGCCGCGATTCTGTGCAGATCCATGAACGCGGCAGAAGCCTCGATCTCGACGATCTAGGCCGCCGCATCGTCAAAGCCTCCGCGGACAACGTCCAGCACAACGAATTCCTGCTGCGCTTTCGCGTCTCGACGTACGAAATGACGGTCTTCGCCGACGGCCGCGCCATCGTCAAAGGCACAAAAGATCCCGCAGTCGCGCGCTCGCTCTACGCCCGCTACGTCGGTGCCTAGATTTTCGTTGGTTTTCAGCCGCGCAGGAAAGAATCAGCCAACAAATCGCCGCTGCGCCGACTGCCGCATCGCCGCCCGGTCCATATTTTCACGCGTGTTCATCAAAGTCAGTAAAGTGCTCAGCACCCGCGCCTTCAGCTCATCGGACATCGGAAATCCGCTGGTAGCTACGTGCACCAAAGCCTCGCCGCGCCCCGATATCTTCGTAATGAATTCCATCTGACGTTCGTGGTTGGTATTGCCGAGCGCCGTCTCCCGCCGCATCTCCGCACATTCGTTTTCGATAAATAATGTGAAGTGCATGATGCACAGATGCTCCGCGGCTAACCCTGCGGGGACGTTGATCTTACAGCCTTTTGCACTGCAATTTTCGGCCACAAACACACCTGTTCACAGCTCACTGCTTTGTAGCATCTCGGCCGGACGAATTCCAGCGCGCCTAAGCGTGGTGCGCTCAATTAGATAGCAGGCGCCTCAGTGCCAGTTACTGTAATGCAAATGGCGAAACCGCAAGCCACCCCGCCGCGAATAGCAGTTCCGAATTGGGCCTCCGCTGCGCCGCTTTTGGTTCCATCGCCCCGCCGCATTCTGTTTGCGATATGCCCAAGCCCGTGTTAAACACGAACTCGACTCATTTTCAGCTCCACAAGGCCATCGCGGAATGCCGCATCTGGCTCCTCACGACATAATGCACTTGTTCATCGCCCTGGCCGTGCTGCTGGGCGCAGCCAAACTCGCTGGCGAACTGATGCAAAAACTCGATCAGCCCTCCGTCCTCGGTGAAATCATGGCCGGAATCCTGCTCGGCCCCACGCTCTTGGGCCACTTCAAACCGCAACTCTACGCATTTATTTTCCCCGCCACCGGCAATCTGCCCATCGCTCTGGAAACGGTTACTACCCTCGGCGTAGTATTTTTTCTGCTGATCGCGGGCCTGGAAATCGACCTGCGCAGCATCTTCCGCCAAGGAAAGAGCGCGCTGGCCGTGAGCTTCTTCGGCGTAATCGTTCCTTTCGCGTTCGGCTTCGGCGCCGCCGGATTATTTCCGAGCTTCCTCGGCGCATCCCCCGGTGCCGACCGCCTGATCTTTGCGCTCTTCGTCGGCACCGCGCTTTCCATCTCCGCGCTTCCGGTAATCGCCAAAATCCTGATGGACCTGAATCTCCTCCGCAGCGAAATGGGCACGGTCGTCATGTCATCCGCCATGTTCGACGACCTCGTCGGCTGGATCCTGTTCTCTATGATCCTGGGCATGATGAACGGCGCCGGCACATCCATGGACGGCGTGAAACGCACCATCTTGCTGGTCATCGCCTTCGTGGTGCTCGCCCTCACCGTAGTCCGCTGGCTGATCGACAAGCTCCTGCCGCACATCCAAGCGCACACCAGCTGGCCCGGCGGCGTTCTCGGCTTCATCTTCACGCTCACTCTCGGCGCGGCCGCCTTCGCAGAATACGCCGGTATTCACGCCGTCTTCGGCGCCTTCATCATCGGCATCGCCGTCGGCGAATCCACGCACTTGCGCAAACGCACGTCCGAACTCATCCACGGCATCGTCACCAACGTCTTCGCTCCCTTCTTTTTCGCCAGCATCGGCCTGCGCACCAATTTCGTCGCCAATTTCAATCTGCCCATTACCGCCACCGTCATCGGCGTAGCCTGCATCGGCAAACTTCTCGGCGCAGGAATGGGCGCCCGCCTGGGCGGCATGGACCGTCGCACCTCCTGGGGCGTCGGCCTGGCCATGAACGCGCGCGGCGCCATGGAAATGATTCTCGGCCTTCTCGCCCTGCAGCTTGGCCTGATTCGCGAAACTATGTTCGTGGCCCTGGTCATCATGGCCCTGTTCACCTCGCTGGTTTCCGCGCCCGCCATCAAATTCCTGATTGGCCGGCGCCGTACGATCACCCTGAAAGACACCGTCAACGCCAAGCTCTTCTTCCCCGCGCTCAAATCGCAAACCAAACAACAAGTCTTGCAGGAAATGTGCATCGCCGCGGCCAACACCGTCAGCAATTCTCCCGAAAGATTCCTGCGCCTGGTGCAGGAACGCGAGCGGGTAACCACCAGCGGCTGGGAAAATGGCCTCGCCGTTCCGCACGCGCGCGTCAATGGATTGCTCGAGCCCTTGGTAGTAGTTGGCAGAGTCGCGCAAGGGATCGACTTCGATGCGCGCGACGGAAAACTCGCCCGGCTGATCATTTTAATTCTCACCGGAGACAATCAATCTCAGCACGACCTGCTGCTCGATGCCGGCGAACTGTTCAGCCGCAAAGAAGCCATCGAGCAAGCCCTGCACGCCGAAACCTTCGTCGAACTGGTGGCCGCCCTCAACGCACCGGTGCATTGAATCATAGCAGCGCCGCCTTGCAGCCCGGCGAGCCCGTGTCAGGGGCGCGGTCATCTTTGTAGGACGTGGCCTCAGCCGCCGAAGTACCTATTTTGCGCTCGCGACACCGGCGCTAACATCCTGCAAATCAATAAGAAGCACGTCACTCGGCGTCCCGCTGATGCCTGAGCCGCGCGCAATCCTTCTCGCGCAGCCTCGCATCTAATTACATTGTGGGGGCCAAAGAGAGGAAAGGCCATGAAGAAAGCCGCTTGCAACAATTTTGCATCCTTGCTGTTGTGGACGTTGGTTTTGGCGATGGGCTTGGGCCTGTCGGCCTCGAGTGGTTTCGCGGCCGCGCCAGCTTCCAACCGCAACCAGTCCCCGAACGGGACCCAGAATTCCGAGGCGTGGCTCGCCGATCAAGTGCGCCACCAGCTCGCAATGCTCCCGTGGTATTCGGTTTTCGACAATCTCGAGTACTCCGTGCGGGGAAATAAAGTCGTTCTTGCGGGCCAAGTGGTTCGTCCCGTATTGAAGGATGAGGCCGCGTCGGCCGTAAAACACATCGAGGGCGTCGAGGAAGTGGACAATCAGATTGCAGTGCTTCCCGTTTCCAACTTCGACGATCAGATTCGGCGCGCAGAACTGCGCGAGATCTATTCGTTTCCGTCCCTGCAGCGCTACGGCATGGGCACGATTGCCGGCATTCACATCATCGTGAACAACGGCCACGTGACTCTGGAAGGCGTCGTGGACAATCAAACGGATAAGGATTTGGCCGGAATCCGCGCCAATATCGTGCCCAACGTCTTCTCCGTCACCAACAACCTGCGAGTTCAGGGAGCAAGCTAACTCGTCAGCTGCAGTTTATTTTCATGCTGGCATCGCTCGGGCCGTCGGCAACCCAGTCCAGCCGGCGGTCCCGCGCGGCGCCAATTTTCCCGCGCCCCCAAAACCTCACACGCGACCCCCGCAATAAATTCCCATCTTAAGGGTTCGGCGCTTGATCCCCGGCGTGATACGCCGTCCACGGCCCGGCATTCATGTCTGTCAGCACCGACGTTTGCCACCTGTAATCCGGATGCTGATCCAGAAACGGCTGCGACTTGAAATCCGTGCCGCAGGGATGCCCGATCCGGGCTACAAAACTCATCGCCTCCGCCATGTGCCCATCCATCACCTTGCCTTCCACCGCGCCAAACGGATTGTATGGCTTTGCCGCGTAACCCGGATCACCCGGAGTGGCCGCATCACCGTGCCCGCAAAGCGTGCGCCGGTTCGCGCCGGTCTGCTTGGTATAGCTGTCGTAATGATCGGCCAGAAATCCTTCCGCCAGCGTCGTATCTATTTTCCCCATGTTCGCCGCCATTAATTCGTCCCAGCGAACGTGCCGCGCGTTCGCCGAAGCCGCCAGGTTCGTCACATCGAACGTAGTCTCATCCTTCAGCACATCCGGATCGCTCGCGAAATTCGAGCCAACAAAATATCCATCCTTGGTGCGCCACACTTTGGAATGCTTCAGGCCCAATTCGAAGCGCGCGATCTCGTTCGTCTTGCGGTCCGCCAGCAGCCAGTCGTTCGCGTATCCGCCGTTGTTCCCGTCCAGCATGATTTTCACGTATTCATCAATCGAACCTGCGTACTGCATCGCCTTGCGCGCGCGCACGAATTCGGCTTTGCCGCTGGGATCCCAGCCGTGGAAATCCGTGATGGTCGTCTCAGTAACCATCAGCCCGGCCGAGTTAACCCCGAAATCGTCGTCGCTCGCAATCACTCCGGGATAGCCGTCCATCAACATCCGGTTGCCCGTCTGCGGCGCAATGTCGAAAATAATTTTCCAGCGCGCCCCTTCCAGATAGCTGGTCCAATTGTTGTGCGCCATGACAATCTGGTGATCCTTCGTGTAGCTTCCGGTAGCAACGAACGCGCTGCAGTGCCCTTCGTGCGTGTCCGCTGCGGCCGCGTCCTGGCTCTCGCGGTTGTTCTGTCCGCTCGTCTGCCCACTGGTCTGCTTGTCGAGCCAAGGCACGTAATAATCGCCCAGCTCCATGAAAGCATTCAGCGCCACAATGTCAGAGAGGTCCAATTTTACCTGGCGAGCCCTCAGTCCTTCCACAATCCCCTGCAACTCCGCCTGGTACTCCGGATCAATCTTTGGCCAAAGCATCTCCCGCGCCGCCCGCCGGAAAAAATCCCAATCCCGATTGCTGTTGTGCGTCATCTCCAGACTAGCCGCCGCAAACCCATCCGCAATCTCCGTCGCCAAAAGAAATCCGTGCTGATACCCCATATCGTGCGGCGTCCCCTCCAAATGCACGTAAATCCACCCCCCACGCTCAAACCGGTAAGCCTTGGCCAAAATCGGATTATCCGACCCGTGCTGCGCCGCAGTCGCAGCCAGTGTAGTCAGCGCTGGAGATGCTGCGTATAGCGAAGACGCCGAACCCGCCAAGCCCGAACTGCGTCCTGCACCAGCCGCATGAACTTCGCCGAGCGCCGCGAATTGTGCCTCAAGCAAAGCGAATCCCGCTCCAATCATCACCAAAACCAGCAACGCGAACGGCAAGCGGTTCCAGGAAACAGTCATCGGAAAGTTTCTCCTAAGCCAAGCCGGAATTCGACGCAGCGCAACCGCAGCCATGGTAAGAGCGCGGCCATGCACGTGTCAACGCACGACGAACGCGCACGACGAAAATGTTGCGGCCAATTTACCGGCCGCAAAGCTGGCGGATGATTCTGTTAACAGCTCTACGGCCGGAGGAAATCGCCGGATTGCCGATGCCGCGATATTGTTGAAGACGGGCTTCCGGCGCTCCCACATGAACTCCGTTGACAGCGCGCCTTACTGCCGTATAATCATGTGCTTAGCTTGGCGATACCCCAGCCATCCCAGGCCGTTCTATCGTTATCGCAATTCGGCGCTTTCGACCGCAGTTTGCCCCGGAGGAATGTGCGCGTTGATCTGGATTCATAATGCGGCGACGCAGGCGGTGTGCTCCGTGCTCACATGGACGCCGGCCGTCGACAACCCTCTCTCCGACTATTGGCGTCGCAACACCGACGCGCAGTTGAATCCGTTTCGCGGCCTCTACCAGCTGAATACTTTCGATTTCGCGATCATGCTGCCGTATTTCTTCGTGATGGCGATCCTCGCGATGTACGGCATTCATCGCTACGCCCTGGTTTACAACTATTATAAAAATCGCAAGTGCGTCGCCGGTCCGCCTCCGGAAATCAAGCAATGGCCGCGCGTCACGGTGCAACTTCCGATCTACAACGAGCGTTACGTCATCGAGCGCCTCGTCGAAGCGATTGCCGCGTTCGACTATCCGCACGAGTTGCTGGATATCCAGGTACTCGATGATTCTACCGACGAAACGCAGGAAGTCGCGCGCAACTGCGTCGAGCGCTACCAGGGTCTCGGCCTGCCCATCAGCTACATTCATCGCGACAACCGCGAAGGATTCAAAGCCGGGGCTTTGCAGGAAGGTTTGATCACCGCGCTCGGTGAATTCGTCGCCGTCTTCGACGCGGATTTTATTCCGCCGGTCGATTTTCTGCGGCGCACCGTGCCCTATTTCGCCGATCCCACGCTTGCCATGGCGCAAACGCGCTGGAGTTACATCAACCGCAATTATTCGGCCCTCACCGAAGTAGAAGCGATCCTCCTCGACGGGCATTTCGTCATCGAACATTCCGCGCGCTTCCGCACCGGCCTGTTTTTCAATTTCAACGGCACGGCGGGCATCTGGCGACGCGCTGCGATTGAAGATGCCGGCGGCTGGCAGCACGACACTCTCACCGAAGACACCGATCTTTCCTATCGCGCGCAGTTGCGCGGCTGGCATTTCGTCTATTTGCCGGAAATTGAATGTCCGTCAGAGTTGCCGGTGGAAATGAACGCGTTCAAATCGCAGCAAGCCCGCTGGGCCAAGGGCCTGATGCAGACGGCCAGAAAAATTCTGCCGCGCGTGATGCGCGCCAACGTTCCGGGCAGCGTGAAGGCCGAAGCGTTCTTCCATCTCACCGCAAACATCAGCTACCCGCTGATGGTATTGATGTCCATGATTCTGCTGCCAGCCATGATCGTGCGCTTCTACCAAGGCTGGTTTCAAGTACTGGTAATTGACCTGCCGCTGTTTCTCGCATCCACCTGCTCGATCTCATCTTTCTATTTAGCGGCCGAACGCGCTCTCTATCCAAAAACCTGGAAACGCACATTCCTGTATTTGCCGTTCGTGATGGCCGTGGGCATCGGTCTATCCGTGCGCAACGCCCTTGCGGTCATCGAAGCGATCGTTGGCGTGAAATCCGAGTTCGTACGCACGCCAAAATACCGAGTGGAAGCGGGCGCGCAGGGCGATGGTGTGTGGGCCAAGAAAAAATATCACAAGAGCGCCGGTTGGATGCCCTTCGCCGAAGTTCTCCTGGGATTGTATTTCGCCGCAGCCGTAGTCTACGCCCTGCAAAATGAAAACTACGCCACCATCCCCTTCCTGCTGCTTTTCGTCTGGGGCTACCTCTACACCGGCCTCATGTCTCTCGCCCAAACCTACTTCGAACGCCTCCGCTTCGGCGTAGAGTCCGGCGAAGTCCGCCCCGCCTCCACCGGCGCTCCAGGATTTTAGCGCTGCAAAAAAAACGGCGATCCCGCAAGCGGGACCGCCGTCTCTTTCTGCTTTCTGTCTGCAACTTTCTAAATCAAAACCTTGCTTTGTCTCCGGACGCAGCCGCGTTTTGCAACGCCGCGCTGCTCACCGATTTGGGGCCGGTATTACACCTGCGCTTGCAGGATTTCTCCTGGAAGCTGCCCGATGCGTGATTTGGTGTTGGACTGAAAACGTTCGAGCGCGCTCTTCACCGCGGGAGGTTGCTTCTCGCCCGGGTCGCCTTCCGCGCGCATGCGCTCCATCTTGATGCCCAGAGTGCGTTCCAGAGCCATCAGCTCGGAGCGCTGCTCTCTGCCAAAGAGTGTGGAAGCCACGCCGTGTCCGCCCGCGCGTCCCGTTCGCCCGACGCGGTGGATGAAGTTCTCGGCGATGTCCGGCAAGTCGTAGTTAATCACGTGCGCGATGTCTTGCACGTGAATCCCGCGCGACGCCAGGTCGGTTGCCACCAGGACGCGTATGCGTCCCTGCTGAAATCCCGTCAAGGCCGCGGTGCGCTGCGACTGCGTGCGCCCGCCGTGAATCGTGGACGCGGCGAAACCGTCGCGGCTCAAAGTGATGGCCAGCCGCTCCGCTCCGCGCTTGGTGCGCGCGAAGATGAGGCAGCGGCCGGTTTCCTTGGAGAGCAAACGATGCAGCAGCGGCAGCTTGCGATCGCTTGCGACTTCGAAAGCCTGCACGCGGACGTTCTCGGAAGGCTTCAGCACGGATCCGAATGCCAGCCGCACCGGGTTCCGCATGTAATCCTTGACGAGATGTACGACGGAAGCTTCCAGCGTCGCAGAGAAGCACAGCGTCTGCCGTTCCTTCGGCAATACGGATGCGATTCTGCGGATCGCGGGAAGAAATCCCATGTCCAGCATGCGATCGGCTTCGTCCAGGATCAGCACGCGCAGATCGCGGAAATGCACGAGCTTGCGCGAGAGGAAATCTTCCAATCGTCCCGGAGTCGCAACCACCAGCCGCGCGCCTTTGCGCAGGTTGGTGAGTTGCAGTCCTTCGGACAATCCGCCGACGACCAATGCCGCCGGGCCCAGCAACTTGCCGCGCAATGCGTTGTACTGCTCGACAACCTGCATGGCGAGTTCGCGCGTAGGAACGAGCACGAGCGCCGCGATTCCTGGCGTTTTTTCCTGCAGCATGCGCTCCATCACCGGAATCAAGAACGCAAGCGTCTTTCCGGTGCCGGTCTGCGCCGTTGCCAGCACATCGTTCCCGGCCAGTGCCTGCGGAATTGCCGCAGTCTGCACGGGCGTGGGAATCGAGAACTTGGCGAATGCCAGCCGCTCTTTCGTGTAAGCGGAGATCGCCATTTGTGAAAATGTTTCTGTAATACTATCCATCTGGATGTTGCCTTCTATCTGGCGGAAGCCGTCGCGGCGCGCACACACGTACTGCACACAACTGGTGCGGGCACTGCAAACTGGTCTTGCCAGTCTTTGTTTTAAATTACGCTGAAGACTTACGGAGAGAACTGAAGGGCGGGTAATCTCAGATCAACTGCTCACCAGAGGCCGCACAACACAACCGAGGTATTAAGCGCAATCAAA
>DATNLN010000051.1:0-75713 GCA_035602855.1 Candidatus Acidiferrales bacterium
GGACGCCGTCCAGCCTGCACCCAGTGCTACCAGTGAGACTACCGCGAGAGCAACCACAACGATTCCCACCCAGCGCGGCGCGGTGGCTTCGTCTGCGATCACTACGTCCTGTCGTTCGTCACTCATGTTTTTCGCTCCTCCAGAAATCCCTTGCGGCGGAGGGAAGTGCAAGCCGAGAACCAAAGCAGGACACTGCGCTAGGCGTTCGTAATAAGCTGATAATGGGGGTGTTATGAGAAACCGGAGACTGTGCAGGAGGGT
The DNA here is from genome assembly GCA_035602855.1 of Candidatus Acidiferrales bacterium. GTDB lineage: Bacteria > Acidobacteriota > Terriglobia > Acidiferrales > UBA7541 > Palsa-295. Next base: position 262 of record DATNLN010000051.1, read on the forward strand.
CTTCGTAAGCTTTCGCCCCTGCAATTTTTACGTGCCAGTAACATTTCTGCGTGGTGGAAGAACAAGGACACTACAGGGCCGCTCGGCCCCTGCGAAGTACTAGAGCGCGCAAGGAGGACGCGCTGTTCCCGTGTCCGTTTTAGCAAGCGCTCGTATCGAAGTCTCGCGCCTGACTTTGCCGCTCGTCTTGAACTTGTAGCGGCCGCCTGTTTTCTGGCCGGCGTATTTGAATTCGCTTGTGAAATTTGTCGCGCCGCGGACTCCCCATATCGCTGTGAGGAACGTTCAGGATCGCGTAATCGTCATGTTCCGCAACTCCGCAATCCGATCCGAAAGCGGGGGATGTGTGCTAAAGAGCCCCGCAAACAACTGTCCCGCCGACAGCGGCTGCACGATCATCAACGCTGAAGTAGACGCCGGCACATTCATCGGAATCTTCTTATTGTAAGCGCCCAATTTTTCCAGCGCGCTGATCAATCCATTCGCATGACCAATCATCTGCACGCCCGAAGCGTCGGCCTGATACTCACGCTGCCGCGAAATCCCCAGCTGCAGCAACAGCGCCGCGATCGGCGCCAGAATCACCATCAACAGCGCTCCGATTCCGCCGCTGCGATTCCGCCCACCGCCGCCATAACCGCCGAACATCAGTCCCCAACGCCCTACGTGTCCGATCCACGTGATCGCGCCGGCCAAAGTCGCCGCCACAGAGGAAGTCAGAATGTCGTAATTCCGCACATGCGAAAGCTCGTGCGCGATCACGCCTTCCAGTTCGTCATCGTTCATGATTTCCATCAGCCCCTGCGTCACCGCCACCGACGCATGGTTCGGATTCCGCCCCGTGGCAAACGCATTCGGGGCTTCCTGCGGAATCATGTATAGCTTGGGCATCGGCAGATTCGCCTTCGCCGCGAGCCGCTCCATCACGGCATACAATCGCGGCTCTTCCTCGCGGCTGATCGGCACCGCCCCGCTGGATTTCAGTGCGATCCTGTCCGAGAAAAAATATGCGCCGCCATTCATCAGCACAGCGAACACCAGGGCGATCGTCATGCCATTCGATCCGCCGAGCGCTTCGCCGATAAACAGCAACAGCAGCGTCAACGCCGTGAGCAGAAACGCAGTCTTAAGTGTTTTCATTGGATTCAGCCTTGGCGCCCGATCAACTCAATCAGGCGGCGCCCGCCTTCGCGGCCTTCCGCGTAAATTTCATCTCGCTGGTCTTCGCGTCCACGTCCACGCTCACCTGGTCCCCCGGATGCACTTCGCCATCGAGGATCTTCATGGCCAGCGGATCCTGTATCAGCCTCTGGATGGCGCGCTTCATCGGCCGCGCGCCATAAGCAGGATCGTAGCCTTCGGTAAAGAGCAGCGCCTTCGCCGCCGCCGTCAGGTGCAAGGTGATCTGCCGCTCCCCCAGCCGCTTCACCAGGTGCTGCATCTGCAGATCTATGATGTGCTCGATCTGATCCTTCCCCAACGGACGGAACAGCACGATATCGTCAATGCGGTTCAAGAATTCCGGACGGAAAATTTCTCGCAGCGCCGTCATGGCTTGCTCGCGCGCCTTCTTCGGATCCTTTTCCATCAAATCGAATATCGCGGTCGAGCCTACGTTCGAAGTCATGATTATCACCGTGTTGCGAAAATCGACGGTGCGGCCTTTGCCGTCGGTCAGCCGCCCATCTTCCAGTATCTGCAGCAGCACGTTGAATACGTCCGGATTCGCTTTCTCGATTTCATCCAGCAGCACCACGGAATAAGGACGTCGCCGCACCTGCTCGGTCAGTTGCCCGCCCTCGTCGTAACCAACGTACCCTGGAGGGGCGCCGATCATCCGCGCCACCGAGTGCTTCTCCATGTATTCGGACATATCCAGCCGCACAATCGCGCGCTCATCATCAAACAAAAATTCCGCCACCGCGCGCGCCAGTTCCGTCTTGCCCACGCCAGTCGGTCCTAGGAACAAAAACGAACCAATCGGCCGGTTCGGATCGCTCAAGCCCGAGCGGCTGCGGCGAATCGCGTTCGCCACGCTCTCGAGCGCCACTTCCTGGCCCACGACGCGCTCGCGCAAGCGCTCTTCCATGTGCACCAGCTTCTGGACTTCGCCTTCCAGCAGCCGCCCCGCGGGAATGCCCGTCCACTTGCTCACGATTTTCGCGATCTCTTCTTCGCCGACTTCTTCCTTCAACATCGGCTGATCTTTCTGCAGTTGGGCCAGCTTGTTCTGCGCGGCCTGCAATTCCTTTTCCGCCGCGGCCAGTTTTCCGTAACGTATTTCCGCGACCTTGGAAAGATCTCCGGCGCGTTCGAATCGCTGTTCTTCCGTTTTCAGCCGATCAATCTCTTCTTTCTGTTTGCGGATGCGCGCAATCGCATCCTTCTCCGTCTGCCAGCGTCCCTTCAGCGCGTTCGATTGCTCGCGCAAGGTGCTCAGCTCCTTTTCCACTTGCTTCACGCGCTCGCGCGAATGCGCGTCTGATTCCTTGCGCAGCGCCTGCCGCTCGATCTCCAGTTGCATGATGCGCCGCTCGATCACATCGATTTCCTGCGGCAGGGAATCAATCTCCATGCGCAGCCCCGCCGCCGCTTCGTCCACCAGGTCAATCGCCTTGTCGGGCAGAAAGCGGTCGGTTATATAGCGCTGCGAAAGCATCGCCGCGGCCACGATTGCCGCATCCTTGATCCGCACACCGTGATGCACCTCGTAGCGTTCCTTCAACCCGCGCAGAATCGCGATCGTGTCTTCCACGGACGGTTCGCCCACATACACGGGCTGGAAACGCCGCTCGAGCGCCGGATCCTTTTCAATGTACTTGCGGTATTCGTTCAGCGTTGTCGCGCCGATCGCGCGCAGTTCGCCGCGCGCCAGCGCCGGCTTCAGCATGTTCGAAGCGTCCATCGAACCTTCCGCAGCGCCCGCGCCCACCAGCGTATGCAGCTCGTCGATGAACAGAATGATCTGCCCGTCCGACTCGGTGACTTCCTTCAGCACCGCCTTCAACCGGTCTTCGAATTCGCCGCGATATTTTGCGCCCGCCACCAAAGCCGACAAATCCAGCGAAACGATCCGTTTCGGCTTGAGCACTTCGGGAACGTCGCCCGCAACGATGCGGCTTGCGAGCCCCTCGACAATCGCCGTCTTACCCACGCCGGGTTCGCCGATCAGTACCGGATTATTTTTCGTGCGTCGCGCCAGAATCTGCATTACCCGCCGGATCTCTTCGTCGCGCCCGATCACCGGATCCAGTTTGCCGCGCCGCGCCAGGTCCGTCAGGTCGCGCCCGTACTGCTCCAAGGCGCGATAGGTTGATTCCGGGTTTTGCGATGTCACGCGATGGCTACCGCGAATCGTCGCCATCGCCTGCAGAATCGCCTCATGGCTCGCGCCTGCGCGAATCAGCGCCTGGCCCGCCGGATCCTTTTCCGTCGCGGAAATCGCCAGCAGAATATGCTCGGTCGAAACGTACTCGTCCTTCAAACGGTGCGCCTCGTCGAACGCTGTCTCCAGAATCTTGTTGGTCGCAGGAGCCAGATACTGCTGCGACACGCCGGAAACTTTCGGCAGCCGCGCAATCTGCTTTTCCACTTCGCTCGCCAAGGTCGTCGGCGACACCCCGAGCTTCTCGAGCAGCGGCGGCACGACGCCGTCGCCCTGCGCCAGCAGTGCCCAGAGTAAATGCAGCGGCTCGATTTGCTGTTGTCCCTCGCGGCCCCCCATTTCCTGCGCCGCTTGCAGCGCCTGCTGCGCCTTCACAGTCAATTTTTCAAAATTCAGCATGATGTGGCCTTCTCTCTTCTATTGACGCGGGAGGAGAGTCGGGGGATACCCGCTCCCCAGAAAGCCCCTCTCGCAGCGTCTTTTCAGCATGTTAGCCAGCCAACATAATAAAATATGAGTGTACTACTGTCAAGTATTTTTAATCTCCATTATCTCCAGCAAGATCCACATCTTGCTCTATTCTATCACCTTTAGAATAAGTGCCTTAAGGTAGTGCGTCTCAGGCATCGTCAGCAAAATCGGATGATCCTCTGCCTGCGTGCGCCTTTCAACGACCACCACCGTCTTCTTCGAGTCATTAGCGGCCTCGGCGATCAGTTGCAGAAACAGCGCCTCGCTCAAGTGGTAGGAGCACGAGCAGGTAACCAGGTATCCTCCCGGTGCCAGAATCTTCAATGCCCGCAGATTGATCTCCTTGTACCCGCGCGTGGCGGCCTCCAGGCTGTCGCGGTTCTTTGCAAACGCCGGAGGATCCAGAATCACCATCTGAAACCGCCGCCCCACCTCGTCATATTCCTTCAACACATCGAAAGCGTTCCCCTCGCGAAACGTCACGTTGGTAATCGCATTCAATTCCTGATTCCGCCGCGCAGCCTGCACTGCCGCTCCGCCCATGTCAATCCCTTCCACATGCTCGCATTCCTCCGCAACCGTCAGCGCGAAGCCGCCCTGGTAGCTAAAACAATCCAGCACTTCGCCCGACGCATACCGCCGCGCCGCCCAATGATTTTCGCGCTGATCCAGAAACGATCCGGTCTTCTGCCCCTTCGCCAGGTCGTAAACGAAAGTGATTCCATTTTCCTTCGCCAGGACTTCCGCCGGGACCTCTCCATGCAGCATGCTCACGCTCTGCGGCAAACCTTCCAGCAAACGCACCTTCGGATCGTTGCGCTCCAAAATCCCCCTCGGCGAGTACAGCTCCACCAGAATCTCCACAATCAAATCTTTCTGCCGCTCGGACGCCTGGCTCAACGTCTGCACCACCAGGTAATCCCCATAACGGTCGATTACGATCGAAGGCAGCAAGTCCGCCTCGCCATGCACCAGCCGGTAGGCCTCGGTGTTTTCCACCACCGTCTCGCGATACGCCGCAGCCCGTCGCAATCGCTCCGCGAAGAACGCACGGTCCACGGGCACGTTTTCGCGCGTCAATAAGCGCACCGCAATCTGCGATTTGTCGCTATAGAACGCGCGCCCGTGCAATCGCCCACGTTCGTCCGTAACGCGCACGATCGCACCAGCTTCGGCCTGCGCCGAGCGTACGTCACTGCGATATACCCAAGGATGCCCCGAGCGCAGCCGCTCGACACCCCGCGTGCTGATCACTACCGACCCTTCCGCCACGTTTCCCGCCTGCCGTTCGAGGATTAGCCCAGCGATTCGCTACAATGCTTCCGGCGCACTCGCGCTCCTCCGCGCTTCCACCCGAGGCGTGCAAGCAGAGTAGTGTAACGCCGCGCCACGCAGTTGTCGCAAAAGCTGTCACGGCCATTCCGTCGTGAAGTCCGCGGCCAGCCTAGAACTAACGCGCGAAACGCAATGAACCTCGACGAACTAAATTTCGAGCTGCCGCCCGCGCGCATCGCGCAGCACCCGCTCGCCGCGCGAGACGCTTCCCGCATGTTGCTCCTGGACAAGTTCACCGGCGCATGGGACGACCGCTACTTCCGCGAATTTCCCGACCTGCTGCGCGGCGATGAATTGATCATCCTCAACAACGCCCGCGTCTTCCCGGCGCGCCTGTTCGGCCGCCGTATCGGAATTCACGCCGAGCCTCCCGGCATTCACAACTCCGCGCGCCACGAACACCTGCAAACCCCGATCGAGGTCCTGCTCGTTCGCCAGCTCACAGCCGACACGTGGGAAACCCTGGTGCGCCCCGGCAGAAAAATCTCGGTGGGAGAAAGAATTATTTTCGGCGCAAGCGAACAAGAAAGCCCAGGTGACGCCGACCTCGAAGCCATAACCGAAAGCCGCGGAGCATACGGCCTGCGCATCCTGCGTTTCACGTCGAAAACCGGCTTTCACCAAGCGCTCAACCGCCTGGGACACATTCCCCTGCCGCCCTATATCAAACGCGCGGACGAACCCGCCGACCGCGAACGCTACCAAACCATCTACGCAAGCCAGGGAAGCGCCGTGGCCGCGCCCACAGCGGGCTTGCACTTCACGCCCGAAATTCTGCAGCGCATAACGGCCCGCGGCATCGCGATCGCCGAAATCACCCTCGACGTAGGTCTCGGCACCTTCGAGCCAGTACGCACCCAGCGCCTGGAAGACCACAAAATCCACGTCGAGTCCTACGAAATTCCCGAAGCCACCGCGGAGGCGATCGCGAAAGCGCAAAATAAATCGCGCCCCATCCTGGCCATCGGCACCACCGTAGTCCGCGCCCTGGAAGACGCCGCCGAAAAATCCGCGTCAAGCGCCGGCGGCGGCAAATTAGCCGCCGGCAAAGCCGAAGCCGCGATCTTCCTCTACCCTGGCAAACCCCTCCGCGTAGTAAGCCAGCTCCTCACGAATTTCCATCTACCACAATCCAGCCTGCTGGCGCTTGTCGCCACACTCGCGGGACAGGAAAATATCCTGCGCGCCTATCGCCACGCTGTCGCCTCCGAATACCGCTTCTACAGCTACGGCGATTGCATGTTGATCCGCTGAACTCACCCGCAGTGCGGATGTAAAGTGCCTTGCCCGCCCGTTTCCTCAGCCAGATTTGCCGCGCGCGATTTCGTGCAACCCGCTCCCTCTTCGTCTATAATTCGCATCCTGCCTCTGGGGGCAGCGCATGCGCTATCTGATTCTCAGCGATATCCACGCCAACCTGACCGCTCTCGACGCCGCTCTTGCCGCCGCGAAGGGCCATTGGGACAAAGTAATCTGTCTCGGCGACGTAGTTGGTTACGGTCCCGATCCCAACGAAGTCGTGGACCGCGTCCGTGAAATCGGCGCCATCACCATCCGCGGCAATCACGATAAAGCCGGCTCCGGGCTAGCCAACGCCGATGACTTTAATCCGGTCGCCCGCGCCGTAGCGCTCTGGACGCGCGAGCAACTCCGCCCGGAAAATCGCGAATGGCTCGAGCAACTCCCCACCGGCCCGCTCAACGAGAATGGCTTCGTCATGGTTCACGGCGCCTTCCGCGATGAAGACGAATACGTTTTCGCGCCCGCCCAGGCTCTGGACAGCCTTCTCGACCCCCCCGCGCAAATCACTTTCTTCGGACACACGCATCTGCAAGGCGGCTTCACACTCCACAACGATCAAGTCGCCGTGCTGCATTTCAAACCTGCCGGCGGCCAACAATTCGCCGCACTAACCGTCGAAGACGGCACCACCTACCTGCTTAATCCCGGTTCCGTCGGCCAGCCGCGCGATGGAGACACGCGCGCCGCATTCGTCATCGCCGACCTGCCAAAAAAATCGATCGAGTTCTGGCGCGTACCCTACGATATCGAAGCCGTGCAAAAACGCATGGGCGCCGGCGGCTTGCCCGAGCCGCTAATTCAGCGTTTGGCGTTCGGCCGCTAAGGCTCGAGAGGGATCTAATCCATGGAACCGGGCGAAAGTTCCTACAGCGCAGAGCGCCGCCGCTTCCCGGTAGCATTCCTTGCCGGCGCGATCGTCATGGCGCTATTGTTTGGCGGATTTTATCTGCTGACGCGTATCCTCGGCTCCCATGGCCCCGCCGCCGCTGTGAAGCTTCCCTTCGCTGCCCCCGAACAAGCCTACGCCGAGCGCATCCACTTCACTGACTTGCACATGTCGCGCTCGACCAACATGATCAAGCAGGAATTCACCTACGTGACCGGAACGATGTCGAACGACGGCGTGCAAACAATCCGCGCGATGGAAGTGACGGTAGAATTTCGCGACGGCCTCAATCAGGTAATCCTGCGCGACTCGCAATTTGTCATCGCGCCCCAAGCAGACCCGCCGCTAAACGCCGGCCTGAGCCGCGAATTCCAAGTCACACTGGAACATGTGCCCGCTGAATGGAATCAAGAGTATCCTTCCATACGAGTCACTGGCCTCGTATTGCAATAACTACTCGCAGATTCTCGATCCGGTAAAGAAATCCCATGCGTTCGGCTCGTCTCACCGGGGCCTTCGTTTCCATTCCGCCACGGATACGTTGCTGAAAAATCTCTCGCCCGAAATCCGCGTCACCAGAACCAGCCTGGCCGAAAATTGGCGCCGCTGCCTGAAAATTATTTTCCGCCGATAAGCAAATTATCGAAGAGGGAATTTATCTGTTGAAAAAAAAGGAGGGGAAGCGGCCTGGGTTGAGCCAGAACCACTTCCCGGGGTGTGTCCTAGAAGCGATTAAAAGATTAGACGCCTGCGGCTGGAAAAGGTTGCACAAAAATGCAGGCTGGCAAAAAATTCACAAAGCTCAATAAAACAGATACTTGCGCCACTTTTCGTCGCGATGTCCGATCAATCGCATCAGCTGCCGCGAAGTGTGCAGCGTAAAAGGCCGCGGCCGCCGCTGCAATTTGATCCCCGCTTCCTCCGGCGTGCGATCGCCTTTGCGGTTGTTGCACGTGTAGCAGCAAGCCACCAGATTTTCCCACGTCGACCGCCCGCCACGAGAACGCGGCATCACGTGATCCAGCGTCAATTCCGAAGCAGGGAACGCCCGCGCGCAGAACTGGCAAGTATTCCGGTCGCGCAATAAAATATTTTTCCGCGAGAGCGCCCGACTTTGCTGCGGGATGTGCCGGTAGCTCAGTAAACGAATCACCGATGGCACCTGAATCGCTTTCTGCGTGGAATGCACTTCGGTGTGATTGGTTTCTTCGGCCTGCGCAACGCCCTTCAGCATCAGCACCAGCGCGCGCCGCACCGCGGTCACGTTGATCGGCTCAAAGGTCGCGTTCAACACCAGCACGGGCGCCTGCATCACGGAAGGACGGCTCGCAGCCGGTTTTACCGGGGCGACAGAATCCGCCGCGACTCCGCCCAGCCCGATTGCGGGCCGCGGCCGTAAGCCATGCTTGAGTCGCATTTCCATTTGCGCCGCCTTTGCGTCGCTCGACGGGTTTCCCTAGCTTCCCGGGATGCTCGTCGCACCCTGTTGGTTTCTCCGGCTTGAATCCGATTCTCGCTGCAGCTGCCGCTGGGGACCCGTGGGCGACCAGCCTGGCACGACTCGCGCCACCGTCAATCCCCGCACCCGCCGGCTTCAGGGCTCGCGCGCACGAATCCAGGGTCGCGCCAGTCGTCAATACATCATCTAGCAGCAGAACTCGCAACTTGTCAACCCGCAGGCTTTTGTGCGTCGCGTAGGCGCCACGTGCCGAATCCCAGTGCTCCTTGCGCGCGCATCCGCAGTCGCGGCATCCAAAATCGCCGGTGTCGGCGTCGGCTACAGGGCAGCCCAGGTTTTGACTTCGTAGCGGGGATCCCGCCTTTGCGGCATGCCTGCCGTTGATGTTGCCGTTCAATTTGTAGCGGCCGCCTGCTTTCTAGGGACGTGTCTTTGAAGTTTGCGGGGGTCTGTTCAGGCTTGTCGAACCGGGAAGCCGTTGCCTGGAATTTTCCGCCGTGCAGCGCCAAAAAAAACGGCGGCCCCCCGTCCAGGGACCGCCGCCACAAAATTCCGCCGCCTGCCGTTACCGTACTTGGGCCGTAAAGCCTCGGCGTTTAGGCCGAGGCTTTAAGGCTTGCCTTTGCTTTATGGCCATCTTAAAACCCACTCCGCAGCCCAAAAGTAACGCCTGTGGAGACATGAGCCGCGCCGTAAGGCACTCAGCCCAGGAACCCACCGAAGCAAGCGGCACGCCGCCTCTGCCGTAGGAATCCTCTTCCTTCAGGAAGAGGAGGATGTCAAAGCTGCCCCTGCTCTGTCTTTTCCTGGCAGGTAATGCAATAGCGCGTCCACGGCACAGCTTCTAGCCTCTTCTGCTGTAGCTCTTCGTGGCACGAATTGCACTCGCCGTACGTGCCATCCTTAATGCGCGCCAGCGCGCTATCCACCAGCGAAAGCAGTGAACGGTCGTTGTGCGTCTGGCCGAACAGGAATTCCTTGGTGTAGGAATTCGCTGCCTTATCGCCCAGATCCACCGTCGGATCTTCGTCCGCCTCGCGCCCTTCCTGCTCGGTACGCGCGATTCCGCGCACTAATTCCTCGCGCCGCGTGGCTAATTTCTTTTTGTAATACTCCAATCGTTTCTTATCCATCGTTCAGTCCCTATGCGAGGCCCAATAGCCCGCTCAAAGCCGCCCAGTTTAACGGCACCTACTTCGCTTGTCAAATGAGCGTCCCGAAGTAAGCAACAAATGGTAACGATCAAAACCCGTCTTGAGATCGTCACACCAGTGATTGCCGCCAGCGCGGACACCCTAACCAGGAAGCAGGTTCCAGGTCGGTTTGTGATAGATGCTGCGTCAGCGGAAAAGGATTCCAGCGCGCATCCGCAGCCGCAGTAATGCGCAGATTAAAAGGAGGTTATACAGCGACCGACGAGCAAACGCAGAACAGCGGGAAGAACGGAAGCAGAGAAAGCCTCAAGGACAATCCCCCGCCAGGGCGCCGCTTTCTCCGTGCCCTGCGTTTTTCTTGGCGTCTCTGGCGTAAATCTTTTGACGCTGCGGCGGACTCGGCCGCTACGACGCAGGAATCTGATTCTTCGGGAATATAAAATGAATCCCCACGCCGCCAATGATCAGCACTAAAAATGCAAACACGCTGCCTTCCGGCCCGACCGTCCCACCCGTAAGCCAGGTTGGCCCATGAAACGTCGAATTCAACAAATGTCCCTTCGCCAAAAATCCACTATCCGGCACGGAATAAAAAAACGTCTCCGACCAATCCCACGCCGCGTGCATTCCAATCGGAAACCATAAATTCCCGGTCCGCTGCAAAGCGAAAGACGCCAGCACGCCAAACGACCCCGCCATCGCAGCGCCGAACCACGCTTCGCCGCCATTGCTCAAATGGATCGCTCCAAAAAAAAACGAAAGCACAATCGCAGCCGGCCAGAACCCGATCGACGGTCCCAGCGTCGCCTGCATGTAACCGCGGAACGAAAACTCCTCAAACAATCCTACCATCAGGAACGCGATCCCATAGAGCGCTCCAAATTTCAGCGCATCCGCCTCGGGCAGCGCCACGCTGCCCAAAGAAAATCCGTGCAGCGCCGCGATCAGCCCCAGCGCCAAAGAAAGCATTGCGAACCCGTACGGCACGCCCTGCCAGAACCGTTTCCCTAAAAACTGATTCATCGGTAAATAATAATCCGCGTAGGTGCGCTTTTCGACCAGCGCCATCACCGCCGTCGAGATCACCAGCGCCAATAACAGAATGCCCTCGAAAGCGATCGTCGTCGGTGGCGTCATCACGTTCGGATTTTGCGCCTTAAACCACGCATCCACGCCCGGAACATGTTTCAGCGTAAATCCCTCTCCCTTCAGGCACACGAACATCAGAAAAATAAATAGCAGCAGCCGCCACCCGGCACGAATTCCGTGCGGCCCCATGAAAATATTTTCGATCCCCGAGCGCGAGCGCTGCGCCGCCGGACGAAACTCTTCCGCCGCTGCAGGTACACCGCTCGTTTCGCCGTTGGTCGTCATCGCGCCCCTCCCAACTCCTGCTTACTATACGGCAGTCCCGCCCAAATGGTTTCAGTTTGCCCCAGCCGCCGCGCCTTCCCAGACCTCGCTCTAAATATTTCGGATTCGGCCGCCTGGATGGGAGCGAAAAGTTGCAGGTCGCGCTGCAAACTGGGGGCTTGGTTTGGGAGGAAATCGGTTTCTCGGCAGGACCAGACGACAGGTGCGGCCAAAATCAATATCCGTCCTTGCTCGCTACACCCGGCCACTTGACGGCATTGAGCAATCTCTGTACCTCAACTCTTCGGTTCGGCGGTCACCGTAACCTCGACGTGCGCGCCCTTCTTCAACTCCACCTCATCGCCATGCGCATCCGTCAAAGAATTTTCAATGCGCAGCTTGCGATACCGGCGTCCGGTGTGCTTCACCGCGATTTGCGCCTTTCCCGGCCGGCTCGGGCGCCCCGACGGAATCACCTTGTCCACCGTTCCCGGCATGGACGTGCTCGGGTGTTCCAGAATTCGTGTCGTGTCCAGAATCCGCTCCATTTTTCTGGCGGACTTGCTTATCGGCGGCTTCGCCATTTCCGTCTTGACGCTCGCTCGCGTTGCACTGCCCGATCCTCTTCTAGCTCTCTTATGACGCATACACCCATCCTGACAGCAAAGCCGAAACCGCACAGTCCCATATCGCATACTTACGCAATATATGCCGACTCCGTCTACCTTGAAGCCTCGCTACCCCAGATTCTCACCGCTCCGCCCGAAACGTCGTTCCCAGCTCATGCTCCCCTAGCCGAAAATAATGCCGAAAATTGTAAATCAGCGGCGACCACTTGGCCGGATCAATGTAGTTCTCACCAACGATCAGATCGGGCGCGACGTGCACGCGGACGATCTCTACTTCCGCCGCCAGACCCCCGCCCAGTTGCTTCAATCTCTCACCCTCCATCCGATGCATCGTAGTGACGCGCGCTTCCATGTGCACCGCGCATTCCCGCGCCCGCGCTGGCTGCACCATCTCACTTCCGATCGGGGTGAATCCGGAAATTGCGAACTTGTCCTTCTCGAAGCGGAACTGCTTGGACTTAATTTGCGGCACAGGATCCTTGCCCGTGAGCGGCGCCAGTATCTCTACTTTCCGCCACAGATCCGGTGCAGGCAGATTCACCACGCACTCGCGATGGCGCTCCATGTTCTCCGCTGTCTTGGTCTCGTCCAGTAAACCCAGCATCAGCGTCCACCCCAGCGCCCAGAAGGAAGACATCGGCGCCAAATTCGTTGTGCCGTCTTCGTTCAGCGAGCTGATCAATGCCACAGGCGTTCCAAAGTAGAGGATCTTCGGTTCAATCGTGCGAAATTCCGCTTCTGGCATCTACCCTCGCTCTCCCTTCGAAATTTCGTGCGCCCTGTCGGTATGCGGCCATCCCCGCGAGGCGTTGCACAGCCACACAAATCGTTTCCGGCCAGGGTTGATCTTAGCAAAACAGAAAGACTCCGCCGCTCAGTGCACGTGCACCCGGCCCGAAAGCAGCATGATCAGAATGATCAGTATCACAACGCTGACGCCTCCCAGCGGGTAGTAGCCCCAGCTCTTGCTGTGCGGCCATAGCGGCAAACTTCCCACCAGCGCCACGATCAGCACGATCGTCAGCACGAATATCAGCGCCATGGGGGGGCGGCCTCTCTCGCCGCTGCGGTGCATGGTCGGCGGGTTTCAACAGGAGCGGGCCCGACGGCGCGAGGTTTGATAATTCTTCCTCTCACGCCGGCGGCAATTTCTTGGGGGGTTCGTTTCGCGGCTTCGTTATGCGACATGCCGCATCATGTCACGCGCCCAAACGCAATACTGTCCCATCCAGCACACAAGCATCCCGCGCTTCCGTAGAGTGGAACAAACACAACTTCACTTCCGCCCCGCCCGCTTCTGCGCAATCACCAAACCACGCGGCGTTGAAAGCAGCACTACCGAAATCAAACCCTCTTGCTCCAAACGCAGCGCCGCTTCGCGCACCACCTTAAAATGGGAGCTCGCGTCGTGCACCAGAATCAATCCGCGCGCATCAATCTGCGGCAAAAATCGCCGTATCTCCTGCTCGCGAATCGTCAAATGGCTGTCGCTGAACAAAATATCAATCGTCCCGTCAATCGGCGTCTCCAGGCTCGAAGCATTGCGATACTCGATCCAATCCCCGAGGCCCGAAGCGTCAATGCGTTCCTTCGCTTTCGCAAAAATCGCGGGATCAAACTCGATCGTGATCAACTTTCCAAATCCGTTGGCCTTCAGCCCCTCCGCCATCTTGATCGCGCTGTACCCGATAAACGTCCCGGTCTCTACAATCAATCGCGGTTTCGCCGTAATCACGATGGACTTCAGAAAATCCAGAACCTCTAGCTCTGAACTCTGCGAATCCACCATCTGCCACCATTCCGGATGCGGGCACTCGGGCGTCGCCCCCACGTACTCCGGCTGAACAAAATCCTCCTGCTCGCTGACGCGATCCAGAATGTGATGCCCTTCGTAGCGCTTCACAAATCGTGGAACAATCACGCCGATCACGGCTCCGCCGGTCGCGATTGCCACCACGCAAGCCGTAAGCGCCGCCGCGCCATGCGGCACTCGCGGCCGCCCGCCGAACACCGCGGTTTCGATCAGCTGATATCCGCCGGCAAGTATCAGCCATTCCCCGAACACAATTCCCGCCGGCCGCTGAAATTGCAGTTGGTGCCGGCCTTCACTCCAGAGAAAACCGGCCAGCAACCCCGCCGCCGCAATCCCCCAGCTCGCCGGCGCATCAAGCGGCACGCCTCCATTCACAATCGCCAGCGGAATCAGTCCGAACGCAGCTCCGACCGTCGCCGCCACACAGGCTACATCCAGCGCCGTGAGCAAACGCCAACCGGCAGTTTTCCCGATCGAAAGTCTCCGGCGCAGCAAGTCCGCGCGCAAAGTGACACCCGCAGCAATCAGGAAAAGCACGGAAACGAAAATTGTCATCCGGAAACGCTCCGCGAAGCGCAGTCGAGCAAGCGAACGTTCGCGCCCATCCAGAAGCGAACGTCCGCGCTAATCAAAGCAATCCAATCGGGAGTCTGCGACAGCGAGTTCACCGCAGGAGTCTAGGAGGTGAGCAGGTCTGTTGGCAAGCCGCGTGATGATCCAAGGTCCGTAGCACCGGCGTCAGGCCGGCAGGCGGAATTCGAGCCGCATCGTGCGGTTCTAATTCCGGGACGCAGTGGTCTGAGGAGTCTGGTTTTCCCTCGCCGCCCGCGCAAACCAGTCCGCTACGCGTTTTCCGCCGCCGTCACTTCCGCCGGCATCCCCATATTCACCGGCATCTGCGGACGAGTCAGCCTTCCCAACTCAAAAAACGCGCTCGAAGCCGCATTTTGCATCGCCAGAGAACTCTCGACGCCGCAAGTGCAGCCCGGGCACTCGCGCCGCACCATCGCTTGGCACTGCCGCACATAATCCTCAGACGCCAAAATCGTTTCCAGCCTGTCCCGCAGAATATTTCCCACCGGTTTTAGCGGATAGCAACCCGTCATCACGTCGCCATTCGAAAGCACGAACATCTGCAGATAACCCAGAATGCAAGGCGGCTCGGCGACCAGCTGCCGCTTGAAATATTTGGTCACGTATTCCACTTCGTACTCCGGCCGCTTCAAGTCCTGGCGCAGGAATTTCGCGATCTCCTTCACGTCGCCGCCCTCCGGCCACATTGAATCCATGTCCGCGTCCTTAATGAAATAGATGCTCTGGCTCAGGACGTTATACTGCACCTCCGCTCCCACTCCGTGCGCCACTTCGGCCAGCTTGCCCAGTTCCTTCGCGGAAATCCGGTTCAGCGTCACCGCAATCGAAACTTTTTTCCCGCGCAGCAATTTGATCCCCTGCATCGCCAGATCGAAATAGCCGTCAATCCCGCGAATCAAATCGTTTGTCTTCTCTAGCCCGTCAATCGAAATGCAAACTTTGCTGATCGCCGACTCGTTAATTTGCTTGTGCATCTTCTTGATCAGCAGCCCGTTGGTCTGCAAGATCACTTCCGTAAAAGGACGCATGTCCGCGCGCTTCATGATCTCGAACAGGTCCGTGCGCAGCAAAGGTTCGCCCCCGGTAAATCGCAGCGAACGAATTCCTGCCGCCCCAATCTCGTTCAGCAGCTCTACCGCGCGATCGGCCTTGATCCCGTCGTGCCAGCGCGTCTTCCAATAATCGCAGCTGATGCACTTCGCCTGGCAATTTTCGGTAAGCTTCACGTGCGCCGCCAGCGGGCGAATCTTCGGCGGCAATAATTTCGCTGAAAAGTTGCTCCCCAGCCACACGCGCGTCAAATACAATCCAGAAAACGACATCCAGCACTCCTCGGACGGCCCTGCAATTTATAAATCCGTATAATTCCCGAGCGTCCAGCAAGGATTATACAGCCTGGCCCGACCCCCCGCAACGCGCTCTCCTCGCGGTGTGCTATCAACCCAGGCGCCCATCCATCCTTAACGATGGCGCCTCTCCAAACAAAAGCTACCGCAGTGAACGCACCACCTTCGAGTACCGCCTCGTCTGCCGCGGTGGTATGATCCGGCCCGGCGTAGCAAGGCGAATCCGCATCAAAAGCCGGACGCTAGGTCGAAGACGCGCGACGACCTGTTGCAGAAACGGAGTCAGCAGAAACTCAAGGATTACGTACAGAAGCGATGCCACGGGAGAACCGTCAGACGGCGAGCATGAAGACTCCAGGGACATCAGCGAAGAAATGGCTGGAGAAAAAATCTCGAAGGGGATTTCGCGGTTTTCCCGTCGCCACGATCGCCTGCTATGGCCCTACCGCCGATCTTGCCACCAAAATCGTTGTCGCCATTGTCCGCGATAAACATGCGGAGCCGGACCCGATGGAGCGTTGGTTCACCGAGGACGTTGACGTACGCGTCGATTGCGACGTCGGCGCGAAGGTAATCGCCTTCTTGAAAGAACATGGCGTCAAATCCGTCGCTGCCCCCGATCGCATTATTGGCTGCCCCCACGAGGAGGGCATTGACTATCCTGCCGGAGAATCGTGCCCTCAATGCCCCTACTGGGCCGGTCGGGATCGCTTCACCCACGAGCGTATCAATTAAGCTGGCTAGCCTGTTCCACATCCTCAGGGTTGCGGCCAACCCGCACCACTGTTAAAATCTTATGTTTGCGAGCCTGGAAGAGCCGCAGCCCTTATCCGCTATCTTGGACATCCTTCCATGAACGGAACCATTTCGAGCGACGCACAGCTTTTGGGGGAGGACTGGTTTGGCTAAATACGATGTCGTAATCATCGGCAGCGGACCGGGCGGCTACGTCGCCGGAATCCGCGCCGCGCAGTGGGGCCTGAAAGTTGCCGTCGTCGAAAAAGATCCATTTCTTGGCGGCACTTGCCTGCATGTGGGCTGCATCCCCACCAAAGTTTTCCTGCACCACGCCGATATTTACGATCACTTCAAACGCGCCGAAGAATTCGGCTTCTCCGTCGAAAATGTAAAAGTTAATTGGCCTGCCATCCTCGCGCGCAAAGATAAAATCGTTAAGAAACACGCTGGCGGCATCGGCGCCCTCTTCAAAAAAAATAAAGTCGAATCCATCACTGGATGGGGCAAAATCGCCGGCCCCGGCCGCGTCTCGGTCGAAAAAGACGGCAAAATAACCGAGCTGGAAACCGCGAACATTCTGATCGCCACCGGCTCGGCCGCGCGCTCTCTGCCCGGCGTCGAAGTTGACGGCACCACAGTACTGACCAATCGCGAAATTCTCGGCCTGCAGCAGATACCAAAATCAATGATCGTGGTAGGCTGCGGCGCGGTGGGCGTCGAATTCGCCTCCATCTTCCGCACCTTCGGCTCCGAAGTCACCCTGCTCGAAGCGCTGCCGCGCGTCGTTCCCCTCGAAGACGAGGAAATTTCCGCCGAGCTTCACAAAGCCCTGGTGAAACGCGGCATGAGAATTGAACTCGAAGCCAAAGTCGAGTCGGTGAAGAAGGACGCAAACGGCGCCACGGTCGTTTACAAAGACAAAACCGGAACGGCGCAAACCATCAGCGCAGAAAAAGTTCTGATCGCCGTTGGCCGCCGTCCCCTCACCGAAAATATCGGCCTGGAAAAAACCAAAGCCAAACTTGAGCGCGGCTTCGTTCACACCAACGCCTTTCTAGAAACCGACGAGCCGCATCTCTACGCCATCGGCGATATCGTGGCTGGACTCCCGCAACTCGCGCACGCCGCTTCCATGGAAGGAATCATCGCCGTCGGACGCATGGCCGGAAAACAAGTCCAGCCTTTCGACCGCAAGCGCTGCCCCAACGCTACCTACTGCGAGCCGCAAATCGGTTCCATCGGCCTCACCGAAAAGCAAGCTCGCGACGCCGGCTTCCAGGTGAAGACCGGAAAATTCCCGTTCCTCGGCAACAGCAAAGCCACAATTCTCGGCCAGCACGAAGGTTTCATCAAAGTAGTGGCCGAAGAAAAGTACGGAGAGATTCTCGGCGTGCACGCTATCGGTCCGCTCGCCACGGAAATCATCGCGGAACCGGTAGCTGCCCTGGGCCTGGAAGCGACGCTCGACGACATGGCTGCCACCATCCACGCTCACCCCACAGTCTGGGAAGCAATGGGCGACGCATTCAATTCCGTGCGCGGCTTGAGCATCAACTACTAGCGTGCGATTTCGTTTTGGTAGCTCACGGCTGTAAATTTTGTGGAAAAATGCTCGCAGGCCAAGTTTTTGAATTGGTAGCGGCGCACCGCAGTGCGCCATGTAATGTTCGGCGAGAACCGATGCGTCTTGAGAGGCTTGTGAACCAAGCAGAAAAAATTTGCTGGCAAGTGAACGCCGGCCTCCTGCCTTACTCTCGCGCCTGCGCGCTGCAGCGTGCTCTGGTCGAAGCCCGCAAAGCCGGCGCAATCCCAGACGTGCTGCTCTTCTGCGAGCACCCGCACGTAATCACGCTGGGCCGCAACGGAAAAAAAGAGAATCTCCGCGCGAGCGACCGCCTGCTAGTCCAGATGAACGTCACCTTCCAGGAAACTGACCGCGGCGGAGACATCACCTACCATGGCCCCGGCCAGATCGTCGGCTACCCTATTCTCGATCTCAGCGAACACCGCCGCGACGTCCGCTGGTACGTCCAGCAACTGGAAGAAACCATGATTCGCACGACAACCGATTTCGCAGTCCGCGCCGAACGAGTCCCCGGTCGCCACGGCATCTGGGTCGGTCAGCAGCCCAGCGAAGAAAAATTGGCCGCCCTGGGTGTTCACCTCAGCCGCTGGGTTACTTGCCACGGCTTCGCATACAATGTTGCAACCGATCTGCGATACTTTGATCTAATCGTTCCATGCGGCATCGCCGGTAAGCGCGCCACCTCTCTGGAACGCGTGCTCGAGCGCGCCGTCCGCACCGAGGAAGTCCGGCCCAGACTGGCCGCGCATTTCGGCGAACTGTTCGAGCGCGACATGCTGCAAGTCTCGCGCGCTGATCTCGAGGAAAAATTGTCACAACATCTCCAACACGCGCTCGCGCCACGCCCCAGTCAGGTTTTGGAATTTAAAGGGAGCATGGCATGACACAATCCCCCTCTCAAGCAACCAGCGAGCTGGCAACTTCGCCACTCACCCGCACGCAGCACCTCGACCTCTACTATTACATGCAGCTCAATCGCCAACTCGAAGAGCGCATGGTCCGTCTCTTCCGCCAAAATAAAATTGTCGGCGGCCTCTACTCCAGCCTTGGCCAGGAAGCTGTTTCCGTCGGCACTTGCTACGCCCTGGAAAAACGGGACTGGATCGCTCCTATGATCCGCAACATCGGCGCGCTGCTGGTAAAAGGCGTCCCGCCGCGCGACATCTTCACACAGCATATGGCCAAATTTACTTCGCCGACGTTGGGCAAAGACGGCACCAGCCATTTCGGCGACCTCAAAGTCCGCCATATCGTCTCCCCCATTTCCATGCTCGGCGATTTAATCCCGGTGATGACCGGCGTCGCCATGGCCGGCCGCTATCTAGGACAAAATATCGTCGCGCTCACATGGATTGGAGACGGCGGCAGTTCCACCGGCGCATTTCACGAAGGCCTGGGCCTCGCCGCCTCGCAGCGCGCTCCCTTTGTGCTCATCATCGAAAATAATCAGTGGGCCTACTCGACTCCCGTTTCGCGCCAGGTGCCCATACAAAATCTCGCCGATCGCGGCGCAGCCTACGGCATCGCCAGCACCATTGTTGACGGCAACGATGTGGTTGCCGTGTTTCAAGCCGCTCGATATGCCGTGGGCGAATGTCGCGCAGGCCGCGGCCCCCGCATCATCGAAGTGAAAACCATGCGCATGCGCGGCCATGCCCAGCACGATCCCGCCGAATACGTTCCCAGGGAAATGTTCGATTACTGGAAAGCGCGCGATCCCATCACGCTGTACGAAAAATATCTCAGCGAAAATAAAATCTGGGACGCCGCCGCCAAGTCCGAAATTGACGCCCGCATCGAACGCGAACTGGACGTCGAACAGAAATTCGCCGAAGATTCGCCGCTGCCTCCGCCTGAACTAGCCGAAGAAGGTGTGTACTGTGACGGCTGCCACAAAATCGAGGCCGACTGGAAGCGCGCAAAATCCGAAGTGTCGCCGCCAAAATCCAGCATCGACCCAACCTGGCGTCTAAAAGATCTCCCCGCCTACACCCAAGCAGCAATTGCAGGCGGCAACGGCGCGAAGAATCCGTCGCAGTCGCAGACGCCCGCCGCCGCGCCAGCGAGCAGCCCCGCGACGCAAAAGTCCGCCGCCGCTCCCGAACGCATCCGACCGCAGCCGGAGCCGCCAGCTACGCACGCCGCGAACGCTCCAGACGCCGTCGCCGAAGAACCCGCCGTGCCCCGCGTCCCCTTCGGCCGTGGCCCGAAGGACAAAGCGTTTCGGCAAAGTCCCGAGAACCCGCAGAACAAACCCGCCTATACCCGCGCGCCCAAAGAAAAATCCTTCGCGCAGAATCCTCAGGAGAAATCTTTCGGCAAGGGCCCGCGCCAAAAGCCCTTCGGCAAAAACGCGCAAGGCAAGCCGTTCACGAAAAATCCGCAAGATAAACAGGGGAGGCGCTGACGATGTCGCACACCGCTCCGAACCTGTCCTCCAAAGTCGTCCCCGCTTCCGGCCCGATTACCATGGTGGACGCCATCCGCCAGGCCATGTTTGAAGAAATGGAGCGCGATCCCGCCGTCGTCGCCATCGGTGAAGATATCGGCGTGTACGGCGGCGCCTTCAAAGTCACCGACGGCCTGCTCGCAAAATTCGGTCGCGAACGCGTCATCGAAACCCCCATCGCCGAAACCGCCATCATCGGCGCGGCCTGCGGCATGAGCTTCCTCGGCCTGCGCCCCGTTGCCGAAATGCAGTTCATCGACTTCATCGCCTGCTGCTTCAACCAGGTCACCAACTTCGTCGCCAAATCCCACTACCTCTGGGGCGCTCCAGTGCCCATGGTTATTCGCGGTCCCTCGGGCGGCGGCGTGCACGGCGGCCCGTTTCACTCCGCGAACCCCGAAATGTATTTCGTGCACACGCCCGGGCTGAAAGTGATTTATCCTTCCACTCCGTCGGATGCCAAGGGGCTGCTGAAGTCCGCCATTCGCGACAACAACCCGGTGTTGTTCTTCGAGCACAAATATCTGTACCGCCGGCTCAAGGAAGAAATGCCGCCCGGCGATTACACCGTGCCCATCGGCAAAGCCATCATCCGCCGCGCAGGGCGCGATCTAACCATCGTCAGCTACGCGGCGATGGCCCATACGGCGATCGAAGCAGCCGTAGAACTGGCGAAAGAAGGCATTGAAGCAGAAGTGATTGACTTGCGCACTCTGCTTCCGCTCGATAAAGAAACAATTCTCACTTCCGTAAAAAAGACCAACAAGCTGCTGGTGGTGCACGAAGACACGCGCACCGGCGGCATTGCCGGCGAAATTGCCGCTCTCGTCTTTGAAGGTGCTTTCGAGGATCTCGACGGCCCGGTCGCCCGCGTCACCGCTCTGGATACGCCGGTGCCGTATTCGCCGCCTCTCGAGGAACGCTTTTTACCCAACACCGAAAAAGTAGTCGCGGCCGCGCGCGAACTGGCAAAATACTAAGCGGACAAAGGCAGGACCGACACGATGGGAAAGACCAAGGGCATCAACAACGCCGAATTTGAAGTGGGCAGCGAAGTGAAAATCGCCGACCGCGCTTTCCTCGAGGCATTTCTGGAAGCCGGCCAGTATCATAACGAGCTGGAGCCGGAGCAGCTCGCCTTCGCCGGCAAAATCGCCAAAGTGAAGGCCGTGGATTTCTTCACCGGCGGCGACGAAATTTACACGCTGCAGGGCATCCCCGGCGTGTGGCACGAGGAATGTCTCAGCGCCGCCTAGATTTGTCGCGATCAAACGAGTGGTCATTAGTCCCGCGGCGCGCGTTTATACCTAGAGGAGAAGACCATGGCTGTCGACGTCATCATGCCCCAAATGGGCGAAAGCATTTTCGAAGGCACGATCACCAAGTGGCTGAAAAAGGCCGGAGACAAAATCGAGCGCGATGAACCGTTGTTTGAAATTTCCACCGATAAAGTGGACGCCGAAATTCCCTCGCCCTCGGCCGGAGTGCTGAAAGAAATTAAGGTCGGCGAAGGCCAGACGGTTCCGATTCAAACCGTGGTCGCCGTAATCGATGCCAGCGACGGCGCCTCTAGTTCCGCGCCCGCCGCAGCTCCTGCGAAACCCACAGCCGCCGCGCCCGCGCCGCCTCCCGCCGCTGCAAAATCCGCTGCGCCGGCTCCGTCCGCGCCCGCGTCACCGGCGCCAGCCGCGCCCCAACCTGCAGCTTCCAGCGGTGAAAAAGTTCGCAGCTCTCCGTTAGTCCGCAAAATTGCGCGTGAAAATAATATTGACGTTTCCCAGGTTCCCGGCACGGGCGCCGGCGGACGCGTCAGCAAAAGCGACATTCTCAGCGCCGTGCAAGGCGGCGCACCCGCGGCGGCAGCTTCTTCCGGAACGGCCAGCTCAGCCGCGCCACCGCCAGCTCGTCCCGCAGGAGTTCCTCCAGCCACAGGCGGCGCCAGCGCATCAGCCGTTCTCGAGAACGCCGTGCCGCGCGAAAAAATGTATTTCGGCCACTATGAAGTTCAGCCCATGTCCGTCATGCGCCAGCGCATCGCCGAGCACATGGTCCTCTCGAAGCACGTCTCCCCCCACGTCTATTCGGTGGACGAAGCGGATATGACGGCCATCGCCACGCTGCGCGCCAAAATGAAAACGAAGTTTGAAGAAACCAGCGGCACCAAGCTCACCTTCATGCCCTTCTTCGTCCGTGCAGCCGTGGAAGCTCTGCGCGCCTTTCCCACCGTCAATTCCTCGGTCGACGGCACCAACGTCGTCCTGCACAAAGAATGCAACATCGGCATCGCGGTAGCTCTCGATTGGGGCCTGATCGTTCCAGTCATCAAGAATGCCGAGGAGAAAAATTTCCTGGGCATCGCGCGCACCATGAACGATCTCGCCGAACGCGCCCGCGCCAAAAAGCTCAAGCCCGAAGAAGTCGCCGAAGGCACCTTCGCCATCACCAACCCCGGCGTCTTCGGCGGCCTGTTCGGCTTACCGGTAATCAATCAACCCAATGTCGCGATACTCGGTTTGGGCACAATCGAAAAGCGCCCGGTAGTAATTGACGACGCAATAGCCATTCGCAGCATGGTGTATCTGACGCTCTCCTACGATCACCGCGTAGTTGACGGCGCCGTAGCCCATCAGTTCATGGCTAAGCTGAAACACACGCTGGAGAATTGGACAGAAAGCATCCTGTAAGCCGCGGTTGTGCGGAAGAATTGACAGTCAACCGTCGAAAGCTAAAAGCTGAGAGTGAAGGCAGGTCGCGCTTTTGAATTTGTAGCGGCCGGACCGCGAAGCGGGACCGGTGTAGTTGACTCTGCTTTATAGGTCGGCTTGAGCCGTCAGTTTTTGCGCCGCGCACGCGGCTTGGCGGCTGCAGTACGGCTTCCGCTCCGCAGTCGATAACGAGACGTGCGACTCGACGATGTTCTTGCTGCTTTCAACTCTTGGCTATCCACTTTCAGCTCTAAACGTCCTACTCTAGATCCATGTCACGCTCTGCGAAACATGAGCCCTGGGGCCGTTCCCCCTGGAAAGTCAACTTCACGCCGGCGCGCCACAAACTCCCCGCCCACGTGGACTTCGCCATCATCGGCGGCGGCTTTACAGGACTTGCTGCCGCTGCATGGTTGCGCATTCTGGCTCCCGACAAATCCGTAGCCGTTTGCGAAGCCGCGCACATCGGCGCGGGCGCCAGCGGCCGCACCGGCGGCATGGTCCTCTCTGGAACCGCCGCCGGGGATCAGCCCGGCTTGGGCGACGTCCTGGCAGGTTTCCGCAGGATCCTCGAAAAATTAAAAGTGCACTGCGACCTTCATCTCGAAGGCGCATGGGAAATCGCGCGCCAGCAACCTTCCGGCAAAGCACAGCGCAGGCAGTCGCCGATCGAGTGGAACGATTCGGGTACCTTGCGCGTGGTGCGGGAAGTCCCCGGCGGCACGCTCGATCCCGGCAAGCTCGTCGCAGGTCTTGCCCGCGCCGCCCAGCATCACGGCGGACAAATCTACGAAAATCACCGCGTGCTAGAGGTCCACTGGAGCTCGATGCCCGAACTGCACCTCACCACCGCCAGCGGCGCCACCAGAAAAATCACCGCCGCGAAAATCCTCTTCGCCACCAACGCTCTGTCGCTCCCGCAAGCAGCCATGACCGGCATGCATCCGCGCCTGACTCTCGCCGTCCTCACCCGTCCGGTCAGCGAAAAAATTCTCGCAGCCACCGGCCTTGCGCAAAGAAAGCCCTTCTACACAGTCGATTTCCCCTATCTCTGGGGCCGCGTGCGCTCGGACCGTTCCATCGTCTGGGGCGCAGGCCTGGTGCAATCCCCGGACGCCGACGATCTGGAAAAAGTAGACATCGCCGCCGAGGAATCCGCCGCGGCCTTCGATCGCCTGGAACAGCGCGTGCTCCATCTGCATCCCGCACTAGAAAAATTAAAATTCGCAAGCCGTTGGGGCGGCCCGATCCTCTTCCGGGATTCCTGGAAGCCGGTCTTCGACTGGCACTCGCAAAGCGTCGCAACCGTCGCGAGCGGATCAACGCGCACGGCACATCAGGCTAGCGGCAACGCGATCGTGGTAGGGGCTTACGCAGGCCATGGCGTCGCGCTTTCTTCCTACTTCGGAACCTGGGCCGCCGAAGTGCTCCTCGGCCGCCGCGCATTGCCAAAATCGAACGCTCTCCATCCGTAAGAGGAAACCATGCCGCTGATTTCCGTCACGCGCCTGCGAGTTCGGTCTTGGACCTATCTCCCGCAATTCCTGTGGGACACCATCAAGTCGGTCCGCCAGGTCCAGCGCAGTGACGGTTTTCTCGGCGGCAGGCTTTTAGTCAACCCTCGTTACGTTTTTTGGACGATGACCGTCTGGCTAGATGAACCAGCCATGAACGCCTATCGCACCAGCGGCGCACACCGGCAAGCCATGCCCAAGCTGCTCAACTGGTGCGATGAGGCAGCCGTGGTGCACTGGACTCAGGAATCCCCTGCAATCCCCTCCTGGCAGCAAGCACAACAGCACATGTCGGAAAAAGGAAAGCTCTCGAAGGTCAACCATCCGTCTGCGGCGCAGGCAGCGCAGCAAATACCCGCGCCGCAACCGAGCCGCGTCGCACAAACCCTCAAGCCAGCCCGCCAGATTCGCACCTGATTGAGCTGTGCAGATCACGCAACGAGCCGGGCGCCTCCGGCGGCGGCCACCATAATGCCCACTGCGGCAAATACCGCGGCGCGAAAAAATAAATCGCGTAAGAGGGGAAAAACGCGGCGACCGGCACGGAAATCAGCGTCATCGCAAAAATCAGAATCCCGAGCGCCACGCACCCAAAAACCACCGCGGCAGTAACGGTCATGCCTTTCCGGTCCCAGCCCCGCCTTCTCGCCCGGCACCGCGAGCGCTCCCACTCCGCCGATCGGAACCAGCAGCAGCAGGAATGCCACGCGTTCTGTTTCGATCGAGCACACGCGCAAGTTTTCATTCAAGGCAGGGAAGCGGCGGCAAAGAAGCAGAGAGAAGTCCGGTACAGGAAGTCGAGGAAGAAAAAAAAGAACCAGGGAAGCAAACTCCGCCAGCCGCGCCGCGCAACACACAGAAAAATCGCGCGTCTCACAAAAAACGCGGAACCGCCAGCGCGCCAATATTGCCCGGCAGCGCACACGGTCCCGCGCAACTTCCTGCCGCCGAAAAAGACCTCAGCGCTTCTTGCGCTTGGCCGCCTTCTTGGCCTTGCCCTTCTTCTTCGCAGCTTTCTTCTTGGGCTTGGCTTTTTGCTTCGCTGCCGCCTTCTTCTTGGGTGCGCTCTTCTTCGCAGCCTTCTTTGGCGCCTTCGCCTTTGGCGCAGCCGCTGGCGCTTCCTCCCCGTCGGGCTCCTCCTCCACAACAATCTCCTCGACTTCCTCTACAATATCTCCGTGAGGGAGTTCCGCGCCTTCTTCCCCCTCTTCTTCTTCGTAACGGGGTAGTTCGTCATCGTCTTCATCATGCTGTTTGGCGTGAAACATTGGACCCTCCCTGGGTGTCGGGCTGCAAAATAATAGTATTAGGCCCTGCGCGCTTATAAACGGAGTACCGGAACTTTGTCAAGATGCAAGGCCGTGAAAATGCTAACCAGCCAAGAATAATTGAGGAGATCGTCGAAGCAGCATGGTAACAAAAGGTTACAGCAATAGGTAAGCGACGCAGAATTAGAAGTTTACAGCCGCTGCAAAAATACGACCGGCCTCAACGCTGAATCGTCAAAACGTCGCCGGCTTTCAACGGCCGCTCGTCCAGAAACGAATTTGCCTGCCGGATACTCTCGACGCTGGTCTTGTAAGCATGTGCAATCGAGTACAAGGTCTCGCCCTGCTTCACATGATGCTCTATGCTTGCGGGCTTAGGAGCAGCGCCAGCAGCCGTCGCCGAAACTTTGCGCACCGTCACCGCCGCATTGCCGTCGCCCGCAGAATGCGCGGCAGATTTCGCAACAGCAGATCGTTCGGAATCATCCGGCGATCCCCCTGCATAAATTTTCAATCGCGAACCGCGCGGCACGCTCGCCCCATGAATATTGTTCCAGCGCTTCAATTGCGAGACGCTCACATCAAAGCGCTCGGCGATTCCTTCCAGCGTGTCGCCACGCACCACCCGGTAATGCACCAGTCGCACCGTCGGCGGCGCAGCCGGCACATTCAGCATGAATCCCGCCGGAACAACCGCATGCGCTTCCAAATGATTCGCTGACTCGATCCCGGCGACGGTCACGTGATAATGCCGCGCGATGTCCGCCATCGTTTCGCCCTGCTCCACAGTATGCAACCGCCAACTCGTCCACTTGTCCGCCGGAACCTGGCCGATCACGTTCAAAAACTTTTCCCCGTACCCCGCGGGCAGATTCAATTCGAAATTCGGATCGTTGGGCGTGACGCTGCGCAGCATCTCCGGATTCAATTCGCGCAGATCGTCCAAATCCGCGCCCGTCGCGTCCGCCACCAAGCGCAAGTCGATCGCATGAGGCGGATGGATCACGTCCACCGGGGCTGGCTTCTCCGCTTCCACCTGCACGCCGTACAGCGATGGATCCTTCGCCACCAAAGCCAGCGCGATAATAATCGGCACGTAATTCTGGGTCTGCTTGGGCAACGCGTGAAGCTTCTGCAGTTCCCAGAAATCCGCGTAACCAGTCCGCTCCACAGCCTTCACCACGTTCATCGGTCCGGAGTTGTAAGCCGCCATCACCAGATACCAGTCGCCGAACATATCGTAAAGGTCCCGCATGTGCCGGGCCGCCGCGCGCGTGGCCTTCTCCGGATCGCTGCGCTCATCCACATAATATGTCCGATCCAGATCGTATTCCTCGCCGCGGAACGGCATGAACTGCCACAATCCGCGCGCCCCTGCACGCGATACCGCCGTCGGCTGAAACGCTGATTCCGCCTGCGCCAGGTACATCAAATCCTGCGGCACGCCTTCTGCCTTCAGCACGCGCCGGATCATGTCGTTGTAACGGCCAGAACGATCAAGACCGTGTTCCACCGTCGCGCGCCCCCGCACCGTCGTAAAGTAACTCAAATATTGCAGCACCGAATCGTTCACCGTCAGCGGCAGATCGTGCGGCACGCGCATCAATTCTTTCTCCGCCTGCGCCGCCAGCCGCGGATCCCCCTTGGGCAAAGTCATGTCTGCCAGCTCGTCAATCGGCGCCGGCGTGCCGGTGCCCGCTTCCTCTTCCTCCACGTCCTGCTGCGCGCTGCGTTCGTAGGAATGCAGCGTCTCGCCAATCTGATCGAACAGATCGGAAAGCCGCGGATCGGAATCCACCTGGAATCCGCTCGCCAGCATCAAAGCCACCGCGCGATCGTAATCCGCATGAGCCTTGTCAAACTCCCCGGACTTATATTCTTTCTGCGCGGTGTTGAAAATCACCTGTACCTTATCAATCAGGATGTCTATCGCCGGGCGGGCGTCATACAACGAAGCTAAAGAAGCGGTGTGCTCTGGAAACGGAAGCGGTTCAGACACGAACGCGGGAACCGGCGCAGGTGTCGCAGCCGGCGGACGCGCCTTCACCTGCTTCGAAGATACGGTATCGTTGCAGCCAACCAGCGACAGAGTCCCGACGGCAGCGATCGCCGCCCAGCCCAACCAGCGCACTCCGCCCGCATGGCGTATTTGTCGAATGAAACTCACAACGGCCCTCGGCTTCATGGTCTTCGTCCACCCTTGCGACGCGCGATACCTCTCCGCAGGATTCTACGAAGCTACTTCGAGTCCGTAGCAGGCTTCACCCAACGCGGCGCCGCGTCGTTCACCCCCGTGAAGAGGTAACGGGAATCTTACGAACTACCTACGCCCCGGTCAATGGCCTTGCCGTACCAGCCATTGGCGAAATCAGGACATTACATTGCCTGCCGATCCCGTGACGCGCCCGTGACCGGTTTACCGCGCCGATCCGAATGCAGCCTTATACCACCCTCGCCCCGCGCCACGCCATCCTGAAATCCTCACTTGCCGGCCCATACGCAATCAAGTCTTGCAAGGTCTCCGAGGATTCGGAGACCAGCGATTTCCTCATTCCATCCTACGTATGAACTCCGCCGCTCGCTTATCGCACATTCTCGCTATTCCTTTCTATTCATATAGTTAAGCGACGGCAAGCTTCCCGCAATCTCTGGCGATCCAGATGCAATTGCCACCTCATTCACCGCACGTGGGATGAGGCATGCTTCTCGGGGAACTATCCCGACAGGGGGTCGGCATGAACTTTCGGCGTCGTCTTTTCGCGGCCATTGGGACTTTCTTCATCATCCTGGGAGTTCTCTCGGCGCCCTCGATACTGCGCGCGCAGACGGCCAAGGTCACAGGTACCGTCCTCGATACTTCCGGCGCGGCCGTCGTTGGTGTCACCATCACCGCCACCAACGCCGCCACATCCATTGAGCGCTCGACCACCACCACCGATACGGGCGCGTACACGATTTCCAGTTTGCCGCCGGCCGTCTACAGCTTCAGCTTCACCAAAGCCGGCTTCAAAGTCGCTCGCTTCGCGCAAATCACCCTGACGGTCGACCAAACAATCACGCTCGACGCCAAGCTCGAAGTCGGCGCCGTTTCCGCCACCGTCGAAGTCGGCGCCTCGGACGTCGCGCAAATTGACACGGAAAACGCAACGCTCAGCAACGTCGTCGAACACACGCAGATGACCGAGCTCCCGCTCATCCTGCGCGATCCCTATCAACTGGTCCTGCTCGGCCCCGGTGTCACGCAATCTGACGGCCTGGGCGGCGTCTCCGTAAACGGCGGACGCGAGCGCAACAACAATTTCCTCCTGGACGGCACCGACAACAACGATGCCGACGTGCCTGGCCCGCTCGGCGGTCTGATCGCCGAAAATCCCGACGCCACCGAAGAATTCCGCGTGCTCACCAATAATTTCGCTCCGGAATACGGCCGCAACAACGGCGCCATCATCGACGTCATCACCCGCAGCGGCACCAACCAATTTCACGGCAATCTTTTCTATTTCGGCCGCTGGGACGCGCTCGGCGCCCGCGACTACTTCAATCACCAGATTGACCCGCTCACCGGCGACGTGGCCGCCAAAAATCCCTACGTTCGCAACCTCTATGGTGGCTCGATCGGCGGCCCCATCATCAAGGACAAAACATTCTTTTTCCTCAACTACCAAGGCGATCGCTTCGTCACCACCCTGACCAACACCACCGTCGTGCCCACCGCCGCCTTCAAGTCCGGGATCTTCACCTACACCAACCCGCAGAGCGGTGTCAGCCAGGCCATCAACGTCACCACCCCTGGCGTCGCCAACAACGCCACCGGCGTGGGACTGGATCCCATCATGCAAAGAATCCTGGCGCTCTATCCCGCGCCCAATCAGGTCAATTCCGACGGCATCACCGGCCAGCTTTTCTTTCCCAGCCAGTCGCGCGAAAAAGACGAAGACGCCGTCCTCAAAATTGACCACAAGCTGAATCAGCACCACAACCTCTACGCTCGTTACACCTACAATTACTTCGGCGACCCCAACCCCTTCCACAACGATTTTCTCCCCGGCGGATTGGGCGATGTGAGCGAGAACGACAAAATTCAAAGCCTCGCCATCGGTCTCACTTCAACCTTTGGCGACAGCTTCATCAATGAATTCCGCTTCGGCGCCAATCGTATCAACGAGTTTTTCGGTTGCGGCGGCGTCCCCACGTTTGACAGCTTCGGGTTCGTCGACGCGGAAGGGCACGGCGCGGACTATAAGCTCCCTGTGTTCCAGGGCGGTCAGGGTGGCCCGTTCGGCTTCGGCTGCCAGGCGCTGGGCGACGCCGATAACCAGGCCAGTAAACAAGGCACCTACCAGTGGTACGACGCCATGAGCAAAGTCGTGAAATCTCACACCATCAAGTGGGGCGCCGAGGTCCGCGACGTGTACTCCAATAACAACACCAATTTCTCTTCGCGCGCTCTGTTCACCTTCAACGTGTTCACCGCCAATGGCATTTCCACCCTGCAGAACCTCAACACGGGAGTCGACTCGAATGAACTGGAAGACACTGTCGGCGCCCTGCTCGGTCTGGTAAATTCTCAGGGGCAAACCCAGTTCTTTGATCGCGCTGGCGACCGTCACGCGAGCGATGAACTCAATTTCGTGCAGC
The DNA here is from genome assembly GCA_035602855.1 of Candidatus Acidiferrales bacterium. Lineage (GTDB taxonomy): Bacteria > Acidobacteriota > Terriglobia > Acidiferrales > UBA7541 > Palsa-295. The sequence goes on from DATNLN010000051.1 coordinate 30,886, forward strand.
ACGAAGTCGGCGGCTTCGTGCAGGACAGCTGGAAAGTAAAATCCAATCTAACGCTCACCTACGGGCTGCGTTACGAATGGTACGGTGTGCCTTATGAAGCTCACGCAAACTTCGCCACCCTCTTCCAGGACAGCAGCGGTCCCGCTCCCTTCACTTTCCAACCCGTTGGTCCCGGCACTGGGCTGGAGCTATTTAAGGACTATTACAAGAACTTCGAGCCTCGCTTCGGTTTCGCCTGGGATCCCTTCAAGAACGGACGCACCTCCGTGCGCGGTGGCGTCGGCGTATTCAGCGACCGCATCTACGGCAACCTGGTCTCGGACGCGCGCGGCAATCCGCCGTTCCAACCCAGCCTCTTCAACCAACCCGCGCCAGCTCTCGGCCCGATACCCGCCGCGCAACTTCAGGCGCAGGTTGCTCCGGGAAATTTGACTCCTTCTCCCGTCGTTCCGGACGGTGCCGGAATTTTCCCCGACCTGTTTGATCCCAATATCAAACCGCCGCTTGTCGTCACCTGGAATATCGGCGTGCAGCGTGAGCTAACCCAAAATCTGAACCTGGACGTGAACTACGTCGGCAACCACGCCACGCGCATTCTTCGCGTAGTGGATGGTGCCCCGCCGCAACCAGCCCTGGTCTCCCAACTGGAAGCGTTCTGTGCTGTTCCCAACCCGAACCAATGCACTGAATCCACGCTTCAGTTCACGAATCTATATTTTGGTGCTGAAAGTACGAACCCCGTAACCGGATTACCGGTATTGCCGTTCGACGCCGTGAACAACAACGCCTTCGTCGATGCTTTTACTGACCAGACCTCCGGCCATTCCTGGTACGACGGTCTGCAACTGCAAGTCAGTGAAAAGAATTTCCACGGACTGCAGATTCAGGGCTCCTACACGTGGGCCCATGCGCTCGATGATTCTTCCGATCCCCTGGTTCCCACCGTCGCCAACGGCAATTTCCCCGTGGATTCTTTCAACCTGCGCCGTGAAAAAGGAAATTCGGGCTTCGATACCCGTCAGCGCGGCGTCATCAACTTTGTGTATCTGCCGAACATCGGCCGCGGTCGCGCCCATTTCGCAAATGGCTTCACCGGACGCGCTCTGGAAGGCTGGCAGATCAGCGGCATCGCTGCATGGCAGACCGGTCTTCCCTACGACATTTTCGGGACCGTCGACACGCTGCACACCAACTTCGCCGACCGCGTCACCGTCATAAACGCCTCGGCTCTTAAAATCATTCCGTCTACCGGCCGCGTAATTCCCAGCACCGGCGTCTTCACCGGCTACAATCTCGCCGCCTTCAATCCGGACGATGCCAGCATTATGCCGATCCCCTTCGACATCCCGTCGAATCTGCTGCGCAATCAATTCACCGGCCCCGGCATCAACAACTGGGACGTGAGCCTAGCGAAGACCACCGTAATTAAGGAGAACATAACCTTCCAACTGCGCTTTGAGTTCTACAATCTCTTCAACCGCACCCAATTCAACAAGCCCGACGCCAACATCCAGGACTCCCTGTTCGGTTACTCGACCTCGCAAGTCGGCCAAAACGACGGCACCACAGGAGCTCGCCAAGTACAGATCGGCGCCAAGTTCAACTTCTGAATCGCGCGAATGCGCGATTCACCGTGAGAACCAGCAGTGCCGGTTTGAAGGGTATGCACCACAACGCGATTCACTCATCAATCCCGCACCGCGGGATCGATGAGTTGCCTACGCGACGCGGCTCACCCGAAGGTCCGAAGTGTCGGATGCAGGACTAGCCGCGCACAGCGGCGCGCCAGCGCTGTAGCGTCCGTCGGCTGTCTTCACGCCGCCGCCAAGGACGCCAATCCCACGCTCTCGCCTTCGCAGTCGTCTCCATACCCTGTGCCTCGGCGCTAAGCTCGGTCCAACATCCGCCCGGACTTTGTCGCCCACGCTCACTTCGAACCAAAAACTAATCGAATCAATACTTGCAAAAGCTTTCAAAGTTCATATTCGCGTATGCGCCTTATTCCAAAATCAGTACCCTTGCGGCTCATTAGCTTGCAAGATCTTGATTATGTATCCTGAAATCAATTGGTTATGTGAGTTACAAGCTTTTGACGAACTGTGGCTATTCATATGCAATCAGCAATTCATTCGCATCTCGGGGTGATCGTCCTTTTTGGGGGATATATCCTGACAGCGGGGGGGAACGGCATGAATTTTCGGCGTGGTCTGTTCGGGGGCACGTTATTCATCGTCATCGGGATCCTGGCTGCAGCATCGGTTCTGCAGGCGCAAACCGCCACTGTCACTGGCACGGCTCTTGATCCATCGAACGCCGCCGTCTCCGACGCCAACGTCACCGCGACGAACGCAGCCACTGGTGTGAATCGCGCGACCACTACCACCAACACAGGCGCCTACACCATTCCCAACCTGCCCCCGGCCATCTACACCATTACCTTCACCAAGGACGGCTTCAAGACCGCGAAATTCCAAGGCATCACGCTGACTGTGGATCAGACGCTCACCTTGGATTGCAAGTTTGAAGTGGGCGCCTTGTCGGCAACCGTGGAAGTGAATTCCAACGCCGTTGCCAACGTGGATACCGAGACGCCAACCCTCAGCTACGTCGTAGAGCACACCCAGATGGTTGAGCTGCCGCTGATCCTGCGCGATCCTTATCAACTTGTGCTGCTCGGCCCCGGCGTCACCCAGTCGGATAGCGGTCTCGGCGGCGTCTCCGTCAACGGCGGCCGCGAGCGCAATAACAATTTCTTGCTTGATGGAACCGACAACAACGATGCCGACGTTCCCGGCGGACTGGGCGGCATCACTTCGCAGAATCCCGATTCCACCCAGGAATTTCGCGTCCTTACCAACAATTTCGCGCCCGAATACGGCCGCAACAACGGCGCAATCATTGACGTGATCACGCGCAGTGGAACCAACGATTTCCATGGCAATCTGTTCTACTTCGGTCGCTGGGACGCTCTCGGCGCGCGCGACTACTTTAATCACCAGATCAATCCCGAAACGGGAGACGTCGCTGCGAAGAACCCCTACGTTCGCAACCTATACGGTGGTTCACTAGGCGGCCCCATTCGCAAGGACAAGACGTTCTTCTTCATCAACTATCAAGGCGACCGTTTCGTTACATCCTTAACCAACAACGCCACCGTGCCCACCGCCGCTTTCGAGTCTGGAATTTTCAGCTATACCAACCCCAGTAACGGCGTGACTCAAAACGGCATCAACGTCACCACTCCCGGCGTGGCAAACAACGCCACTGGCGTAGGCCTTGATCCCTCGGTCCAGCAGATCTTCTCGCACTATCCCGCGCCCAACATTAATAATTCCGACGGCATCACCGGACTTCTGTTTTTTCCCACGCAGTCACGAGAAAAAGATGAAGACGCCACGATCAAGATCGATCAAAAAATCAACAAGAACAATGATCTCTACGTGCGCTATGTTTTCAACTGGTTCCACGACCCCGATCCTTTCCATTCCGATACCTTGCCCGGCGGGATCGGCGCCATCGCCGAAGCCGCGAAAACACAGTCTTGGTCTGTCGGTTTGACTTCCGCTTTCGGATCTACGCTCTCGAACGAAGTTCGCTTTGGCGCCAATCGCAACGCCAACCCTTTCTCTTGCAACGGAGCTCTCGCCGACGGTATTGCCAACTCCAGTGGAAACTTTCTGGACACTTTCGGCCGTGGCGCGGACTTCAGCCTTCCGAGCTTCAGCGTTCCCAACACGGCGGACTTTGGGTGCGTTTCCCTGGGCGATTCCAACGGCCAGGTGCGTCACACCGGAACTTATCAGACTCTGGACAACGTCACCAAAGTCCTCGGTTCGCACACTCTCAAATTCGGTGGCGAATTCCGCGACGTCTATTCCAATAACAACGACAATTTCAGCTCCCGCCAGCAATTTCAGTTCAACACCGCCTCGGATTTTGGCGCAACCGTACTGCAGGGTCTGAACACAGGCGTGGACAATGTCACTCTGGAAGATGAAGTTTCCGGGTTGCTCGGTCTGGTTTCGGTTGCCAACCAAACGCAGTATTTCAATCTTCCCGGAGACCGCCAGAAGTTCGATGAACTGAATTTCGTCCAGCACGAAGTCGGTTTGTTCGTGCAGGACGTTTGGAAGATACGCTCGAACCTCTCGATCACCTACGGTCTGCGCTGGGATTGGTACGGCGTGCCGTATGAACGGAACGGCAACCTTTCAAACTTGTTTACGGACCCGAGCGGACTGGCCCCGTTTACGTTCACTCCCGTGGGACCTGGTACAGGACACAAGCTCTACCAGAACTACAACAAAGACTTTGAGCCTCGTCTCGGCTTCGCCTGGGACCCGTTTAAGACCGGCAAAACCTCCGTGCGTGGCGGCTTCGGCATATTCACCGACCGGGTTTACGGCAATCTTTTCGGCGATGCGCGAGGCAACCCTCCGTTCCAGCCTAGCTTCGTCAATTTCCCACTCTTCGCGACGGGCCTAGGTCCAGGTTCACAATTACAGAATCAGACCGCGCCTCCTGCCGTGACTCCCTCCGCCGTCGTCACAGATGGAACCGGCAGCTTTCCCGATATTTTCTCGAACGGCACGAATTGCGGCTCCGGTCAGACCTGCACCAGCATCCGGCCACCGCTCATCACCACTTGGAACCTGGGAATTCAGCGCGAAATCGCGACAAATCTGACTCTCGAGGCCAACTATGTGGGCAACCACGGCACCCGGATACTTCGCGTGGTGGATGCTGCGCCGCCACAACCAGCCCTCGTCGCGCAACTAGAGACTTTCTGCGCCAATCCCGCAAACTCGTTTGGCTGCAGCGAATCCACTCTGCAATTCGGCAATCTTTTCTTCGGCGCTGAAAACGGAGTTTTGCCCTTCGACGCCGTGAACAACAACGCATTCGAGGACGCGTTCTTCGATGAAAGCAGCGGGCATTCCTGGTACAACGGCCTGCAAATCCAGTTGACGGAACGCAATTTCCACGGCTTGCAGATTCAGGGCTCCTACACCTATTCGCACGCCTTGGACGACTCCTCCGACCCGCTCGTAACCACAACCGGGAATGGTAATTTCCCGATTAACTCGTTCGACCTGCGGCGCGAGAAAGGCAACTCCGGCTTTGATACCCGCCATCGCGGCGTCATCAATTTTGTCTACCAGCCCAACATCGGCCGCGGCAAGGCCCACTTCAGCGAAGGTTTTGCGGGGCGTGCTTTGGCAGGTTGGGAACTCAGCGGCATCGCCGCATTTCAAACCGGCTTGCCGTACGACATCTTCGGCACGGCCGATACTCTGCACACCAACATAGCCGACCGCGCCACCGTGATTAACGCGTCCATCCTGAAAACGGTTCCGTCCATGGGCGCGTTCGTTCCCAGCAGCGCCGTTTTCACCGGAGAAAATCCCCTCGCCTTCAACCCAGACGACGCAACCATTATGCCGATCCCGTTCGACGTGCCTTCCAACGTCGGGCGCAATCACTGGTACGGCCCGGGTATCAACAACTGGAATTTCAACCTCGCAAAAACCACAGCCATCACCGAGAAGCTGAATTTCCAGCTGCGCTTTGAGTTCTACAATATGTTCAATCGAACTCAATTCAACAAGCCCGACAATACCATCGGCGATCCCAACTTCGGCTACTCCACGTCGCAAGTCGGGCAAAACGACGACACCACTGGCGCGCGCCAGGTCCAGATCGGCGCGAAGTTCAACTTCTGATCTCGCTGGTTGGATTAGAATTCAGACCATCGGTGCGACGGCCGCAAGGCCGTCGTACCGATCCTTTTTCTCCCCGCACACCGCACCTGCGGCCGTAAGTCGATTGCTTCTCTGCGGCCGGTGCCCAGCGGATCACGCCAGCGCCTGCCGCAAATCCTCGATCAAATCCGACGCATCCTCCAGCCCCATCGAAACCCGCACGGTCCCCGGCTCGACTCCTGCAGCCCGCAACTCCGCCACCGACATCCGATAGTGCGATGAATACATCGGCAGCACGACCAGCGATTCCGCGCCGCCCAAGCTCACAGCAAGCAAAAATACGCGCGTCCGATCGCAAAAACGCCGCGCCGCTGCCAGGCCGCCCTTCAAATCAAAAGCCATCATCGCTCCGAAACCCTTCATCTGCCGGCGCGCCAACAAGTGATCCGGATGCGAACCGAGGCCCGGATAATGCACTCGCGCCACCTTCGGATGCTTCTCCAGAAATCGCGCGACAGTCAAAGCCGTCTCGCACTGACGCCGCACCCGCAGCTCCAAAGTTTTCATCCCGCGGATCAACAAAAACGCCGCCTCCGGATCCATCGACCCGCCCAGATTAATAATCATGTCGCGAATTTTCTCGATCAACGAACGCCTTCCTGCCGCTGCCCCCGCAATCACATCCGAATGTCCCGCCAGATATTTCGTCGCACTGTGCATCACCAAATCGAATCCCAGCTCCAGCGGCTTCTGCAGCACCGGGCTGGCAAAAGTATTATCAATCAGCGAAATCAAATCCCATTCTTTTGCGAAAGCGATCGCCTTGTGCAAATCCACCAAACGCAGCGTCGGATTCGTCGGCGTTTCGATGTACATCACCTTGGTGCGCGGATTTACCAACCGCTCAATCCCCGCCAAATCCGTTTCCACGTGACGCACCACAATCCCCATCCGCGGAAACACGTCGCGCATCAGTCGGTACGTCCCGCCATACAGTGCGCGCGTCGCGATCACTTCATCGCCGGCCTTCAACAGCGATAGCAGCGCGCTGGAAATCGCGGCCATGCCCGAGGCCGTCACAATCGCGGCCTCTGCGCCCTCCAGCGCCGCGATTTTCTCCTCCGCCACCGAAAGCGTCGGGTTTCCGTATCGCGTATAGATGTACGCGGGCTTTTTCCCCTCCGCCCACAGCTTCATTTCTTCCGAATTTGCAAACGTAAAATTCGCGGTCCGCGCGATCGAAGTTCCCACCGGCGCGCTACGGCGAAATTTGTTTTCGCCGGCGTGAACCGCAATCGTCGCGTCCGCCAACCGGCGGCCCTGCACAGTTTTTTTCATAGCGAGCCAGCTTGCCGCAGCAGCGCAAACTATCGCAAGCTCCAAATTGGCGTAAGCAAACACGCCGCTGCTTCCGCGCGACGGCGCGGTTGGCAAAGCGCCCCGAGTAAGCAACAATATCCCGCGCAACGCAGCGGAGCAGAACGCAGCGCAGCACAACGCAGCACGACGCAAGTAAATGCCGCGCCGCGCTGCCCGGCTTGGCTAGCGCGCGCGAGTCTGCAAATACGCGGCATCGCCCATTCGCCGCCGCAAATTTCCCGGAGCCCGCACCAGTGCACCTGACGCCCTCGCAAGTGATGGTCGCTTCCTGGATCGTCTTCGCACTTTATTGGCTCATTGCCGCTGTTGGCGTAAAACGAACCGCGAAGCGCGAGAGTCCCTCCGAGCGCATGCTGTACGTCGTCTTTATGGCGGCCGGCTTCTTCCTGCTCTACCAGGAAAACCCCAACTGGGGTCCGCTCAATCACCGATTTCTCCCCGACAAATTATGGATTGCCTGGCTCGGCAGCGCGCTCTGCGCCGCAGGAGTTCTGTTCGCGATCTGGGCCCGCCGCAGCATCGGCAGAGACTGGAGCGCCGAAGTCCAAATCAAAGAAGGCCACCGATTGATTCGCTCCGGCCCCTACGCCCGTATTCGCCACCCGATTTACACCGGCCTTCTGCTCGCGACGCTCGGCACGGCTCTAGTCATCGGCGAATATCGCGGCCTCCTCGCCGTGCTCATGTTCCTGGTCGGCTTCGCCCGCAAAGCCCGTAAGGAAGAATCGTTCCTGGCGGCCGAATTCGGCCCCGCGTTCGACGAACACCGCCGCCGCACAGGGTTCTTTTTACCCCGCATTTCCTGAGAAAACGCGGATTTTTCCGGCACCCGCGCAAGTTTCGCCTTCTATTTGCTGCTGTTTTCGCCTACAGCTTCGCTGGAATTCCCTTGGTAAGCGTTATTCCGTGCCATCATTAGGCTATAGCTTTCGCCCCTTGCGTTGTGCCTTTTCAGTTTTCGTGAGAGGAAACGATGAGCAACAAGCTCAGCGCTGCGCTGGTTCTGTGCATGTCAACCATGTGCCTGTCGGGCTGCGACCTGCTGCGGGCCACCGGACCTTGCTACGGTGTGGCCTGCCCAGGCGGCACGCCAGGCCACAGCGGCCAGTACAAACTAGGCGAAGCCCCCAAAGCCCAAAATGCGTCCGCATCCGCTCCTGCTCCTACACAATCTGCATCGGTAGCAACGCAAGCAAATGCCGTTCCGGCGAACGCACCGGCGCAAACTACATCTGCCCCAGCGCCGGCGACACAATCCGCAACGGCGCAAGCCGGCAGCGCGCAGTCTGCCAGCGCACAAACAGCCGCCGCGCAACCGGCGCCCGCGCAGGAAGCCAGCCCCGAAGGGAAATCCTCGCCGCTGCATTCGATCGGCGAATTCTTCGCGCGCCTGATCCCACACCACAATTCCGGCGGGAAATCCGGCGCCTCCGACTAAGCCGAAGCGGACTTACCGTTCTCCTCAGCCTCTTCGCCTGCATGACGCGGTTTATGCGCCGCGATCACTTTCTCCGCAATTTCATTCGGCACATAATCGTAATGCGAGAACTCCATGGCATAACTTCCGCGCCCTTGCGTCAAAGAAATCAATTCATTCGCGTAACTCAGCATCTCCGAAAACGGCACCAGCGCTTTGATCACCACATTCCCCGCACGCGCCTCGCTGCCGCTGATTTTTCCGCGCCGCCCGCTCAAATGTCCCATCAAGTCGCCCGAGTACTGATCCGGAGCGTAAACCTCCACCTGCATGATCGGTTCCAGCAGCGCCGGACGCGCCTGCTTCATCGCCTCCTTAAACGCCAGCGACCCCGCAATCTTGAACGCCATGTCGCTGGAATCCACGTCGTGATATTTCCCGTCGTACAAACTCACGCGGAAATCCACTACCGGAAACCCCGCCAGGTAGCCGCGTTCGGCCGAATCCCGCACGCCCTTTTCCACCGACGGAATCCAGTTCTTCGGAATCGCTCCGCCGAACACGTCATCCACAAATTCAATCCCTTTGCCACGCGGCAGCGGTTCCAGCTTGATGCGGCACAGCCCGAACTGCCCGTGGCCGCCCGTCTGCTTCTTGTGTTTGCCTTCCGCGTCGGCCTTCGCGCGAATCGTCTCGCGGTAGGGAACTTTCGGCGGGTGAATCATCAATTCCACGTGGTAGCGCTTGCGCAATTTCGCGACCACCACTTCGATGTGCTGCTGTCCCGCCCCGCTCAGCAGAAATTCCTTGGTCTGCGGGTCGCGCCCAAACCGCAGCGCCAAATCCTCCTCCAGGATTTTGTGAATCGCCACGCCGATGCGATCCTCATCTGCCCGCGTCTTCGGTTCCACCGCAAATGTGATCGAAGGCTCGGGAATCCGTGCCGGCGCACAGAACACCTGCGCGTTCTTGTCGCCCAACGTCTCACCCGTGGTCGTCTCCTTCAATTTCGCGATCGACCCAATATCCCCTGCGTGCAGCTCGCTCACCTCGATCCCCGTTTTCCCCTGCATCACCTGAATATGCTGAAATCTTTCCTGTGTGCCGCGATTGAAATTCGTCAGCGTCGCATCATTCTTCAGCACGCCAGACATCACCTTGAAATAAGTGATGCGCCCAGCAAAAGGATCCGCCAGGGTCTTGAACACAAAAACCGAAAGCGGCCCGGCATCGCTGATCGCGCGCTCCACCGTCTCGCCCTTATGATCTGCTGTCTTGTGGCACACAACCTTCCCGCGCGCCGCCGGTGACGGGAAAATCGCTACCATCAAATTCAGCACCGCGTCGCTCCCAATATTGTGCAGCGCCGAACTTAGCATCACCGGGAACAGCCGCTTGGCCAGCACGGCCTCGCGCAATCCCATCACCAGGTCGTGCACCGGCAGCGTGCCCTGGTCGAAAAATTCCTGCATCAACGCGTCATTGCCTTCGGCCACCATTTCCACCAGCGTTTCGTGCCCCAATTTCGCTTCCTCGGCCAGCGCCTGCGGAATTTCCTCGATCTTCGCGGTCCCGTTTCCATCCGGCGTGTAAATCAGCGCCTTCATCGTGATCAGATCCACCACGCCACGAAATCCTTTTTCCCAGCCGATCGGCAATTGAATCGGCACCACTCCGCGCCCGAATACCTGCTGCACCGACTCCAGCGCTCGCTCGTAGCTCGCCAGGTCCCGGTCCATCCAATTCAACAAAAACGCGCGCGGCAAATCGTACTCCGTCGCGTAGTCCCACACTTTTTCGGTGACCACCTGCACTCCGGCGGCTGCATCGACCAGAATCAAAGCCGCATCTGCCGCGATCAGCGACGATTTTGTCTCATTGATGAACGTGGAATAACCGGGAGTGTCCAGCAAATTGATTTTGGTCTTTTCAGGCTGCGCCGGCGCCTGCCATTCCGCGTGCGCCACGCCCGTATTAATCGATATCTTTCGCGCCACCTCTTCTTCGTCCCAATCGGTGGTTGTCGAACCCTCCGTGACTTTTCCCAGCCGCGGCGTCATCCCCGCCGTGTGCAGTAACGACGACACCAGCTGGGTTTTCCCCGTGTCGCCGTGGCCGACAATGCCAACATTTCGAATCCATTCGGTGTTGTAGTTTTTCATTTTTCACCTCGAAGGAATTGAAAGCAGAAAATGGAAAAGCGAAATCGAGAAAGGAAAATGCGCTCGAGTTGATTGGGTGGCGGCCGCGCGCGTTTTAGGGCGGGCGCCTCTCGCCTGGCTTTCGACTTGGTCTTTGACCAGGCCTTCGTAGCGGCGGCGTTCAGACCGCCAGCAGCGGTTGTCGGGCAGGAATAGCTCACAGTTGCGGAACACGACAAAGTCGTTGCCCGCGCACGACTTGGCGCGCGGACCGCTGGGAATAGGCATTTCGTAAGGGGATAGAACGGACGTCCCATTCGAGCTGTAAGGCGAGGCGTACCTCATCACGGCGCCGCCCCCCGGCGGTTGCGCTCATGACCCTGCGGAAACACGGATGCTAGCACACGCCCCGCCGCCGATTCAACCGCTAGAACCCGCGCACCGGCGCCCGCTACGTATTCTCCAATTTCGTCTTCCGCAGCTTCCACGCCTCGCGCGGGATTCGTTCCATGTGAAATAAGTCCGAGGTTCGCGCATACCACCCCGCACCATGCATGCGCCCGACCAATTTCAGCTGAGGCGTGTCAACGTGGTGTTTCACGGGATCGATCACAAATTCGTCCCGCACGTGCATCGCAAGTATCCGCCCCAATACCAGCCCACTCTCCGCTCCCAACTCGACGATCTGCAGCAACTCGCACTCCATCGAAACCGGGCTCTCGGCAATACGCGGCGGTTTTACCTTCACGCTGGCAACGGTCTGGAGGCCTGCCTCGTGCGGCTCGCTTACTCCGCGCTCGAACTCGATCGCCGTAATGTTCATGTGTTCGCGGAGTTCCTCCGACACAAGGTTCACTACAAACTGCCCCGTGTCGCGGATATTCTGCCGCGTGTCCTTCGGCCGCCCTGCATCGTGGCTTCCAATTCCAATTCCCACCACCGGAGGATCCCCGGCAAATCCATTGAAAAAAGAAAACGGCGCTGCATTCAACTTCCCCTGCAAATCCTGCGTCACAACCCAGGCAATCGGCCGCGGCACAATCGTCGCAACCATCAGCTTGTACCGTTCTCGAGCAGAAATCGCAGCGAAGTCGAACAGCATCGTAATTCCTCCTGGGAAGGCACCTCAGCGCCCCATCAAGTTCAGATTTCGTACAGGTCCCGCCGAGTTTTCGTCCAGTAACTGCACGTTCTTCACCATTTCCATACCGCGTCTGTCCCGACGCACAGCCGTTTTGCTCGCTCGCGCGTGTTGGTCGGGTGCGGAAAGGGTACCCCGCGATGGCGCCAGGTTCTTGCGGGCCCGGCAGGGAAAAAATTCACTCCCCGCTATGCGCAGCCGTCCGGGACCGCGCCTATTCTCGCCCCAAGCCTAGGGGCTTGCGCAGCTCTCTCCGCCCGTAAGACCGTTTCCAGTCGGTAGTCAGCAAAAACTAGAAACAGAACTAACGTACTCACAACAAAGTAGAAACAATTTTCTAGCCGGCCGTTTTTCGGCACCCTCTGCCGCGTGTCAGCCACATTTTAACAGCGGCGCGCAATTCGCATGTAGAAAGTTACGGGGCGAAACTTGCGTTATACTGCGCGGCACGATGAGCGTGATTATTTCCATGCTGCGCGGGGTGAACGTCGGCGGGCATAACAAAATCAAGATGGATGAGCTGCGCGCGGTGTACCAGTCGCTGGGATTGCGCGACGCGCAGACATACATACAGAGCGGAAACGTGGTGTGCCGCGCTGACAAGCGCGAGCTGGCGACCGTCTGCACCCGGATCGAGAAGGGTATCGAGCGCAATTTCGGATTTCGGCCCAGCGTGATCGTGCGCACCGCGCCGGAATTGCGCGCGGTGATGGTGCGCAATCCGTTCGCGAAGCGTTCGGGCATTGACGCGAGCCGATTGCTAGTGGCGTTCCTTGCGAGCAGTCCCGCAGCGGATGCGCTGGACAAAGTTCTGAAGATCAAGTGCGAGCCGGAGGAATTGCGCGTGAGCGGGCGCGAGCTTTTTATCTATTTTCCGAATGGGATGGCGCGGCCAACATTGTCGCTGGCGACGGTCGAGCGCACGCTGAAGATTTCTTCGACCGGGAGAAATTGGAATACAGTGCGAAAGTTGCTGGAGATGGCCGAAGCGCTGGAGGCGGTGGGGTAATCTGCAGCGGCTTCGCGCCATGGCGTTTCAGAAAAGCGAAGCAAGATCCCCGCCTGTGGCGGTCATGCTTCGCTGCGCTCGGTCTGACAAAAGGACCTGAGCGCAGCAAGCCATGGTGGCGGCGGGAGCGGGCGAAATGCCGACCTTAGAATTTGCCTTCGTCGGCGGAAGGCCCGTAAACGCTCGGCACCGGCACGTTGTTCATGCGCAGATAAACGCCGAGCTGCGCGCGGTGGTGAATAATGTGATTCATCACGAAGCCGCGCAAAAACGCGATGCGCGGCATGGCCATGATTGTTTGCCCGCCGCCGAGAAGCGTCCAGGTCTTCAGCAAATGTTCGTCGCTTGCGCCGCTCAGCGCGGTGCGCGCTTCAGCAACTTTTTTGTCGAATGTTTCAAGAAGTTGCTGCCGCGAACTCATCACCAGCGGCTGCATCGGCGGCGCGCCCGCCGGACGAAAATCCAGTTCATCTTGATTAATGATGGTCGCGCCCCAACCGGACAGTTCGGCGAGGTGTCCGGCGAGTCGCCCCATCTTCATGGATTTCTCATGCGGCGCCCAGTCGGGCTTGCCCTCGGGGACGCGTTCCAGAGTTTGGCGAGTGCTGATCATTTCGTGGTCGAATTCGGCGAGCAAGGCATCGCGTATGGCCATGGTTTCTCCTTGGGGAGGTTGTCGTTCGGCACATCTTACCTCAACCTGGATTGGACGGGCGAGCGCGCGAGAAGTTGCTACGGGGCGATGCGAAATTTGCCGGACTCTTCCACGTAGCCGTAGGCCATGCGCGGAGTGTTGAACGCGGCAGCGGGGCGGCCCTGGCGATCGAGCAGAATCAGGCCGCCGCTGGTGTGCACGCGATGCGCGAGTTTGCGCACGCAGGCGTCAGCAACGGCTTGCGCGAGCGAGAGCGGGCCAGCCTTCTTGCGATGCGAGAGCAGCACGCGTTGATCGTGCAAAAGCTCGGTAGCCATCTTGGCCATCACAATCTTCATGATCCCTTCGCCGTGGCCGGTGCAGGACACGCCGCCGGCTTCTGCGTCGGCATAGCAGCCGCAGCCGATGAGCGGCGAATCGCCGACGCGGCCGGGAAGTTTGCAGCAGGTGCCGCCGGTGGAAGTTCCGGCGAAAAGATGGCCGTGCTCGTCCAGAGCGACGGCACCGACAGTGCCGGATTCGTGGCCGAGATGATGTTCGGCGGCATGCGAATCACTGAGGCAGCGGCGCCAGGCGATGCGTTCGCGTTCGTGGATCAGGTCCTCGGGCGGACAAAGCTCGATGCCGTGCTCTTCGGCGAATTTTTCGGCGCCGTCGGAGACGAGCATCATGTGTTCGCTATGTTCGAGGACGCTGCGGGCAAGGCGGATGGGATTGTGAATGTGTTCGACGGCGGCGACGGCTCCGGCTTTCAGCGAGCCGCCGTCCATGAGGATGGCGTCGAGCTGGACGTGGCCGTCGGAATTCAAGTGGGAGCCGTAGCCTGCGTCGAAAGTGGGATCGTCTTCCAGAATTACGATGGCGGAGGTGACCGCGTCAATCGCGGCGCCGCCGGAGCAGAGAATTTTCCATCCGGCTTCGAGCGCGCGTTGCATGCCGGCGCGGCAATCTTCGACCGATCCGTCGGGGATGTTCCAGGCGCCGCCGTGGATGATCAGGGAAGGCTTCAAGGGACCGCGAAAATGTTCGCAAACCATAATAACGCACGGGGACGGCCAGGCGAGGAGGAAGGCGCGGCGTGTGTGCGGATGCGTGAACAGCGGAAAAGCGGAAGAGGGAGGCAGAAAGCAGGACATAAGCAGGTGGCAGGCAGCCTGCAGCACGTATGAGGCACGGAAAACGATGGCAGGGGCGAGGGAAAAATGTGCGCGACTGACTCGCACAGCCAACAGTGTGGCTGTGCCACGGTTAGTGCGCGACGGCTTTTTCTGCGCCCAGGCCGGTGTTGGCGCGGACTTGCAGCTCGGCGAATTTGTCTTCGCCGGCGGGATCGCGTTTCGTTAGCAAGGTACCGAAGATTGCGCCGAGGAATCCCAGCGGGATGCTGAGGATACCGGGATTTTCCAGCGGGAAGACGGGGGCGTGCTGGATAATGTGACGCGCGGCGGGTGCAACGGTGGGTGCGTCCACGGTCATGATGCTGGGGCCGAGGAAAATGAGAACGATCGAGGCGAGCAGGCCGGTGGCGAGACCCGTGACGGCGCCCGCGGTGTTAAAACGCTTCCAGAAAATGGAGAACAGGATCACGGGAAGATTTGCAGAAGCGGCGACCGCGAAAGCGAGTGCGACCAGAAACGCGACGTTCGCCGTGGGGCCGAGGACAATTGCAATCGCGATCGAAATTGCGCCGACGACGAACGCGGCGATGCGCGCGACCCGGCGTTCTTCGCCGGGATTGTGTTCCTGGCCGTGGCGGATGATGTTGGTCCAGACGTCGTGCGCGAAAGAGGTGGAGGCGCTGATGGTGAGTCCGGCGACGACGGCGAGAATCGTCGCGAAAGCAATGGCGGAAATGAACGCGAAGAAAATGCTGCCGCCCAGAGCTTGGGCGAGCAGCGGCGCGCTCATATTGTTGCCGCCGTTTTTCGCGATGAAGTCGCGGCCAACGATGGTGGCGGCGCCCCAGCCGAGAAAAGTGGTGAGAATGTAGAAGATGCCGATCAGCCACATGGCCCAGACGACGGAGAAGCGCGCGGTTTTTGCGTCGGGCACGGTGTAGAAGCGAACCAGAATGTGCGGCAATCCGGCGGTGCCGAAAATCAGCGCGATGCCGAGGGAGAGAAGATCGAGCGCGCCGTAAGGAGGCTTATAGCGCAAACCCGGCGTGAGGAAATCCTTCACTACTTCGGTGCCGTCGGGTGTGTGGTAATGCACCTGGCTGACGGCAGTGAAAAAAGTGCCGAGACTGAAGCCGAAATGCGCCAGGACCATGAAGCTGAGCAGAATCGTGCCGGAGATCAGCAGGATGGCTTTGATGATCTGCACCCAAGTGGTGGCGATCATGCCGCCGAAGACGACATAAACGATCATCAGAATTCCGACGCCAGTGACCGCGAGGCGAAAGCTGATGTGCGAATCTTTCAGCAGCAGAGCGACGAGCGCCCCGGCGCCGACCATCTGCGCGATCATGTAGAAGGTGCTGACAGTGATCGTGCTGAGCGAGGCCATGGCGCGCACCGGTCGAGGATGCAGACGGTAGGCCAGAACGTCCGCCATCGTGTACTTGCCCGTGTTGCGCAGCGGCTCGGCGACGATGAGCAGCACGGTGAGGTAGGCGACCAGAAAGCCCACCGAATACATGAAGCCGTCGTAGCCGAAGAAGGCGATGAGGCCGGCGATGCCTAGGAAAGATGCGGCTGACATGTAATCCCCGGCGACTGCGACGCCATTCTGCCAGGCGCTGACGCGGCGGTTGGCCGCGAAATACGAGGCGGAGGAGCCGGAGAGGCGCGAAGCCCAGGCGGTGATGCCCAAAGTGACGGCGATGAACGCGAGAAAGAGAATGAGCGTGGTATTCATCGGTTAGTTGCCCTTCGCTTCAAGATTGCCGAGATCTTTGATGACGGCGGCGGCGCGCGCATCGAATTCGCGGGCGGCGCGGACGTAGAGATACGCGATGAGCCAGGCAACGATGAATTGCGAGAGGGCAAACAGGTAGGCGATGTTTACCGGGCCCCAGACTTTGCGTTGCACGAACGCGGGGAAATAGCCGACGGAAATCGGGAGCGCGAAATAATAAAGCACGAAGAAAATTGTGGCGGGGAGGACGAAGGATTTTTTGGCTGCGAGAAGCTTCTTGAAGTCGTCGGTTTGCGCGACGCGGTTCCAGATGGAAGCGTTTGAGGACGGCTCGCGTGGGTCCGGGCTTGGCGGTGTGGGCATTTTTTCTCCTCGCCCTTAATATGGGCGTGACGGTCGTGAGTGAAATCCGTGCTGGTGCGTCGCGCAGGAGTTGCCGTACAACTGTGTAACTGAGCGCCACTTATATCATAAGTGTGGCGTGGGATTGCAAAATCGCGGTGGACCATATCTCAGAAATGTGAATGGCAGGTTAAGAAAGATTCAAACGGGCGCGGCCCGTGGACAGCCACCTAACAAAGAAAAGAATCAAAGGTGCGGGTAGAAAATCAAGGTGATGCCGATGGCGATCAGCAGTGGGCCGAGAAGGAAGACGAAGCTGATTCCGAGGAGGAAGCGTACGGCGCCTTGGCGTTTGTGGGCGGCTTCTTGGGAGGGGAAGACGGGGGGAGCGGATTCGCGATTGTGCAGCAGGCAGCGGAAAAAGGCGAGATAGGCGATCATCCAGAATTTAATTTCGTGACGTGATTGCCAAAGCAAGTCAATTCCGGCGCAGATGACGAGCAGGCCAATGATGCCGAGAAGCTTGGGCACGACTAACCTCCGCGGCGGGCTGTGCGGGTGAGCAGCGGTGAAGAATCGCGGACGTCACCGGGAATGTTGGCTTGTAGCGAAGTGGGAGCGCCAGCCGGCAAACCGGAAGGCTGCGATCCGGGCCTGGCAGGCGTGCGTTTCAGAGCCGCAGGCGCGTGGCTTTCGACTTTGGTTTGCTGCCAGGTGCGCACGATGCGATGGATGACGGTGATGTTCGGGCCAATCGCCAGAATCCAGAGCACGAAGACCATGCGATTGGTAAGTGCGCCCAAGATCATGAGCACAAGGCGCTCGGGGCGTTCCCAAAAGCCAACTTCGGCAGAGGGCACCAGAGATTCCGCGCGAGCTTTGGCGTAGCTGACCATCACAGAGCCGGCCATCGCGGCGCCTGCAAGCATGGCGTAACCGAAGCGATTTACGTGCGAGTAGTAAACGAGCAGGCCGAGAAAAAGAATCAGATCGGCGTAGCGATCGAAAATCGAATCGAGGAATCCGCCGAACATCGAGACGCGACCTTGGCGGCGGGCGACGGGCCCATCCACAAGATCGCAGAGCCCGGCGAGAATCATCATGCCGCCCGCGGCTGCGAAACGCCCGGCAGCGAAAAGTATTCCGGCCCAGAAATTCAGAATCAGAGCCGACCAGGTGATTACATTAGGAGGGATGCCGGTAGCCGCGACGAGGGCTGCTATACGTTCGATGGGCCAGACCAGAAGCCGGCCGATAGTGCGCGTCAGCATGAAAAAAGTTTCACCTGCTATTCCTCGTCATAGATGGTGGAAAGTTCCACGACTTCGTAATCCTTGAGGCCGGCCGGAGTGGTGACTTGCACTTCGTCACCAACCTTTTTTCCCAGCAGGGCGCGGCCGATGGGCGAGCTGGTGGATATCAGGCCTTTGGCGGCGTCGGCCTCTTCAACAGTCACCAGTTTGTACTCGATTTTAGAGCGCTTCGCAACGTCCAAAACCGTGATGCGCGAACCGTAAGCGGCGCGGTCTTTCGGAAGATTGCTGAGATTTAGCATGGAAAGGTCGGCCATACGCTGGTGCAGCTGGCCCAGGCGCGCCGAGACGTAGGACTGGCGCTCTTTGGCATATTTGTATTCGGCGTTTTCGGAGAGATCTCCGTGCGCGCGGGCGACGCTGATTTCTTTTGGCAGGTCGGTGTGCAACTCGTGCTCGAGAAGGGCGATTTCGTCCTTCAGTTTCTTTTTAATTTTTTCGGCTAGATCAAGCATTTTTCAGGGCGCCTGGAGGGGTTCGATTTAGCGGGCTCGATCCCACTCTGCTGCATACGTTTACCCAAGGATTATAGAGGAATTGCACGGGACACGGCAAATTAGATGGATTTGGGGGCTGAACGGATACAGACAAAGTGTGCGGGTGCTTATCACGCCGGGGAAGAAGCGGAAAGAGATCCTTCGGCCGGCATCAGGCGCAGGCGCCGGCCCGAAGATGACGATGCCCATCGCATCGTCCCAGACGCACAGTGCCCAGAACAAGGCAAAGGCTCGCGCCCGATGTCGCAATTCGGGTCAGCGGCCTACGCTGTCTTGGATCACGGCGTTTACGGGCGGTAGAATGCCCAGGTTCCTATAGATGGGGCGGATTCGTTTGCGGATGGCGGGGAGGCGGCTGGCAAACCAAGCGGCTCCTGCGATGCAGAAGGCCCCGCTGAGCTCTACCGTGCGGGGGGCGCCGATGGCATGGGCGAGTGTGCCGGCTAGCAGGCTGCCGAAGGGCGCCATGCCTACGAAGGCGACGGTGTAGAAGCTCATCACGCGACCGCGTTTGCTTTCTTCGACGACGGTTTGGATGATGGTGTTGCTGGCCGCCATTTGTTGCATCAGGCCGAAGCCGCAGACGAGCATTAGCAGTATCGACAACCAGAGAGTGCGCGACATTCCGAAAAAGATAAGGCCGACGCCGAAGGCCGCGGTGGAGAGCGGAATCATTTTGCCCAGACCGAGGACGGTTTTTCTCACTGCGAGAGAGATTGCAGAAATTAATGCGCCGACGCCTACCGCGGCCATCAGGAAGCCCAGAGTGTGCGGACCGCCGTGCAGGATCGTTCCAGCGAAAACTGGCATTAGCACAGTGAAGGGCCAGCCGAGCAAGCTGACCGCGGCGAAAAGCAACAGAATGGTGCGGATGGGCGCGAAGCCGGAAACGTACGTCCAGCCTTCTCGCATTTGCATGAGCACGGAGTCGGTGGTGCGCTTTATGGCGGCGGAGTGCAGGCGCATGGCGTAGAGCGAGGCGATGACAGCAAGGTAACTGATGCCGTCAATCAGGAAGCAGTAGCCTTCGCTGGAGATGGCGATGACGACGCCGGCGAGCGACGGGCCGACGAGCCGCGCCATGTTGACCATGGAGGAATTCAGCGCGATGGCGTTGCCGAGGTCCGCTTTGTCTTCGACCATTTCGACGAGGAACGCTTGGCGACCGGGCATATCGAAGGCGTTGATCGTACCTTGAAACGCGCTGAGCCAGATGATTTCGTGAATGTTGATGTGGTGGCCGAGCGCCAGTGCGGCCAATGCGAAGGATTGCAGCATGGCCAGAGCTTGCGTCACGAGCAAGACGTTGCGGCGATTGAGGCGATCCACCCAGACTCCAGCGAAGGGCGCGAACAGGAATGTGGGGATTTGTCCGGCGAAGCCGACGACACCGAGCAGGAAAGCCGAACCGGTGAGGCGATAGACGAGCCAGCTGGTGGCTAAGCGCGTCATCCATGTGCCCATCAGGGAAATGCTTTGGCCGCCGAAGTAGAGGCGAAAATTTCTGTGGCGGAGGGCGCGCCAGGCGTGGGAGATGCGGGCTAGTTTTCGTGGCGGAGGATTGGTGGGAGATGCCTGGGCGGTCACGGGATTCTATTTTGCCATTCATGGTCGGGCAGGCGAGACGCAAAGTTTGGGGGAGTTGAGATTTTGTTGGCATTCGTGCCGTGGTAAGGCGCGATGACGATCGCTGCTATCAAAGTTATGACCTTCAAGGATTCCTCCCTGCTATTGCTTTTCTCCCGCGTTTTCGGCGAGACGATAACTCGTGCTGCGTCCGCCCGCTTCATTTTGAATGAGGACGCCCTTTTCAATAAGGTCCGAGATATCGCGTACCGCAGTCGGGCGGGAACACTTTGTGATTTTCTCCCATTTTTCTGCGGTAAGGTTTCCTTTGAAACCCGTAAACAATTTGTCCACAACTTTATGTTGCCGATCATTCAGGACGAGCGATTGGTTCTTCAAACGGTTAAAAAGGGACTCTATGTTAAGGGCGCCGTCTGTTATTCGACTTGACTTTTCAATCGCGTGATCCAGGCACCGCAGGAACCACATGAGCCATTCCGTAATGTCCATGGAGCCTTTCTGGCTGCTTTCCAAAATGTGGTAGTACTCTGTGCGCTTTTCGAGAATTTGCGAAGACATGCTGTAAAACCGTTGTTGGCTGCCGTCGGATCGGGCGAGGCACAATTCGGAAATCGCGCGAGTTATGCGGCCGTTGCCATCCTCGAAGGGATGAATTGTCACGAACCATAGATGAGCGATCGCAGCTTTCAAAAGAGGATCCGGCTGGCTGTCGCCGTTGATCCAATTAAGGAACGCAGTCATCTCGGGTTCAACGCGATCCGCATTCGGCGCCACAAAATGAATTTTCTCTTTTCCCACCTTGTGGCCGGAAGCAACACGCATCGGGGCATCACGCCAGGCGGCGACACGAATTTTGTGCAAGCCGCTGTAGCCGGTGGGGAACAGAGAATTGTGCCAACCGCATAGCCGCGCATCATTCAACGGCGCTTCGTAATTCTGGGTCGCATCCAACATCATTTCGACGACGCCTTCCACGTTGCGATCTTCCTCTCCGCGGAGGCCGCCGGCTCCGCGTCCTAGCCGACGTGCGATCGACGAACGAACGCTCACCGGATTCAGGGCGACACCTTCGATTGCGCTCGATTTGATCGTTTCTTCCGTCAAAGCTTTCAAACTCGCATGCCAACGGGAGGACATACCGTATCCGTGCATTTTCCCCAGGAGTTCGCCTTGGCGAAGTCTGACTGCGGACAAAAGTCCAGCGATGGAGTTGGCGTCCCAGGTGAAGTGCGACCACGCGGGCTGCTCATGAATATACAATTCGGTCTCCTAATCTGCTCTTATTCTAATCAACAATCGAATCACAGTCGAGCTTTATTCTTATCATATTCTACTCACCAGTCTGATCATGGAATGGCATCGCGCGGTGAGCTGGCCCGAAGAAACGGCTTACTCTCGGCGCCCTCATCGGGCGATTTCGAGCTGGGCGTTTGAATGGGCGCCGTAGCGGCCTGGGCGAATTGACGGTCGATTATCAGGATTCACCTGAGGAGGCATCCATTGCGACTGAGCACGCTAGCGCTTCGAATGTGGCTCGTTTTTGTTCTGATCAGCCCTCTGACTACCGTGCGCGCACAGCACGAAGCGATCAGAGTAAGAATGGACGATCACGGTAAGGTCGTCGATGCGTCCGCCATTACCGGTGCGGGCCTTCTGACACACGCCTTGAAAATGCGAAAAAGTGGATATTCGAGCCCAACCCCAAAAATCGGCCGTGCTTGTGCTTCGATGGAAGGCGTTTGCCGCGTCAATGACGTATCGAGTCAGATGATTTTTAATCCGCCCAATTTTGCGTCGATCACCGGCTGTGGACGGACGGACGGACGGACGGACGGTCGGTCGGTCGGTCGGACAGTGATTGCTAAGAGGTGAGCGGGCTGATTGGATGACGTTTCGCCGTGATCCAGCACGCTTCCGTACAAGGCAACCGAAAATCCGCGTCGCCGTGCGATTGGCGAAATCTTTCTAATCAGGGGAAGAGCGTTGTCTAGCTTCCAGATGGCTGAAGAGTTCGTGCCTATCCTAAACCCTTTTCTTCCCCAATCCTAAGCAGTAAACTCCCCGGGTGAAACGGACACCCCCCGCCTCTAGCAAATTAGCCTTTCCTTAATGGCAAGTTGCGATTTCGTTTTACGACATGGCCGCGGACTTTCCGCGCGAAGGCTTCGAACAGATTACGAAGCAACTGGGGCCGCGTGGTTTCGGAAATTCCAAGACGGCCGCGACGTTCCAGCGCGAAGCGAAGAAGATGTGCGATCCGGCGAAACGCTAAGAGTATTCATTCAGTCCGCTTATGAAACAGGAAAAGCACAACGTCCAGAAAGCGACGGAAGAGTCCCCGGCAATTAACACCCGCGCCGAGGAGCGTCAGGTCGAAGATCGCTTGGCGATCGGGCCGAATATTGTCTACGAGACGATTCGGCGTGAAGGCGAAGAAGAGTTCAAGCGAACATCCGCAGCTCTAGCGTGGTCCGGGCTTGCGGCGGGTTTGTCGATGGGATTTTCACTGGTTGCCGAGGCACTGCTCGCCGCGCACCTTCCCCACGCGTCCTGGACGCCGCTGATTTCCAAGCTGGGCTACAGTGTAGGATTCTTGATCGTAATTTTGGGGAGGCAGCAGCTCTTTACAGAAACAACGCTTACCATAATTCTGCCGCTATTGACGAAACGTACCTGGAGCAAGATCGTGAGCGGTCTCCGGATCTGGGCCGTAATTCTGACCGCGAATTTGGTGGGAACGTTAATCTTCGCGTTTTGTATCGGACGAATGTTGTTTTTCGATCCGTCAATTCGGCAAGCATTGACTGATGTCAGTCAGGAGGGAGCCGGTGGCAGCTTCGCAACGGTGGCAGTACGCGGCGTATTCGCCGGATGGTTGATAGCACTAACAGTGTGGCTACTGCCGAGCGCAGACTCATCCCGGATCAGCATTATCATCATTCTGACATACTTGATCGGGCTGGGCGGATTTAACCACGTAATTGCGGGCTCAACCAAAATGTTCTATCTCATCGTGACCGGCGGCGAAACATGGAATGCTTATGTTGCCCGGTTTTTGGTCCCGACACTGCTCGGAAATATACTGGGCGGTGTATCTCTGGTGGCATTTCTAGGACATGCGCAGATCGTGGCGGGCAAGCATTCTCGATCGGATGGATGGATGTCGTAGCAGAGTGCCCGCTAACTCGTGTTGCCGGACGTATGATTTTCCTACGATTTCACATTGCCGTTAACGACAGTTGGCAGGACTGGACCACGTCGAGGTCCGAGACCTCGAAATGCAGTGGTCGTAGTTGTCGCATCGAATGCGCAGTAGCGGGCGTACCATGACGCTAGTAAACTCGATGGCGGTCGAATGCGAGCGAAGAATTTATCGACTCTCGAGGACAAAGCGTCTTAATTTTAGCATTCTGGACTACGCTCGTTGTATTGAAACGACTTCTTAAGCCCTTCCATGAGAAGGCACGGCTTGGGGCCATTCCTGGCAGCAATAAGGCAATAAGTGGGTTCGGGGATATGCATCGCGCGAACCTCGTTTATCGTCTTCTCTGCTAGTTCTCGGAGTCTTCGGATCGCATCTTCGTGGCCGGAGACTGTTTCACGCCAAATCAGACTACCGTCAGCGAAGTGCTCGAAAATGCCATAGTCGCGCTCCATTGGAATCCTGGGAGGGTGATGAAGCAGTATGGCCCGGAAAGCGCGCGGTCACTGTCTCGCGTTGAACAGCGCGGGCAAGATCGAAGATGTAATCTTGCTGCAATGCCAAAGCCGAAAGGCAAGATACCGGAGTCCCCACCCACGAGTCCAATAAGCCTGTTGTGCCCAACGTGTTTGGCGTTGCCGGGTCGCGACTGCGTCACGGGCGGATTTGCTGCAATCCACGTCGCGAGGATTAAGGCAGCAGCGTTAGCTGACAAGCAGAAGAAAGGCGAGTGAGGGCGCAGGTATGAGCTTGGATTTTTCTGGTGCCAGGTCGTCTTTGGGACGTGACATAACGTATTGAAGCAAATTCCATACGTCGCCTTGCGAGCAGATCTGTGCTTCGCAATAGAGGACCTCGGCTTCGGCTCTCGCCGCTTCAGCTTTGGTCTGCTCAAACTCGTGAATCATCGCCTCGATTTGAATCTGACTCAGACTCCTGTCCCCATTCCCCCTTCCCTGTCTCTACGGTCTGGGGCCGAAGGCCTATGGCCTGTTTTGACGCTTCTCCCATAAATAAATATGGGAATATGAAGGCATGAAGACGACTTTGGAGATTCCCGACACCATATTTCGCCGGGCCAAATCAGCGGCAGCGGAGCGAGGAATTCCGTTCCGGGAGTACGTCACGGAGGCAGTTAAGGACAAGCTGGTCGCTAATACGAAGACAGCGGAAAAACCTTGGATGAAGGCTTTCGGTAAGCTTCGGCATCTGCGCAAGGAAACCGCCAATATCAACCGGATCATCGAAGAGGAATTTGAACAGATCGAAGCCGAGGACCGGATTTGATTTTGGACACCGATGCTCTTTCAGCCGTCGTCGAAGGAGATCCGGTGCTCGCGCCTCTGCTTCGAAAGGCAGCTCAAATCGCCATCCCCATAATCGTATTGGGTGAATATCGATACGGAATTTCGCATTCTCGCAATCGCCGGCACTACGAGGAATGGCTAATGGAATATTCGCGGAACTTTCGAATCCTCGAGGAGGAGGAGCGAACGACCATCCCGTATGGCCGCTTCGTAGCGAACTGAAGAAAGCTGGCACACCGATTCCATCAAATGACGCTTGGATCGCGGCGCTCTGCAGGCAGCACGCACTTCCCCTCTTGAGCCGCGACCGGCATTTCGACCTCGTACCGGGAATTCAAAGAGTCCATTGGTGATTTCCTGAATCCATGACTTCAGTCCTCTGCCTTATTAAGGTCGAGACTGTGGCTCCTACAACAATTGAGACGGCCAAAAACAGGCGGAAGGCATGTCCCCGGGCTGGACCCTTTTAGCTATGCCGGAGAGGGGGGGATTGTACTCTACGCTGACCAGCTATCAGCCAACCCTGAGGAGCCCGAACATGTGCCTTGCTTTCAATGCACGGAATTCATTTGATAGGAAAGGCGCATAAAATGGACCCGCCACGAGCCTTCAAATCAGCGGCGCAGTAGTACAAAGTAGTGAAAAAATAAAGATCAGCCGGCCTTCTTGCGCTTTTCTACCCAAGCATTCAAATCCACCCGATCGATGCAGTCTCGCTTGCCAATCCGGATAGCCTTGAGTTCGCCGGCCCACACGACATCTCTTAGGGCCCAAAATGTGCAACCCAAATATATCGCCGCATCTTTTTTGGACAGCAGTCGCGGTGTGAGGGGTGCGATCTTTTCAATCATGTTCGGCTCGCATAATTGGCCCTGAACGGGGCTTAAAGACGACCCCGCAGGAACTAGTTGAACTGCGGAATCTATTGCCCCTGCATGAATTCCTCGTCTCGCTTTCGTGTCTGCTCATTCGAGGTCTTCGGACTTCATAGTTTACTCGCGTCGGGATGTTCAATTATGTACATCCCGCATGTGGTCAATTTTGCTCATCTAGACGGGTTGGTCGGGAAAGCCTACGATTGGTGCCCACTGAACAAGTTTCCTGAATTAATTGAAGGAGCAGACTCGAATGGCGAAAAAGCGGAGCCCCCGCGTGAGTCGCACAGTTCTCCGCAAAAAGTTCCATGCTGGGATGGCTTTTCGGAACTACCGAGACAAAGAGATCGTCTTTTCGCAGGGGGATTCGGCTGATTCCGTCTTCTACATCGAGAGCGGCACGGTGAAGCTCACGGTGGTCAGCACGCGCAAAAAAGCAATAATTGCCATCTTGCAGCGAGGTAGTTTTTTTGGCGAAGGCTGTCTGGCGGGGCAATCTCTGCGAATTTGCACGGCGAGATCGATTGGACAATCCAATGTTATTCGGCTCCAAAAGGAGAGCACGGTTCGCACGCTCAAGAAAGACCCGCAGTTTGCAACCGTGTTCGTTGGATACTTGCTTTCACGGGTTGTTCGAATCGAGGAAGACCTGATAGATCAATTTTTCAATTTCAGCGAGCGGCGACTGGCACGGGTTCTGCTGTTGTTTGGGGAGATAACTAAGGAATCGAAGTCGAATTCCTCCCTGAAGGTGAGCCAATCGACCCTGGCGGAGATGGTTGGTACCACACGCCCAAGGGTAAGCAAATTCATGAACGAGTTTAAGAAGAAGGGTTTGGTCAGCTACAACGGAGGCTTGCAAATACATAGCGCACGGATCGCCGAGTTCCTGCAAAACCGTCCTCTGTCCATCAAGAGAAAAGTGGAGAAATCACAATGAGGCGACTGACACACGAGCAAATATCTTCCGTCCGCTGTCCTACGTGTGGTGTCGCCACCGGGCAGCGGTGCATTCTGGTTGCGGGTGGCTTGCGAAATAATCCGCATGGAACCCGGAAGTCTTTGGCTGCCGAGACCGTGGGAAAGAAACGGAAGAAAGAGTCGCATGCCGGGCTACTAGCCCGATTGAGGAAGGAAATTGCCAAGCCCAATCTTACGAAGTCCGTAAGAGAAAAATCCACCACCGAAGACCTTGCAGAATGGAACGTAAGTTAGCAGTCTGGGCTTCATTGGCTGATGTTCAATCTCGCGTGAGTTGGAGCTATCGCTGACGAACGAATTAGACGTGGGGCGAAAAGTTGCTGCTTAATCGTGCAGGACAACACTCAGAAGTGAGGTGTCGATCTGAAGAACGCCGTTGTACTTGATGAAGCCGCGCTTTCTGAATTTGTTCATGAAAAAATTCACGCGTGAACGGGTGGTGCCCACCATCTCCGCGAGCGTTTGCTGGGGGATCTTCGGTAAGACTCTTTGCGGTTTATCCTGCGTTCCGTAGCGAGCCAACCGCAACAGCGTGCGAGCCAGGCGCTTCTCGCTGGAATTAAAAAGCTGATCGACCAGGTCCTCTTCAATCCGGATGTTGCGCGAAAGCATGTAGGTGATAAAGCGGTCGGAAAATGCGTGTTCGTAGTGCAGGACGCGAATCATTTCCTGCTTTTCGATGACTAGCGCGGTGGTCGGGCCAATCGCTGTCGCCGTCCCTATACGGATCGGCTGACCGGCCAGGCATCCTTCGCCGAAAAAATCTCCCGGTCCCAAGACCGCCACCACCGCTTCCTTGCCAACTTCGTTTACGATGGAGAGCCTCACGCCGCCTCTTTGGATGTACAACACATCCTTGGCGGGATCGCCCTGCGAGAAGACCGTTTCCTTGTTCCCAAACTCCGTAACTTTGCGGGCTACGCCGGCCGAATCGAGAAAAACTTGGGGATCGAACGCGCGCTTCTGCGTGGATTTTATTTTGGAACTAATCTTGGCTGAAGTCCTGAGTGTTTGCATAACACAAACTCCAATGTAGCAGCTCGCCGGCTAACTCGAGCCGCGCGCCTACGGCGGCGACCGACTACAAAAATATTAAATTTGCAATCGCACAAATTGCAAACGCCAGCAAAGCTCCGGCCACGATTGCGAGCAGGAACCAATCGAACCGCGGACGTGATTTCGGAACACCCAGCATGTGGGTCGAGAGATCCGGTTGAAAAGTGGAATGTGATGGCTGATGCACGGCACGGGACATGTGAAACATATTACTGCTTGCGTAGATACTAGGAACAATATGTGCTGTAACGGTACACATCACAATAGCGACTTCAGCCATGGAGTGTCGGGCCGAGGATCCTCGGGATCTTGAAAGAGGCACAGGCCCCGCGATCCGGTCGAGGCATCTTTATCTAAGCGCGTTTCGCCATCTTCGACGCCACGTGAAACAGAATCCCGCGATCTTTGTCATCCATCTGTGAGAGTAGTTTGGCGAAAGCCCGAAGCTCCTGGTCCTGTTGGAGCGCACCGCCCTACTTAAAACATATTCTGCCGGTAGATTGGGCGTCTTCACATGGTCGTCGTCCGTGAAAAGCCCGTACATCGGCACTTCCAGTGCTTGAGCCATCCTCTTCAGAGTCTCGATGGCCGGTACGGTGTGGCCGTTCTCCACGCGGGAAATATAACAGCGCAGAAGCCCGGTGCGCTTCTCGATATCGCCTTGAGATAAATGTTTCTGTTCGCGCATAGCCTTCAATTTTTCACCGATGACCATTCAAATCCTCCGAGCGAAATCATACGCGGGTGGCGCGGGAGCATCAAGCAGTGGCACTCACGTTGATTGAAGTGTGCCTCCCACACGGGGAGAACGCGAGGCAAAGCACTTTCAGGAAACAAGAAATAAGACACCATAAAGGAATTTAGGCTATTTGCTAATTGCCTTTGAAATGAGGTTTTTTGTGGAGAGCTTTTTCTTTGACTTGCGTTCACTAGCAAGTTTGGCCTCTGCCGCAAGGCTTTCTTTTTCCCACAAAGACATATTGCTCGGATAGTCCAAGACGTTAGGGGAGTATGCTTCGATTTTGTTCTTTGCCATGCCGCCACCGCGCCATGCTTTACAAATTCGGCCAAACTAGAAATGATCCAACTGTGAATAGTTCAGTTCAAACTAGCCACAACCAACTATAAAGATTTCTGCGGTGCTGCATCTGCTCGCCACCGCACCAATCAACCCGAACGCTTTCGTTTTAGTTCTGGCAACCGAGTCGGTAATCTGCGCGATTGATTTATCCAGAGTATGTGACGCACAGGATATAATCGTTTCGTGTCCAGCAAGTGATTCCGCGAATTGCAAGACGAATTCTTTGCAACCTCTACCCGCCTCCAATTAGCAAAGAAACCCGAAGAAAAGTTGGCATTGCTAAATGAGCTTCAGCGGATCGTGCAAGAATTGAAGCGGGCACTCCTTGATCCCGATTCTAAAAAATGCTGACGCCTAACGAGTAATCCATAGGTAGGGCACGGAACCGCGGCTAGTTGTTTGCGTGTAAGATCTTTCCTTCTCATTCGGACAGACTGCAACGGCACCAGCCGAACATGTGCCGTTTTGAATATTCTTTGGTAGCTATCCAGTCTGAAAGCGAGTACGGTCGAAGTGTCTCACTAGCATCCTGCCGCAACTTCCTACCGGCCTACGGCTCCTTGCGACATCAGACGGCGTTGCTCATCCCTCGTAGCCCTCGAACGAAGACGCGGCGTCTCAGGAGCCAATATGGAAGAGAAACATCGGGGGAAGCTATACCAGGCTATCATTTCTGTATCCGAACGAGAAAAACTTCAGGCTTACGTAAAAGCTGCGGAAAACGCAATCAATGGATGTGATGCCGCGCTTAACGGCAGTATCCCGTGGGAAGAGCGAGTGGCGATGGGAAACGCGGTATCCGTTTTGAAGTTGTTGAAAAAAAGTATAAGTAACGCTCAGTTGCTGGACCCAAAGACCGCGCGCACCTTAAAGGTCGAGATGAGCGAAACGCACGCCGACCTTTGTGAAAAGTGCGGGGCTGAAATTGATTCCAGGCGAACGGTTGATTTGACGCTGAAGCATGAAACTGGGATCTGCGATTCTTGCTTCGTGAAGGAACCTCTACGACCCACGCAGCGCAAGAGGGATTGGTCAAATTAAAAATGCACGATCCCTCCAAGCGGGTGTGTCCGAAGTGCAGAAGCGTCGAGACTTCTCGTTCGCATCGGCACGGCGCCGTTGAACGCTACCTTCTTAGAGCCATCGGTGTATACCCTTACCGCTGTCTCAATTGTGACGTCCGCTTTTATGCGTACTCGCGCTTCGATGAAGATGCTTCGGTGAACAACCAGGCTGCGTGAGCAGTCTTCTCTCAGGAGTCCGATATGATCGAGAATAACTGGTGGGCGCTATACCGGGCCGCTGTTCTTGAGATCGACCGAAACAAACTTCGGGGTCGCGTTATAGCAGCCGAAGATGCAATACGGGTCCGTGCGTCACTTGGTGGACAGGTTTCAAGCGAAGAGCGAATCTCGATACAAGACGCTATGGGTGCTTTGCTTGTCTTGAGGCGAGAGTTGGGGCACAGCAGGGTTGATAACAAGTTTAAGTGAAATCTTCTGTTGAGAGCATGCTTGTTTCCGGGGTCCTCAAGCAAATGCACGACGGGAATTTTCACTGGGCATTGCCACCGCTTTACGAATCCTCAATCTTGAAATCCAGCGGAACGCCTAACGCTTCTAGCTGCTTAATCCACGCCAGAGTCGGCAACGACATAACGAGCCGGCTGTCATGCAGCACAATAATACGTTTCTTGGTTGCAAGGGTACCGTCGCTGAGCTGCGCGGCTATGACTTGAAGAAAACAAACGAAAGCTTGGCTTTGTTGTCCCTCGAACGGACGCAAGTCCCAAGTTTCGCTAACCGTGTCTTCGGTTCGTATGACTGTCTTGTTGAATTCGTCTTGTGTCATGCCGCGCTCTGCTTCATACGTGAATGGCGCCTCTACTCGCGCCTTCCGTTGCTTTTCTTCTCCTTGTCAGCTAAGGATATCGTCGCATACTCGGACCGCATGCCAGCGCCCTGATGCTAATCGGTGCGTCGAGTTCAAATCCTCGCCTGCGGTATGTCGATTTAAGCGCTTCGGTGCCACATTCTTTTCTCGAACACTCGGCCTCATCATTGTCCCAGATTGGCATTCATAAATGTGCCGTCTTAGATACTGGAGTTATTATTATCAGTGTGCAATATAGAACGTAAATAAATCAGCTCCATAGATAGTCTTTCTACCAGTCAAGTACGACGATGCTCGAGCGGTCTTGCAAGCGGCGAACACTGGCTCTGAGGCTTGTCGAAAAGCAAAATGACTATACCCACCCTGAACACCAAAATACTTCTGATCGACAATGACCCGGTCGCGGCCAATGCGATTCTTCAGGCACTCGCCGCGACACGCACCCTCTCGTTCGACGTGGAACTGGTCTGCGAACTTTCCCAAGGTCTTGAGCGCCTGAGCAAGAGAGGATTTGCCGCTATCTTGCTCGCATTGTCCCTGCCAGATAGTCACGGCATCGAGACGTTCGACAAGGTGTTTGCCGCCGCGCCCGACGTCCCGATTCTGATCCTCGGCAACGGTAACGAGGCCCTCGCGAAAGAGGCCGTAAGTCACGGTGCGCAGGATTATCTCCTGCCGGATCACCTCGAATATTCGCTGCCGCGCGCACTGCGCAACGCGATCGAGCGCAAGGCTGTCGAGGATGCGCTGTACTTAGAAAAAGAACGCGCGGTGGTCACACTCAACTCTATTGGTGACGCCGTTCTCTGCACCGACATTTCGGGCAACATTACCTATCTTAATGTCGTTGCAGAGACGATGACCGGTTGGCGCCGTGAAGAAGCCACTGGTAAACCCCTCGCCGAAGTCTTCCGAATTATAAACGGCAGCACTCGCAAGACCGCTCGAGACCCTATGGAGATGGCCGTAGAGGAAAATAAGACGGTGGGACTAACTGTGAATTGCATTCTCATCCGCCGCGATGGGTTTGAATCCGCCATTGAAGATTCTGCTGCGCCGATCCACGACCGGGCAGGCCGGGTCATTGGAGCGGTGATTGTTTTCCACGATGTGAGTGCGGCACGGGCCATGTCGGTCCGAATGACGCACTCGGCGGAGCACGATATTGTCACGAATCTGCCTAATCGGCTGTTGCTGAATGATCGGATCTCGCGGTCGATAACGATGGCCCGCCGGCAGAATAAATCTCTTGCTGTGGTCTTTCTGGATTTGGATCGTTTCAAATACATCAATGATTCGCTGGGCCATCCCGTTGGAGACAAGCTTCTTCAGTCCGTTTCAAGGCGATTGCTGGCTAGCGTTCGTGATTCCGATACGGTTAGCCGCCAGGGCGGAGATGAATTCGCGATCCTGCTTTCGGAGATTTCACATCCGGAAGACGCGGCGACGAGTGCGAAAAAACTTCTTCTTTCACTCAGCGCACCGCACTCCATCGCGGGACAAGATCTGCATGTCGATGGCAGCATAGGTATCAGCGTCTACCCGCAAGACGGAGAGGATGCCGAAACGCTAATCAAGAATGCGGACACAGCGATGTATCACGCCAAGGAAAGCGGTCGCAACAATTTCCAGTTCTTCAAGGCGGATATGAATCTGAAGGCAGTCGAGCGGCAAACTCTGGAAGGCAGCTTGCGCGGAGCCCTCGAGCGAAAAGAGTTCCTTTTGCATTATCAGCCGAAGGTAAATCTCGACACCGGTGAGATCACAGGAGTCGAGGCCCTGATACGCTGGCAACAGCCGGATCGGGGACTCGTCCCTCCCTCCCAGTTCGTGCCCATTGCCGAAGATTGTGGCCTAATTGTCCAAATCGGTAGTTGGGTGCTGCGCGAAGCATGCAAACAGGCACGCGAATGGCAAGACACGGGTTTGCCGTTCGAACGGGTTTCCGTCAATATTTCTGCTCTCGAATTCCGCGATACTGGTTTTGTCGAAGGTGTCCGGACGACCTTGCGGGAAACTGGCTTGGATGCGCGCCATCTCGATCTCGAGCTCACCGAAGGCGTTCTGATGGAGCACGCGGAATCCACGGCTTCCGTACTTCGACAGCTCAAGACGATGGGGGTGCGCCTTGTAGTGGATGACTTCGGCACCGGCTATTCCAGCCTTAGTTATCTTCAGCAGTTTCCCATTGATGTTTTGAAAATTGACCAGTCCTTTATCCACCGGATTACCACCGATCCCGACGACTCTCCAATCGTC
This sequence comes from Candidatus Acidiferrales bacterium, assembly GCA_035602855.1. Lineage (GTDB taxonomy): Bacteria > Acidobacteriota > Terriglobia > Acidiferrales > UBA7541 > Palsa-295. Next base: position 63,583 of record DATNLN010000051.1, read on the forward strand.
AGCGCCATAATTGATATGGGCAAGAACCTTAAACAGGGCGTGATTGCCGAGGGCATCGAAACACAGGAGCAGCTCGCATTCCTCAAGGCCCGGCACTGTGTGGAAGGACAAGGCTACCTCTTCAGCCAACCCGTTCCCGCCGCACAAATTGCCCATTTGCTTCAGACGGGCGTAGCAGACACTGTGGTCCACTGAGGGGTCGGACTTCCTTCCACCCCTGGTTTTTTCTTCTTCCTTGCGTACAGATTCAGCAATCCGAGGAAGCGCCATTTACGACGACAATTACTGTCTCGCCCGTCCACTCTTGCGGAGCCGCTTCCATTCGACAACCGAGGACAACAAACGCGACGGTCTCGTCCACGGAAATTCTCGGTAGCGTCGCGCTTTGAACTCGTCCCAGGCCGTCAAGAAACAAAGCACAATAGGCAGCACGACGAAACAAATCGCCCACGGTGACCTGTCGGATCCGTCGGCAGCTAGTCTCACGATTACTTCTCCTCGACATCAACGATGGGCGTGGTGCCTATCAGGTCGTGCCCGCCTTATCCGCTCAACGGAAGTCTCTAAGAGCAAGCGCCCCACTCTTCAAATGGATAGGACACGAATGGTTCACTCCTTGCCCGCACCCTTCAGTGCCGTCCACGGCACATTTGGAACAACATGCCCGGTTCCATCCAGCAATCTGATATTTACCGTCTGCATGAGAGCATTGACAAAAACAACTTCAAAAACGCCTTCGTGCTGAGCATCTCTCACATGCTCGCCTTTCTTGGGGCTTGCGACTTTAGATTCAGTTGACATTTTCTCCTCCGGTTAGCTTCGTCAATCATCACTCGTGTTGTCCTCTACTTTTTGGTTTGTCGAGGCAGTCGGCGATCGGATTGTAGTTGCTGGAGGGCCGTCCACCTTTCACTTCGGGATGAACTAACCCGGTTGAAGCCGCTTTCCATATCTCTAGCTTCCGTAAGGCCGGTTGTTTCTGCCGCAACAAAGGCAGCCCGCACGTTGGCCAATGCCTTCATTTGTTCGTTGGTCATAGAGACCCCCTTGCCGCAAGTGTGGCACTTTCGTTCGCGAGGCGCAATTGGGCGCGTACCAGAGGGGAGAGTGTCCAAGAGGTGCGAGGAGGGCGGTTCAAACGCAGATTAATTGCCAAACGCGGAGTTGATTTTGTCCCGCATCTTGTCCGAGTCGCTGATTCCCAGTGCCGTGGTTTCCAGATTCTTGTGACCCAGATAATGCTGGATCGTCCGGATGGGTACGCCGGCTTCCTGCCATCGCGTAGCACACGTCTTTCGGAAGCGGTGAAGGTAAATGTGTTCGCAGACCGGATCCGTTGCGCAGGACACTTCAACCTGTTTCTTCGTGGTGTACTTCCCCTTCGTGATCTTTGTTCGGCATTGGCCGCAGTTGACGCCCGCACGTAGCGCAATCCTCTTCAACTTGCGCAGGAAGTGATTGTCGGGTACGCCCGCTTCGTTCACGAAGATCTAACGGGCGTTGGGCTTGGACTTCCGGCGAGCCTTGAGAGCAGTTGCGAGGGCATCGGGAATCGGGATCGTGCGGCTTTCATGATTCTTCACGGTGAAACCCTCGTCCGCCTTGCCCCGCACTGTATACGTCTTCTTGTCAAAATTAATGTCTGCCCATGCGGCGTAGGTTACCTCCTTGTCTCGGCAGGCCGTACCCAGAAAAAATTTGTAGCGAATGGCCTCCTCTTCGTCCATCTCCCCGAATAGCTTATCCAATTCAGCGGCGCTGTAGGGAACTGCCGCCTCCGTCTCCACAATGGGCATTTCATCCTTGGGAAGTCGAGCCTCCACGCCATTTTTCTTCAGGAGGAAATTAACGATGTTGATCCGCGTGTCGATTGTCTTGCCGGCAAATCCCTGGCGGTAAGGGAGTCTTTGTATTTTCGTAGTGCGACCACGTTGATTTCGTCCAAAAACTTGATTCGGCCCAATCCCTTGATGAATTCGTCCAACGTGAGGCGATACTGCTCGCGCGTCTTCTTGGCTTTGTTCCGTTTCTGTTCTAGGTATGTATCGACCACGGTGCGGAGGGGCAGGCGATTGCTATTCTGCATCGCGGTGAGTTCGCTCACGGTGAGCCCCCGCGACTGTGCTTCGTACAGCTTCTCGATCTCGTCGGCCTCCTGGCGGGACTCAGCGAATGTGGCGGAATGGAGGGGATGTCTTTTCTGAACCCCATTGACAAAGGGTCGTACGTAGAACGGTCCGACCAGTGTTGAGGTTCGGATTCCGCGGCCCTCGCGGAACTTTTCCGCGCGCCATCTCCCATTCTCGCCTTTCACGCGCGTGTAGAGAGTGAGCACGGAAGCTCTCCTGCCCGCTTCAAATCACTCCCAGAATAGTACCAAGTAGTGAAAGTGGCTGGCGACAGCTGTTTTTATTGGTTATTTTAACTGTGGCGGAGAGGGGGGGATTCGAACCCCCGATCCCGATTTTGTCGGGATAACTGCTTAGCAGGCAGCCCTGTTCGGCCACTCCAGCACCTCTCCGCGGCGAATACGATTGGCTCGTCGTGCGGCGGCCTGCGCTGGTAAGTATAGCATCAACGTTTGCACGACGAACCATGGCGGACGAATTTGCTGAGACGCGGCAGGCTGAAAATTTCTTGAATCAAATTCCATTCCTGTCAGGGCTGGGGATTCAGCGGAGGATCTTGGACCGTTGCTGCGCGATCTTCCGTCGTGGCGCGCACGATCGCGGATTCGTCGGTGTAGAAGTTGCGGTAGCCGAAATTTCCGGCGCGGGCTGTTAGGGTGTAAGCGGTGATGCGGCCTGAGTCGTCCGGTATTCCTGGCGTGTATTGCAGGGCGTAGTGGGCCAGTTGCGCGGATTGGGAGGCTTTGCGGACGGTATCGCTTAGAGTTTCCAGGGATGGCGGGGCGCTGCCTTCGCTTTGCTGGTAGGTGTTGATGGCTTGTTGAATGGCGGCCAGGGATTCGCGGGCGCGGGCTTCGGCTTCGGGCTTCGAGCCTGACAATTTCCACGGGACGGCGAACCAGGCGATGGCCCAGAGGATCGCAAGGAGGATGCCGCAGACTAGGGCGACGCGTTGGTAATTGGTCCTTGCGGGCTTGGGAGTTTTGCCCGCTCGCAATAATTCGCTGTCGGCCAGGGCTTTCTGGTCAGCGCCGCAGTAGGGGCAGACTTCGCTGGCCTGGTTGATGAGCTGCTCGCACTCGGGGCAGGAGTACATGGGCGGGACAGTTTAGCAGCTTTCTGCTGGCGAGTTGGGATCGGTCAGCGTGCTGCTAGCCAGAGTCAAGAGATTCGTAGTACGGAGCGCATAGAGAAACTCCGGAAAAAAATCTGACAAGGCCGGACGGATCCCTGCCGCGCCAGACAGGGCTGGGCCGGCTCCAAGCAAAGGCGCCGACATTACGATGACGATGTCTCTCACATTTCTAGAGAACTGAGAGCGCGATTGCGCCGGGCAACCCTCCGGTGAATTCGGGTATCATCTTCTGCAGCGGTTCGACCGAGGTGCGGCCGCGCCGACTCATATGCCGTCCAGCCCGGCAGGACAATTCGTTTCGATTGACGTAGCGCAGAGCCTTCTGCAGAAGGGGTCCGCGCCCGCGGAGTGGAATCTGAAGGCGGAGCGTTTTCAAGAGGCGCTCGAGCGCAGCGTGGCGCATCGGTTTGGCAGAACGCCTTCCGGCGCGGCCACGAACGCGACTTCCAATCTTACTGGCGGCGCGCCCTCCAACCCGCGTTCCAATACATCCTCCCCTACTTCGCCTGATGCGCGCGCGATTCAGGCGTATCTGGATTCCTTGCATGTGGCGGATTTGGCGCTGGCTTGCGCTTGCAGCCAGGGGAATGCGGAGGCGTGGGATTTTTTCATGGCGCAATTTCGTCCGGCGCTTTATCGCGCGGGGCGGGCGATTGCGGGGGAAGCGGAGGGGCGTGAGCTGGCGGATTCTTTGTACGCGGACCTTTATGGACTACGGGAAGCGGCGGGGCAGCGAAAGTCGTTGTTCGATTATTTTTTGGGGCGCAGCAAGTTGACGACTTGGCTGCACGCGGTATTGGCGCAGCGTCACGTGGACGGAATTCGGCGCGCGCGCAGGACCGAGCCGCTCGAGGAGGGCGAGGCGGGGCAGCCTTCGTCAGACAATTCCGATGCGAGGGCAGCAGCAAGTTCGCCGGACCCGGAGCGGAACCGATTTCTAGCGATATTGCAGGTCGTGCTGACGGCGGCGCTGGACGCGCTTGCGCCGCGCGATCGCTTGCGGCTGGCTTATTATTATGTGGAGGGTCTGACATTAGCGGAGATTGGGCGGCTGCTGGGCGAGCACGAGGCCACCGTTTCGCGGAAACTGGAGCGCACGCGGCGGGAGATTCGCAAACATGTGGAAGGCGCACTGCGGCAGGAGAAAAAATTGAGCGCGGCGCAGTTGCAGCTCTGCTACGAATATGCGCGGGAGGAATGGCCCTTTGATTTGACGCGCGCGCTTTCCCCAGGGGAATAAGGGACGGAAAGACTGGCCGAGTGTTAATGCAAGAATTGAGGTTTCGCGCGTTCTAAGTTTGGGAGAGGGGAGCGGGAGAAGGAATGGCGGCGCGGGAAGAAGACAAGGCGATGGCAGGATTGCTGCGGCGAAGTCTGGCGCAGAACACGGGCGCAGGCGAGGACTGCCCGGAGCCGGAGATTCTCGCGGCGTACTTCGATCACGCGCTCGATGCACAGGAAATGGCGCGCTACGATTTGCATTTTTCGCGCTGCGCGGTTTGCCGCGAACAGCTTGCGGCGATGGCGCGCGCGGGCGGTGACGATGCGGCTGAGAAAAAAGCTGCGGGCGCGCGGGATTGGCTGGCGGGATCCCGGTGGTTGGTGCCCGCTGCTGCTGCTCTTGTGGTGCTGCTGGTGATTGGCGGAACCGCTTTGCGCATGAGGAAGCCTTTGGCGCCTGCGAACGAGATTGCCATGTCGCGGCCGGATGCGGTGGCCTCGCCGAGCTCTGAGCCATCCGCGAAGTCGACGCCGCAGACGGCGCCACCGGCGATGAGCGGAAATCGCGCCGGGCGGCCAGCTGCGCCGAGTCCGAGCGACGCCGCGAGCGCGGCGATTGAGCTTCGTGAATCCCAAACGTTTCACGCGCATGGCGCAACTTCAGCTGCCGGCGCTAAGGCCGCCGTATCTCATGCGAACACGGCGTCGCGGCGTGATGAATTGTCGACCGGCGGGGCGGCGAACGCGAGTCGTCCGGCGGGGCAGTCTGCCGCGGTGCGGCCGCCGGCGGTGATGGCGCAGCAGACCGGTCCGCGCATTGTGCGCGGAGGGATGCGCGCGGGAAGCGCGAATCCAGCGGCCGCTGCGCCTGTGAATTCAGCCGATCAGACCGCAACATCGGCGGCACCGGCGCCGGTTCCGGCCAAGCCGGCGGACAAGACAGTCGCTGCGCAATCTGTCGAAAGTGATCTCAACGCTGCCGTGGAAGCAGAGGAAGCGAACGCAGCGAAAACGAAATTGCCCGCCACAGCACCTGCGCATGCTGCGGGCGCGATGAATTTGGCGGCGAGTCAGGCGATGGAAGCCGCGACGCTGGCGAAAATGCAGCAGGCGCAAATTTCTTCGAATTTGATGAACCTGCAGATCCCGACGCCGGATCCGAAGATTTTTTGGATGATTGCCGGGCCGGGCGCGATTGAACGATCTGAGAACGGCGGAGCGGGTTGGAAGACGGAATATCTGGATACGCGAGCGGTGATTGTGGCGGGAGCGGCGCCTACGGCGAAGATCTGCTGGCTAGTGGGCGCGAACGGGACGATTTTGCGCACGACGAACGGAGCGCACTGGAAGACGATCAGCCCGCCAGCGGAAACGGATTTTGTGCGCGTGGAAGCTACCGATGCGTTGAACGCGATAGTGATGGCGATCGATGGGCGAAAATTCTCGACCGTGGATGGCGGGAAGAGTTGGACTAGCGTCGAGTAACGGCGACGCACGCAGGCATGGGTTGCGCACGCGTGACGCGGGCGGTTCGCGAAGCGCCGCTGCGACTGCGAAAGATCCGGCGAGACGCCGGCGCTACGAAAAGCGACGCTGTAACCCGAACGATTTGTCCTGAATTATCCTGCAAGCAAATCCTCGTGCGGCGTTCAAAGAGGGAAGACGCAATTTAGGGAGGCGAAAGCCCATGTGCTGGCGCACGCGGAAGGTATCTGGCACGGCGATTCTGATGGCATTTTTTGTGACGGCGCTGCTGGCGGCATATTCGCGGCGCGTGCATGCGGCGGGCGACCAGAAAGAGGAGGCGGCGGCCAAGACGCCGGCGCTTTCGACTACGGACAAGGACCAGGTGGATTTGGCAGTGACGGTTTACAATTCGAACCTGGCGCTGGTGCGCGACGTGCGGCAGATTCATCTCTCGGCGGGCGTGTTTCCACTGCATTTTGAGGATGTGGCGGCTTCGATCAATCCCGCGACGGTGCATTTCCATTCTTTGAGCGAGCCGACGAAGCTGAGCGTGGTGGAGCAGAATTATGAGTACGATTTGCTGGAGCCGGCGAAGCTTTTGCAAAAATATGTGGGGCGCGAAGTGACATTGGTGCGCGCGGAGAAGGATGCCGGCTCTACGCGCTGGGTGGAGACGAAGGCGGTGCTGCTTTCCGATAACAATGGGCCGGTGTGGAAGATTGGCGATGAAATCGTAACGGGGATGAGTGCGGATTCGTATCGTTTCCCGGATTTGCCGGGGAATTTGTACAGCCGACCGACGCTGGTGTGGACTTTGGACAATCGGGGGGCGAATGCGCAGAAGGTGGAAGCTTCTTATCTGACCGAGAATATGAGTTGGAAGGCGGACTATGTCTTAACCGTGACGCGCGATGAGAAAGCGGCGGACCTGGATGGCTGGGTTACGCTGACCAATAACAGTGGCGCGGCGTATGGCAACGCCAGGTTGCAACTGGTGGCGGGAGAAATTCATCAGGTTGCGCCCCTGAGGGCGCTGGAATCTATGGGCAAGGCCGTCAGGACGATGAATGCCCCGGCGGCGCCGCAGTTTACGCAAGAAGGATTTTCCGAGTATCACCTGTATTCGCTCGAGCGGCGGACTTCGATTCAGAATAATGAGTCGAAGCAGATTAGCTTGTTGAATGGCACGGGCGTGCCGGTGGAGAAATATTTGATGGTCGAGGGGCAAGCTTACTCCTACCGCAATCCGCAGGGAATCGGGAACGCGATTCCGGAGCCGGTGAAAGTTTATTACTGGTTCAAGAATCAAGAGAAGAGTGGACTGGGGATGGCGCTGCCGGCCGGGACGGTGCGCGTGTACCAGGCGGATTCAAAGGGCGGCGTGCAGTTTGTGGGCGAGGACAATATTCAGCACACTCCGAAAGACGAAACGCTGAAGCTTTACATTGGCAACGCGTTTGATGTGGTGTGCGAGCGCAAACAAACGGATTACAAGAAGCTGGCGAGCAATCAGTTCGAGATGGAGTATGCGATTACTTTGCGAAATCACAAGGACGGCCCGGTAACAGTCGAAGTGCGGGAGCCGGTGGGCGGGGATTGGGAAGTGGTGAACTCAAATTTCAAGCCGATGAAGTTGGACGCGACGACGATCGGGTTTCAGGTGCCGGTGGAGAAGGATGGAGCGGCTACCTTGACTTATCGTGTGCGCGTGAAGTGGTAGGGGAACGGCGAAAGATTCAGCGCACTGGAACTGCGAGGAAAAACCTCAGAAAAACAGAGGCTTGCTTGTCGCGTCGTCAGCGATTGCAGCAGGCTTGCTTTTCGACGATGGTAAGTTCGCGGGCGAAGACTGCGTTCGTGGGGAACTGGACGGCTAGTTCGGCGAGTAGGGCGCGCGCGAGAGCGGGCTTTTTTTCACGCTCGTAGGCCAGCGCGAGCATGACTTTGGCAAACGGCTTCAGGTAATGGCCGTGTTCGGCGGCGGAACCCATCTGATCCATGCCCCGCTGCTTATCACCGTGCAGGCCGCCAAACCAGAGGAAGGCGCGTTTGTAACTGGGCAGGCTGCCAATCACGTAATTGCTCATGCCCAGCGCGACGTTGGCATCTTCTTCTTTGGGAGCGATGGCCAGCAGAGTTTTGGCGTCGGCTTCGGCCTGGCGCATCATGGAAAGTCCGGGGAGCTGTTTCTTGATGATGATCGCGTCGTAATCGGATTCCATGCCGTCGGCAATGGTTAGCGCGAGCAGTCCGTGGATATTGTTCGGATCGGTCTTCAGGAGTTTTTTAGCCTGCTCGCGGGCCTGGCTGTTCGCCTCCACAAAACCCGCATTGTGGTTCTGCTCCGCGGTGCCAGAGACGCCGCCTAGAAACGTCGCGTCATTCACGAAAAACTCGGAGGTCAGGACGCCCCTCTGATGGAACTGCTCGAAAAGATAGCTGGCCGCTTCGGAGGCTTTGCCCAGCGGATCGTCGGGGCGCGCTTTCTGGTAGGACGTGAAATCCAGGCGGGCGTCTGCGAAATTTAGTTCGTAGAGATGGCGATATCCGCTCTCAAGAAAATGCGCGGAAGGATCGGCTTCCATCACGGGAGTCTGCTGCGGCTCAGCAGCCGGAGTAGCGGCGGCATCTTGCGCGGAAATACCGAGCGGCGAGAACGTACAAGCCAGCAGCAGGGCCGTGGAGATCCACAATCCCTGGGTGCGCCATTCGTGCAGTTGGCAAGTTCTTCGGGCAAGCCGTCGCCCCATTCTTCGTTGGCATGCAATAGGCATTAAATTTTCACCCAGCAGTCTTGCTGCAGCAAAGGCGTAGGGTGCCGCGCATTCTCTATTCTATTAGAAGTGTACCGCAAATCCTTGGTTGCTTTGCGCAGCCTTATCTAAAGATTACCTACAATAAATTCGACCGTCCGCTGAATTTCCAGCACCAGGGCGGCGGCGTCGCCGAGGCCATGACCACGGCCGGGGAAAACCATAAGCTCATCGGGATAATGGCCGGCGTCAATCATGGCATTGAGCAATTCGACGGAATTGGCGAAGTGCACGTTGTCGTCACCGGTGCCGTGGACGAGCATGAGTTTACCTCGCAGATTTTCGGCTTGATTCACGGGCGAAGAGTCTTTGTATGCGTCGGTGTTGTCTTGCGGGCGGCCCATGTAACGCTCGGTGTAAATGGTGTCGTAGAGCTTCCAGTCCGTTACGGGCGCGTCGGAAACGCCGAGCTTGAAAACTCCGGGCGCGTTGAAGAGCGCTTCCAGTGTCATGTAACCGCCGTAACTGCTGCCGGTGATGCCGATACGCGCGGGATCCACGTAGCCGAGCGATTTCAAATACTTCACGCCCGCGAGCTGATCCTGCAACTCGATTTTGCCCATGTGATGGTAAAGCGGGGTTTCGAACGCATGGCCGCGGCCCCAGGAGCCGCGATTATCAAGCGTGAAAAGGATATAGCCCTGCGCCGCGTAGACCTGATCCAAAAGATACCGCAGGCCGCCCCAAGAATTGCGCACGAGCTGCACGTGCGGGCCGCCGTAGACGTTGATCAGCACCGGATATTTTTTGGCGGGATCGAAATGTAGCGGTTTGATCAGCGAGGCATTGAGTTTGGTGCCGTCGTCTGCGCTGACTTCGACGAATTCCACCGGCGAGAGTTTGTATTCGGCTAGCTCGGGAACTTTGCCATCGCTGACCACTGCTACTTTGCTGCCGTCCATGCGATAGAGATCCTGGCGCGCGGGTGTTGCAGCGTTGGAGTAGGTGTCCACGAAGGCGGAGGCGTCGGGCGCGATTCTGGCGTCGTGCGAGCCGGCAGCTTTGGTGATACGAGTGAGGGATTTATCGTCGATGGAGACGCGATAGAGCTGCGTTTCGCGGACATCCTCTTTATTGGAAATGAAGTAGACGAAACCGCGCGCTTCGTCCACGGCCGGATGATTCGCCGCGCCGGGGCCGAAGCCGCCCAGGTCGGAGATGGCCCAATCGCCGCTGGTGAGCTGCGCGAGTTCTTTGCCGGAATTATCGTAGAGATAGAAATGGCGGTAGCCGGTGCGCTCGCTGGACCACAGGAAGCGTTTGTTATCGGAGAAAAAATATAGATCGTCGCTGATGTTGATCCAGTATTTGTCGGACTCGGTGAGGATTGTTTTCGAGGCGCCGGTTGTGGCGTCGGCAAAAAGAAGGTCGAGCTGATTTTGCGCGCGATTGATGCGCTGGATGGCTATGTGGCGGCTGTCTGGCAGCCAGTCCACGCGGGCCAGATAGACGTCGCTGTTTGCGCCGGCATCCATCCATTTCGTTTCGCCGCCGCTGACGCCGACGACTCCGACGCGCACAGTAGGATTCGCTTCGCCGGCTTGCGGATAACGCGTGAATTCGGTGCCGCCGGTCGGAGAGCTCATGTCCGCGATCGTGTAACGCGTTACCTGGCGCTCGTCCATTTCGTAGTACGCGATTCTTGCGGAATCGGGCGACCACCAGTAGGCGGTGCGCGTGTCGAGTTCTTCGGGATAGACCCAGTCGAGCTTGCCTTTCAGGACTTCTTCGCTGCCGCCCGTGGTGAGCGCGGTGACTGCACCGGTGGAGCTATTGACGACGAACAGATTCGCGCTGCGCGAAAAACTGATCCAGTGGGAGTCGGGTGAAAATTTGGGATCCTCGATTTCTTCTTCGCTGCCGAGGAGGGTTTTCGGCGCCATCGTTTTGAGATCGAGCAGCACCAGGCTGTTGCTGCCGATGAAGAGGAGGGAATTGCCGTCGGGCGACCACAGATAATTGTCGGGTTGCACGCGGCCCAGGCCCGTGGACTGGCTGGTCTTGGCTTTTTCCGGCTGCATCACTGTTTTCAATGTGTCGGCGTTGACCAGGACTTTGCGCTCGCCGGTGGCGGCGTTCATGGTCCAGAGTTGCAGGACGGCGTCTCTGCCGGAGCCTTGGCGCTCGAGATACGAGAAACGCTCGCTGTCAGGCGCCCATTCGATCCCTTGGGTTAGCCGTCCGCCGAGGGAGGGCGGCTGGAAGAGGCGTTCGATGGTGATTTCTTTGCCCGATTGCGCGGCGGGCGATTGCGCGAGTAGCGGCGCCGCGAGAACGCTGGCGGCGAAAAGGCAGCCCAGCATCGCGCGCGAATATTGCGGCATGAATTCCTCCTGAAACAAACGCGTCATTCTATATCTGACGTGCGGATTGCGGAATGGCTTAGGGCAGAATTCCTCAATCGAGGGTCAGTCGGCGCGCTGCGGCGCCGAAACTGGAGGGACCGGCGCGGATTCTGTGCGGCGCTTGCGTCCCTGCAGAAACGCGCCAATGGTCACGGCGAGGGCGAGCGCGAGAAGCGAGCCATCGCGGAGCAGAGTTAGCGGGCCGAGGCGCTCGCCGGGGCCGAAGCAGCCGCAATTAATCTCCAGGCCGGCCATGTAGGTGCGGACCATCACCGCGAAGAAAGCGGCTAGGAGCAACGTCGTTATTAAGGATGCGTAGCGGAGCAGCACTCCGCTGAGGAGCCACAGGCCAAGGAACAATTCAAACGGCGGCAGAAAATGCGCAGCGGGACTGACCAGTTGAGGCGGCAACAGTTGGTAGGAGTCCACCTGCATGGCGAAAAGCGAGAGCGAAGTCTTGATGGACGAGCCGGACCAGGGCAGGGCGGCTTGCGGTTTGAGTTTTGCGTAAGCCGCGAAAAGAAAAATCCCGGCGAGAGCTAGCCGCCCGAGTAGCAGCAGCGTGCGTGCAAGATTTCGGCGCGTTTCGTTCTGCGTCATCGGTGGTCTGGCTCGGCTATTGGCTCAAGAGCGTGTCGAAAAACTGCTTCAGAATCGGCCAAGTAATAATGCCGGAGGATGCAGGGTAGCTCTGGCCTTTGTAATGGATGATAAAGGTAGGAGTGGCCTGCACCGGAACCTGATAGCCGAGCACGATATCCTGCACAATGTATTGGTCCACGGGGCAGCTGGGATCGACTTGCGGCACGGTGCGATCGGCTTTTGACGTGGGCGGCGCGGCAGCGCAACCTTTAAGGATTGCTTGGATGCGTTTGAAATTCGCGGGGCTGATCGCGCCGGCGACGTATTTTTCGATGTCGCCATCCACGGGCCATTTGGCTTGATTATCGAACAACGCGGCGTCCACGTCCTGAAATTGCCCGATCATGGCAGCGGCATTGGCCCAACGCGCGGCTTGGCC
>DATNLN010000062.1:0-8293 GCA_035602855.1 Candidatus Acidiferrales bacterium
TGTTGCTGCTGTTGGGTTGCACAAGCACCTTCGGACAGTCTGTAGATAAGGGACCTAAAGAGGTCGCGGTCGTTGAGCTCGGGGCGTCGGCAGGTTGCGATATTAGGTCGGGCGGATCGAATGTCGCGCCCACGGCGGCCGTCGAAGTAACGCCCATCGAGACGTGGCTTGAACTCGAGGCGGGCGTAACGCCGATTTTCAGTCGCCATTCCGCAGAATGGGATGTTGATCTTCTGTTCAAGAAACCCTGGACGCTGTCGAAGAAAGCGGAATTCATGGCGGGAGTCGGCCCGGAGTGGATTCACGTGCGGCAGGGTGGTGTGACCACGAATTCTGTCGCGGGCGAGGCAGTGCTGGATTTCATGTTCTGCCCTCGAAAAAACGGCGTTTCGGCTGGTATCTCGAACCGGGCTGCGAATACGGATTCGGACCGGCCCACGAGCGGCCGGCCTAAGCGGCGGTCTACTTATCGCGATCCACTAGCCGTATTCGCACGCGTGAAAGCCGCCGTGGGTGCTTGATGTTTTTGCTCCCTGAACGACTCGACCACAAGCGTTTACTGGAATGGTTGAAGTGAACCTCTTGAGCGAGACAGTTCGCTCATGCGCACATTGTGGCGAGAGGAAGTTCCATTTGAGGAAAGAGTCTAGCCGGCCTCAAGGCTTCGGTGGGAGCGACGGACGATTGTTTTCGTGGACCGACGATCGACGCAAGCACTCAATTTCCGCGACGAAATTTGCTGCGTCTGATGGAGATCATGCTCCTCGGGCTTAGTGTCGTCTTGCTGTAATGTTTCAAGACATCGCGCGCCCGATCAGGCGTATTGAAAAAGCGTCATGAATCCGAGGTCCATGTGAGTTTGGTTGTGGCAATGAAACAGAGTCGCACCTGGATTATTCGCTGTGAAATCCACCTCGGAGGTCGTGTTTGCCGGAACCACGAGCACGTCCTTGATAAGTCCTGAAACCGCAGTTCCGTCCAACTTGGTGACCTCAAAACTATGCCGGTGCAGATGAAGCGGATGATCGTCCGTGCTGTGATTGATCAACTGCAGCCGATACCTTTGTCCCTGACGTAGCATGATCGTGTCTGTTTGGGGGTAGGACTTTCCATTGATCGTCCACGAATCGAAGGCGCCTTGCCCGTGAAACTTTGACTCGAACCGCAAGGGAATGGTCTCGTCCGGTTCGTGGGTGGCCGCTGGGGCGGCAGTGAAGGGCCGATAGTCCCATACCGTTTCTGGTGGCTCGATCCATTTCTGCTTGCCCTGCTGGTTGGCGTACTCGACGACAATTCCCATGCCCGCCTTGCGCAACTGGTCGCGCGTTTCACCGAGTACCCACACGCCCGGCTGATTCATCGTTACCACAGCATCAATACGCTCGGCAGGTCCCAAACGAATTGCGTGCACACGGTTTGGCGTCGCTACGGGATTGCCGTCCATGGCGACCACCATCATTTCGTGTCCCGCGAGCGCCAGCCAGTGAACCAGGCTGGCGCTTGCATTCAAGACATGCAAGAGCACTCGTTGGCCCTCTCGCACCCTGAGAGGATCGCCAAAGCCGAGCATCCGGCCGTCCACCGTTCCATATTCGTACGCAGCTTCCATCGAAGAGTCGCCGCTGGCTCCCATGTACGCGTTCCAATCATGCAACGTAAGGAACATTTCCTGGTCATACGCACCGGCGTCGCCCTTGGGCTCGATATAAAAGCAACCGAACTGTCCGGTGTAGGTAGAGCGCTTCAGGTCATGCCCTGCAAAAGCGTGCGTGTGATACCAACGGAATCCCGCCGGCTGCGGCGTGAAAAGATAGCGGAATTGCGCATTAGGCGCAATCATCGTCCCGCCTTCCTCCGCCGATCCATCCATCGGCGACGGAATCCAAAGCCCGTGCCAGTGCACGATCTCGGGAATCGCAGTTCGATTGAACACGTCAATAGCGATGGGCTTACCTTCGGGCCAGCGAATCAGCGGCCCTGGAACACGTCCATTGTAGGCCACGGTGTGAACGACCTTGCCGGGTGCAATCTCCAGCTCCAGAGACGCGATTTCCAGCTTCACGTCGGCCTCGCTGGGGGCCCATTCCGGTGCGCCGGAAGCCAAGGCTGCCCCGGCGAATGCCGCGCCCGCCTGCAGAATGAATGCGCGACGTTTCATCAAGCTCCTCGCTGCCTATGGAGCGCTGTCAGAGCTGCCTGGACGGTGATGGGACCAATCAAAATAGCGCCCTATGATGCATTTAACGATTAGATGATCGGTTCCAGCAGTCGCGCCCCAACCCGCACCAAAATTGATCTCCCACTTGGGCGAAACAAACAGGTTCACCACAGGGAAGACCTGTTGCTGCTGATAGTGCAGAGAGACAAAATTCCCCCACTGACCGTAATAGGAGTAATACTCAACGCCGATGTTGAAATGTTTTGAAGGCGCAAACGTTACGGTTGCCGCCGGGCCGAAGGTCACGGCTTTGGGGGCGACATTCTTATAGTAAGCCTGCTTCTCTTGGGGTGTCGAACCGGCGGGCGCGGGAACGACATGGACGTCCCAAACCGTTGTAACGTTGACCGACCAGTACCAACGCCCAACGGTCTGGTCCACAATCGGCATGAACTGCCAAGACCAGGTCGGATTGGAGTACGCTGGTCTGGCATATCCGAACTCGCTCGACAAGCTCACTCCGACGGGCCAGCGCCAACGAGGAGGGATCCTCACTCGCGGGCGTATGTGATCTCCGACCCACTGCACACCGTGGCCGCTCTGCTCGGCCGTAAAGATGTAAAAGCCGACCTCGGACCATTCGTTGATCCCCTCTGTTAACTCGATCGTTTCGTGCTCCTGGTGCTGGGTTGGCAGCATGCCCAACTGCACAGTGGTGCTTCCCTCCACCGTAAAATTGCTATGCAGTTCGATCAGCAGCGTCTTGGGGGCCATCGTGTCCGAGGGATAAACCTGAATTTCATAGTTATCCTGCGCACCCGCGCTGGCCGGGTGCAACAAAGCACCGCACATAGCGGAAAGGAACAGGATGCGACGCACCATGCCGGCGGCTCCTGTAACTGGAAGCCCCTCTTTTATACTGCGGGCGCTGCAATCAGACCAACGGCTTTAAACAGAACCGTCCAGATACGCAATTAGTTCTGGCGTCGCAATTCGGCACTTCCGATTTGGACTTGATACTCGTGAGCATCGTACGGTTCTCCTGCCCTGTATACAACGAATTTGCCACCAGCGCACGCCTCAGTGAGATTCAAACGCATTTGCCGGAGAAGTTGAAGTCGGGCTAAAACGACAACATGATGTACGGTAAGGCGACGCTAATCAGGAGTTGCCGACGGATAGTCTCGATAGGGCTTGTCATATCTGGCACCTACTGTAAGTTTGACAGAACTTGTGACTCTCGAGTTGACATCTCCCGCGGCAATGGCACGTAACCCAATGCGGAGCACTGATTTTGGCCCGAGGTTAGCATCCATTGCAGGAGCTCAAGAAAACCTGGTTTCTTGTCAGCGCCTCCCAGTTGCTGCGGCAAAACCCACCAAGTAAACGTTGCGATGGGGTACGCGTCCTTTCCCGGAGCGTTTGTGATCGACAAGCGAAACTCTGGATCGCCCGAGTTAGCCGCGCTTTTTGCCGCCGCAGTCACACTCGCAGCATCCGCCGAGACGAACTCACCCGCTGCGTTACGCACCGCTCCGAAACTCAACCGATGCCGCAGCGCCCGATTGCTGGCGTCACGCAACCCGGCACACTTCAATGGGTGAATCCAAATGCGTTTGTTTCGACCGTGGATCCCAGTACCGGTGTATGCCTGGGAGGCGACACTCCACGGAACTGCAATTCGGAAACCTTGGACGCAATGCCTTGCGCGGTCCCGATTTCACTTGGAGCGATTTCTATCTGACGGAATCGTTCCCGCTGACCGAGCGTGTAAAGTTACGATTCGACGCTCAATTCTTCAACTTATTCAACCATCCGAACTTTGGGCTTCCAAGCATGGTGCTCGCCGGGATTCCGGGGAAGCCCGCGACGCAGACCGGGTTTGGCGCGCTCACATATACCACTTCGCTGCCTACCGGATTGCTTGGCGTGGGTCTGGGCGGCGACAGCACCCCGCGCATGATCGCGTTCCAGTTGCGGCTAGATTTCTGAGGCGGCGATTACTCGATGTCTGGGCCCGAACGAAACCACATGCATGATTTCCGGTCGCGCTTCGAAAAAAGCCTCTCTTGAAATAGCTATGTTAGATAGCTATCATACGGAGCATGAAGGTAAGCGTGGCAGATGCTAAGAACAAGCTTCCCGAACTGATCAGGGCCGCCGAGGATGGCGAAACCGTGACCATCTGCCGTCGTGGGGTGCCTGTCGTGGATCTTGTCCGAACGAAAAAGCCCACTCGGAAGAAGCGGCGGCTGGGAACCCTCAAAGGTACGATTCAAGTTCTAGAACCGGGATGGTGGAAGCCCATGTCCGATGATGAAGTCGAGGCTTTCATTGAGGGACAAGACTAAATGCGGTTGCTCTTGGACACGGTCGTCATGATCTTCGCAGTGGAGTCACCGGAACGACTCACCAAGCGCGCGACCGCTCTTTTGCGAAATACGGAAAACATCTTGGAACTGAGCGCAATTTCTCTATCCGAAATCGCTATCAAAGCGGCGCGCGGCAAATTAAGAGTTTCCGCCGCTGATACGCACCGCGCGCTTAAGGAGCTTGACCTCCGCATACTTCCCTATACGGCGCATCATGCGTTCTGTCTATTCGATCTTCCGCTACACCACGCGGACCCATTCGACCGCCAAATCATCGCCCAAGCCGTGTGCGAAAAGATTCCGGTGGTCACTTGCGACGAGAAATTCGGCTTGTACAAAGAACTCAAAGTCCTCTGGTAACTCTCAAACCACGGTGCATACTTCCGCTCCGGCCTGAGCCATGCGAAAAGCTCTACTGAGCCATTCGTGTTTCGCGATCGATCGCAGAAGGGCGCAACGATTGGCGATCTGGAAAAATGGCCAGTCGCTGGCCATGCAGGGCTCCGACCTTGGAGATAGCCTCTGCGACGGATGACGGCTTGGGTTCTTGTGTCGCCCGTCGTTGCAAACAGATGAGCCTAGGGCCAATCCGGCCGTACAGTCCTCACGGCGCAAAAAGAGCTCCGTCGCGGTAGCGCAAGGCAGGTAGGGGAGTAAACTGCTGAATGCCCAGTAGAATTTCCTTCGCTTTGGGCTCCGGAGCGAGGCAGAAGGTAGTGATCAGAGGTCGAGCGGGTCAGGAGCCTGGCCGCGGGGCACGGAAAGTTCAGATGCCGAAGCCCCCGAAAAATAGGCCAAGCAGCGTGAATATCAGCCAAACGACAAGTGCGCAACACATTCCGCCGCGAAAGGCCAATCGCAGTTTCCCCATCCCCTTTGCCTCGCGCGCCAACTTCTGGAATGCGACAATACTGCATAACCCGAGCATTGCCAAAGAGATACTGAAGAGCCAAAGGAGCAACGCCCCGAGCGTGGCAAGTTGGGGACCGGATTCGCCCGTCGTATAACTAAACGGTGGCAGAATCCCACTAAATACTACTATGAAGAAAGCCAGGTGACGCGACCGCGACAACATAAGGGCGATTGGGAGCAGGGCAATGAAAGCTGTTGCCGCACCCAGACCAAGCGCAAATACCAGTGAATTCTTCCCTCTACGGAACAAAATATAGAGCAGTGCAAGACTGAGCGAACCCCAGCGACCAAAAAAGATTAGGGCTACCATAATGTCATTAGCCGCAGCCTCAGCCACAAATCCTACGCCCAAGGCGATCGTGCAAATCGAGGCAAAGCACCGGGCCGCCCAGAGCCAGCGAGAACTAACCACTCTGATCGGCTCGCTCTCGACGGGGAGTACGCTGTCGAACATAGGTGCCTCCCATTTGAATAAGAGTGACAATCGAACCGCGCAGACGCGGACTTAGAGAGAGTTACTTTTTCGAGCGTCGCTTGTTCAGTGGTTTGTTGTACGAGGAAGTCTTTTTCCTTGCTTGGTATTCATTCTGAAAGCGGATCATAGCACGGGCCGGGTTTTCGCCAGATTTCCAGTTCTCCGGATCCACGCAATGATTCGGATTCAGGGGTCCCATCTTACAATATCTCCAGGAGGAGCTTCCCATGTCCATACGCGTCGAGAGTGCCGTGACCCTTCTCGCCGTCTTCGACGTCCCCAGATCTATTGCGTTTTACCGTGACGTGCTGGGGTTTGAGGTGGTCAACACCTCGAAGCCTTTCACCGATGCCAAGGATGACTACGGATGGGCAATGCTGCGGCTCAATGGCGTGGAGTTGATGGTCAACAATATGTATGAAGACAACATTCGCCCTTCGAAGCCAGACCAAGCCCGTGTTGCTGCGCATGCAGACACCATAATCTACTTTGCCTGCCCAGACGTTGAAGGCGCGCATGCAACCCTGAGCGCACACGGGATTGCCGCAACCCAACCCAAGGTTGCATATTACGGAATGAGACAAACTTATGTGGCCGATCCGGATGGGTACAAGTTGTGCTTTCAGTGTCCTGCTGGCTCGAATTGATTCACATCACCACTTGTGTGAGCGTAAGCAGATTCTGAAATCCATTTGAACTAGTTTCCAGCAGCTTGGTAAGTCGGATTACTGGACAACTTCGTGCCAGCGCTTTACTTATCCGCGCGTTAATCAAGCCGCATTTGGCGTCTTGCTCTCGACCTCGACAGCGGTGCCAAACTTGGCTCCGACTAGTTTCCCTAAGATTCCAGCGAGTCCTGGAAGCAGTGCGCCGTATGTCCACCGCCCATGACCGCCAAACATCCCAAAAGCTCCGTCAGATTCTCCATGAACGATTCTGATTAGGTCGCCATTCTCTCGAAGTAGCGCGTCGACAAGTCCCCGGCGTGCCTCCGCAGAGTTACCTTCAGGAAATGGTACGCCCAGCAGGGCGACGAAGAGTACAGGCGTGACGGTTGAAACATTCGCACGATGTTCGACTAGCGTACCCATTACTGCGCTTATAATTGCCGGGGCTTTCTGAGGGTACATGTCGTCAGCGAGTATCACGACAAATTGGAAGTGCTTTACCTCAGGCGGCGTAATTTCAGGCTTTATTCCGCGTAGCACCTTTGAGATTGGTTCTGGGCTGACATACTCCTCCATATGTTTATGGCTCCTTCGTTGTTGAAGCGTTGCTACGATTCGGTTGGCATCTCCTCAGGATTAAGCTCGGATTCGTCGGGCGCCGGCCTAGCGCGCGATTTGGCCCAGATAGTATCCGAGCCGATTTTCGACATCTCCTGGCTTGTGGAAGCCGCGCGCCATCAGCGCTTTGATCCCTTCCTGGGCAGCAGGTCGCCCGAGCGAAGCGAGGCACGCATCCCACCCGGCACCGAGCTCGACGTCCGGCGGCAGGCTGGTGTTGACGAGGCGTTTAGTGTTGGCGATCGCCCATTTGTCGAACTTGGCGATCCGGGTCGCGAGCGCTTCTACGAACGAATCTAGATCCGCGTCGGGCAAGGCGCGGTTAATGTACCCGTAAACCTCGGCCTGTTCTGCTCGGATGTCTTCCGAGCTCAACAGCACCTCGAGGGCGCGGTTTCGGCCGATGAGATGGGGAAGCCGAGCCATGGGGCCGCCGCCGGCAACCATCCCTACGCCCACCTCCCATTGCGAGATGATGGCCTTCTCGCGGCTGGCAAAACTCATGTCGCAAGAGAGCGTGATCTCGCTGCCGTTGCCCGTCGCGCGGCCACGGATGAGGGCGATGGAGGCGACTGGCAAGCGGGTCAAACGCGCGAGAAAGTCCGGCCACGGCGGCAAGCCTGTCGGCCCCGCCGGCAGCGAGGTCAGATCCTCAAGCTTGGCCTCGAAGTCGGAGTGATTCAAGAAGTAGTCATCGACGGCGCTGTCGAAGACAACGACCCTGACCTGCTCGTCGGCCTCGAGAGCGTCCATGACTTCCTGAAACTGCTTGACCATTTCCGGACCCATCACGTTGATCGGCGGGTTGTCGATCGTGACACGCCAATAGGCGGGCGACCGCCGGGTCACGCGGATCTGTGCGGGTTTCGTAGCTGCAGTTGCAGTTGCAGTTGCAGTTGTCATTTGCATTCTCCTCTGTATTTGTTGGTGTCGAAAAACGGCTGATCACCCTCAACCTTTTCTCGAGATCTGGATTATTTGTTACATGGCGGGAGTTGGTTAATTACTGCCGCGCCTGCCTTGCTTACGATTTCGTCCTGGGAATCCGCGCCTCCCGAACAACCGATTGCGCCGATAATCACTCCTTGTT
>DATNLN010000075.1:0-44943 GCA_035602855.1 Candidatus Acidiferrales bacterium
CCGGCGACCAGGCGAGTTCGCCGATATCGAAACCGTCGTCCTCTGTGTACGGTGTGATCTGGCGCGCTTTCGCGCCATGGGAGGGGTCTGCTACCCAGATATTACGGCAGCCCTTCGCGTCGAATACCCACGCCACGGCTGTGCCCGTGGGCGCGGGCACCATGTCGTACGGAAATGGCGCCTGCATCACATCGTTGAGTGTAAAGGCCGCTGGATGGGGTCCCGCAGCCTGCGTCATGAATAGGCCCGCGCAGGCTGCTGCCGCGCGCCAGAGCCGCAACTTTCCCAAACCGAAGTCAATCATGGTCTTCCCCTTGTGACTATTCAGAATCTGGTATCCCATGCAAAAACAATGCGGTCAATTTTTTGGCTGAACTTTCTGGAGGGGTCGAAAACCAACTCTAAATTTGGTCGGAAAAGGCGACAGATCAGAGGTACAAAATTCCCCTTCCCTCTGGCGGACGGCGCAGAAATCACCGTCCGCTTTTCCTTCTTCAGCCGGTCCGCCGCAATCACCAGGCATAAGCTCGCCTTGTTCTCTGGAGCGCTGTTGTCTGTCAGCTGCGATCATAGCTCGTCCAGGTAACGGACAAGATCTTCCACTGCCCATCAATTTTGCACAACTGCCAGTGCTCGAGGCCTGAATTGGTAAGCTTGTCGTTGACGTAAAATCGTAGTTAAATGTCACCATCCCCAGAGGACCGTCCTGGCGAATCTCGATGTTCTGCAATTTCCCTTCAAGCTTGTCCTTCGACGTAGCGAAGATTTCCACGAGTTCATCGAGATGGCTCGGGCCAATCCCATCGAATTGAGCGTTACGTTTGCGGGCGCTATCAATCTCTTCCTGGGTGTTGATGTGGTGAAAGAGCACATTGTGGTTCAGCACGAGCTTCGTTATGGCGTAGCCGTCTTTGCGAATAATATCCTGACGGTACTCCTCCAATACGCCGCGAATCTTCGCGAGGTCATCGGCATTGGAGTTGAATTTGGGTTCCGCGTCCTGCGCTGACACTTGAGAGGCCAAACCCCACATAAGAAGTGCAACGAATACTGCGCTCATTCTCTTTTTATTCATATGGCATTTTCCTTTGGCGAACTGCGACGCTACTTCATCGGCGAAAAATCCGTCGACCGCATGTACATTCGGTCTATCTTTTCCACCAACTTGTTGGCCTCCTCGGATTTGATTGCCTCCTGAACCTCCGGGTCGGCCAGCATCGCGTCCCAGTTCTTTTTTGCTTCCTCCCGGTTGGAATGAGCCACGAGGTAGACGAATGTGTTGTCCCAATCGGCTGCCCCCTCAGGTACCCAGTAACCCACGACCTGCAGATCGTGTTTGGCCAATAGCTTTGAATAGATGTCTCGAAACCGCGATTCCAGTGCCGGCAATTTGCCCGGTACAGTGTGATAAATGCGAAGCTCGAAGACGCGATTGCTGTCGGCCCTCACGTGGTCCATGTGAGCGAGGCGCGCAGTCACGAGCGATCCGGCGGTGAAAGAAAGCAGGGCAATGGCGCAAAGACTGCATCCCCTGAATTTCCAGTAGTTGAGTGTCATCGATACTCCTTTCTAGACGACGCGAAATGAGTGTCCCACACCGCGCGGCGCTCCTACTTAGACCAGGGCGGAACGACGCCGTTGGTCCGCGCGTAGGCGATCGACTGCCCCAGATGCTCGTGTTGATCTTCGAGAATCAGAAACAGCGCATCCTGCTTGGTCATGTCTTCTCCGAACAGTTTCACCGGCGCCTGCAGGTCGTTGTCGGAAAGTCCCGTAATCGCTTTTTGCAGATCGACGTAAGAAGCCCTCAGAGCTTCCTGCAATTTCTCCGGATCGGTGATGGGCGCGGGCTTTGCCCCCGTATTCGGTGTGCCCAAGAGCACGCCGGCGAGCATGCCGTTCTCCCTAACGATCAGGTTGAACACGTCGCTGACGGAGCGAACGCCCTGACCGGGCTTCCAGTCGTACTTGCCCGACATAACGCGCGCCAGCGCGGTGAATTTGTCGGAAAGCGTTCCGGCATCTTTTCCGAAGGCGGCCTGCAATCCTGCCGGCTGCGCCTGCGCCAACGGCACCATCAGAGCGATCGCAAGCGCGAACACTCCGTACTGAGTCAGAATCTTCTTCATGTGGAACTCCTCTTGGCGATGCTCCTGCTCTCTGGACAATATGCCGCGAGGAACGAGTGTTTTGCAGGAAAAGTGACATGCGGTATCCGAAGTGAGACAAGCGGTCTGTCCTCAGTGATGTCTCCTTCGAAGGCTCAGCTATAATCCGTGCCGGAGGGTCGACACACCCATTGCTGCAGGCCACACCAGATATGGGACGCGCGAAATGGATTTTGATCCTGTGTGCGTGGACGATGGTAGGACTGTTGTTCACCGTGCAGGAGATCGTGGTGGCGAAGGTTCACGGCGGGCAGGTCAACTGGGTGCTCGTGGGTGCGATCGAACTCGTCTACTGGAACGTATGGGCGGCATACACACCGCTTGTGATTGGTCTGGCCAAACGGTTCCCGTTGACGGGGCCGAGGTTTGGACCCCATATAGCGATCCACACAATCACGTCGCTCCTGATGGCTCCCCTGACATCTGTCACCGAATACTTTCTGAGCGGTGGACTTCTGCGGTTACTTTTTCGCAATACCGATCCTGGTGCGCTGCGCCATCTCCCGACGTTCACAGTCAGTGTTCTATCTATGAGCTTCACTGGCGTGCTTACGTACTGGTTAGTTGTGGGACTGTATCAGTCGATCCACTTTTACCAGGCCGCGATGGAGCGCCAGACCATAGCGGCGCAACTGGAAACGCAGCTCTCCCACGCCGAACTTGAGAACCTTAAGAGCCAGTTACATCCGCACTTTTTGTTCAACAGTCTTCACACCATTGGAGTCCTGATGCAGGAAGACGTCGATGCTGCAAGCCATCTGCTGGTCAGTCTCGGCGACTTGCTGCGCATGGCACTCGAACGGCGGGAGAACGAGATCACCTTGCAGAGCGAACTCGAGTTCGTCGGCAAGTATCTGGAGATCGAACAGACACGCTTTCATGATCGCTTGAAAGTTCACATGGACGTGCCACCTGACCTTCTCGCAGTCTATGTACCAAGCCTGGCGCTTCAGCCGCTGGTTGAGAATGCCATCAAACACGGCATCAGCGTCAATTCCGCCGCAGGCCGGCTAGAGATCGCTGCTAAACTCCATAACGGCAGAGTTTGGCTCTGCGTCCGCGATGACGGCCCGGGTCCGGCACCGGGATCGCGCCTGCGATTCGGCGTTGGACTCACCAATGTGCAGTCACGCTTGAAACAGCTCTACGGGGACGAGGCGTCGCTGGAACTTACCGGGGGCAACGGTCGAGGGTGTGAGGCCATCATCACCATTCCACTGCGGAGTTCGCATGAAGACGCGAGTCCTCATCGTCGATGACGAACCGATCGCCCGGCGATTCATCGCTTTTCACCTCCTTTCTCTTTCGATTCTGAGATGAATCGGCAGGAGTTCGTGGACACAGGAGCGATTACGGGCTGATGTCGTGCCGGGGCACTTGAGGATTCGAGCGCCCCGGCATTGCACATTCCAGTTCACTCATCGGCTTCATGCGCGCCCCTAGTCCCTTCCTTCAACAAATCGATGTAGACACAGAAGCATTTTTCGTGGCTTTGGACGGCAGTGCAGGCAGACACGACCGCGATGAGCTTTGGCTTTTCATACGCCGTGGTTGATTATCTCCCTCCGTATCGTTTCTTCTTCGTCATCCGGTTCGAGAAACACTGGTTCCGCTACGGGAACGAACCGCGAAGCGTGAACATGCCGGAGCGCTCAAGATCTCTGGGCACTCCGGCACGGTACTACTCGTCAACTTCATACGCTCCGACCGTATCTTCGTTCAGTGTGTCAATGAAGATGCTGGTCCACTTCATGTGATTCTGCACGACCGTACAGGCAGGAACGGCTATCACGACTTCCGGCTTTTCGTATTGCATCGTTGTTTACCTCCTTTCTCTGTCGACGCGGTAGTGATTCGGCAGGGATTTGGGCATACAGAGGCGACTGAGGAACGAGCGTCCGCAACCAGACGTTGCTTTCAGACACTCGTGGATGTTGCGCAGGAACACCCGTGGATCGAGTGTTCCTGCACGCGACTACTCATCGGCATCGTATGCTCCGACGGTCGTCTGTTCGGGCAGCGTGTCGGGGTACGGACTGGGCCTCTTGGCACCGTTTTGGACGGCGGCACAGGCAGCAGCCACCATCACGACTTCTGGCTTTTCATAAGTCATTGTTTTTCACCTCCTTTCTTTGTCGAAATTTTCTCAGCTGAGAAATCGATGCCGGCCTTTATGAAGCTGCCGGTATTGCTGTGTTTCTTCCATCGCAACGCAGATCCAGGAGAGATTCTGAAGCGGCAGCCTCTAATCCCCTTGATCGCTGCAAGCCGCGCAACCAAATTTCGAGCTCGATTGTCCGCAGCAACGTGACGACTGGAACCTCGTGTCCCTCCCGCGCTCTTTGCAACGTTGCCCGAAAGGAATGCTCGTTTACGATCCCGAGAGAACTGGCGACCATGTTGGTACTGAGTTCAGCAAGGCACTCTCGTTCTTTCGAAAAGGCTGTCATCGGAGCACGAGACACGTACGCCTTTCGTCGTCTGTTGAGAATCTCCTCGGGCACGATCCCCACCAGAGCTCGGCGCATGAGGGAACGGCGCTGTCCGGGACGTAGCAGTTGTTCGCGTGGTGTGGCGCACAAGAATTCCAGAAGATCTCGATCAAGATATGGATAACGTCTGTCGTAAGGCGGGTCGTGCGAAAGCACTTCGCGTGTGATTTGTCTTCGCAAGGCGTCCAACGTGGACGTACTTAGCTGGAAGCTTGGCAAGGGTCCGAACAATTTCAGCCGACGCTCATAGCCTGTCAGCGCGAATCGATAACGACTTGCGAAGTTCGGATCAACCCAGAGAGGCGGCCTTCGGTATTCCGGAACAGGGATTACCTCACGCGGAAGAAAATGGGATGCGGCTTCGAGCAGTAGATGGAACCAGGGTTTTCTCTTTGCAAGCGCCCAGAGTTTCAGTTGCCGCGCGAGAGTTCGAAAGTGGGCCCGAGCAATGAGATCCGCGACTTCCGAGCTTGGAGAGGGTACTCCGCCGGTAACCTCATCGCCGCCGATGCCCGACAGCACAACGCGATAACTTCCGGAGCGTATGCAAGCCGAGCGCTCACGGTCGGCCTTGTTGCGACGGCCGTGCGATCCGGGAGTCGCTCGAAATTCATCTGGTTCGATCTGGAACAGCCCAGAATCCTCGGAACCGAGGTCAATGTGAAAGCCGGTGCGTCCTCGCTTTTCTTCTACCTTGCTGAAATAGGGACGCTCATTCCAGTTGGGTTCGGAATCAGTGAAGTAAGACAGGGTATCGATTCTCGGCACCTCGCCGCTTTGCTGGGCGGCGATGGCGTCCGCCATGCAAACGATAGAAGAGGAATCCATTCCGCCGCTGAGCTCTGCGAGGACCGGCGAATCTGAGCGCAGCCGTCGGCGCACTGATTCCCGAAACACGGCGCGAAAGTGTTCTTCGTATTCCGCATCGGTCGAGTAGCGGATTCGCTTGTCCGGATCAAAATCCCAATATTTTGAGATCGTTCGTTGTCCAATCGTAAGGCGGACAAAACTGGACGGCGGAACAGACTCGATTCCGACGTAAGGCGTTAAGTGAGTCGCGGGGAAGAACGAAAACCAACCGGCAATATATTCCTCGTTAAGTTTGACGGATTTTCCGCCGAACAGAACGAGCGGATCCAGAATGCTGCACCAGGTCACCTGTCCTTGATCCAAGGAATAGTAAAGTGGACGGATGCCTATGGGGTCTTTGGCCAAGATGAGGGAACGGTCGTGCGGATTCCAAATGGATAGCGCCCAGTCGCCGACAAGTAAGGCGAGGCAGGAGGTGCCCCAGCGTTCGTAAGCTGCCGCTATGATCGAAACATCGGGTGAATCCGATGCGACGGTTTTCCCTAGCGGCCCGAGGAATATAGCGCGATTATCGAGCCGGCCATCCCAGGTCACGACAATTCCTGAGGCCGTGACCTGAGGCTGTTTTTCCCGTCGGGATTCCTTCGTAGCGTGGAGCGGAGAGTAGAGAATGTCCACGCCGGCCTCGGAATACGAACAGGTGCCGTCCGGGCCGCAGGCAGCAACAGCGCCTTGCACTTTCTCAAGATAGCGTGGTGCAGGCGGCGCGCCCTGGAAATGCCATCGTCCAAATTGAATACTCATCGTTGCCTCTGTCGGTCCCCGCTTTGGTTGCTAACACCTGTCGAGGACCTGGTACATTTCCGGCGTATAGGGCCTGTCGTTGACGACTCGACCACCAACTTCCACCCAGGCATGCGCTTTGAACGGCATCTGCTGCGCGCCGATAACCATCTGGGCAGCCACTCCGTGCCGCTTGAGCAAACAGGCGGTTGCGGCCGATCTCTGCAAGCACAGTGCTTCCTTCCAATACCAAATGCAGGCCATGTCGACAGCCGAACAAATCCGCTCAACCGCCGCGGGGTCGAGCACTCTCGCTCGGATCGGACAATCGCGGACCTTTTCGTAGAGGTTCACAAAATTTCCACGCGCCAGGTAGAAATCGAAGAGGATCAGTTTTCCGTACGCCTGGAGAGAAAGCAGCCGCATCGTGAATCCTCCTGTTCAAACAACTAGCGCAAGTTGCTCTGAGAGAAACGCCATTCGGTCTGTAAGGGCTTCGATTCGATCGCTTAGAGGCAGCACCGGGGAGTGTCCTCGAAACGGGCTGTAATCAAGAATTATGGGATACGGCGAAGCGTTTGCTGTTTGCAGCCGGGCTGTCATTTTTCGGGCATGGAGTGGATTGCAGTTCCCGTCCGCATCACCGGAAACGATCATGGTCGCGGGATAAGCAACTCCACCCTGAACGTGATGATAGGGGGAATAGGCTGCCAAAGCCGAGAAGTCGTCCGGATCATCCGCCGTACCGAACTCCTCACGCCAGAGGATTGCGCTATCGAATAAGTGGTAGCGGAGCATATCGAGCAGGGGAACCATGCAGACCACAGCGCGAAACAGGTCCGGCCGCTGGGTCATCGCTGCTCCGACAAGCAGCCCGGAGTTCGAGCCGCCGAAGATGGCGAGCATTTCGGACGTAGTCTTGCCGGTCCTGATGAGCCAGTCGGCGGCGCACAGAAAATCATCATAGGCAACCTGGCGGTTTCGCCTGGTTGCCTGCTTGTGCCATTCGCTTCCGAACTCCGATCCGCCGCGGATATTCGGTAGCGCGAAAAGGCATCCGCGTTCCACCAGATACGCCACAAAGACGCTGAATTGGGGCGTCATCGATACACCGTGTCCGCCGTAGGAAGTCATGATGGTCGGATGACTGCCGCCCGAGAGAACTTCGCTTTTTCCGAGCAGGAACATGGGAACTTCGGTTCCGTCTTTCGATGTATATGACACCCGGGTGTGACTGTAATTTTCAGGGTCGAACGGAACCGAATTTCTCGCCCATGGTTCCGGGCGGTTGACAGCGGCAGAGTGGCGGAAAATTCCGATTGGTTCGGTGAAGGATTCTCGTTCAAAGACGAGCTCGTCGTTGCTTGCGCTTCCGAGGAAACGGATGGTTTCATCGCCCGAACCCGGAATCTCTCCAACCTTCTGACCTTCCAGGTCAAAGATCGATACCTGAGAGGAGGCATGCCGGATATAGGAGACGTAGATGCGATCGCCGGCAACGCACCACTGGTTAATTCGGGCGTCGCTTTCAGGAACCACGTTCTGCAACCGTAAGTCGCTGTTCTCCGCAGTTCGCAGCTCCACGATCCGAAGGTTCGGCGCGCTGCGGTCGGTGAGGGCGAGTATCCTGCCGGGAGTCAGACGGGGAGCAAAGACGAAGTCCGCATCGAGGAGCACAGGGGTGGGAAGTCCATCTTCCTTGAATGGCCTGAGATAGAAATCAGTCCGGACGCTGTTCCTCAGCCGGTACACCAAAATGCCGAGACGCTCCCGGTCGGAAACCATGCCAAGCCGAATCTTGTTGCTCTCACCGGCAGAGAAGACCTCGCGGTCTTCTTCGAATGCGGCGCCGAGGACATGGTGATAGATCGCGCGATAGAACAGTCTGGCCGAATCAAGTTGCTGGTGGATGTAGTAAAAACTCATCTCGTCCGGTGCGAATGCGAAGCCCCGCAGATAACCTCGCGGAAGAACGTCCGGCAGTGTCTTGCGATTCTCGACATCGAAAAGCGCAAACGTTCCACTGCGCTCACCCCCCTGCTTGATTTCATATAGTAAAAGCCGGCCACTTGCCGATCCGCGAATCGGTTTCACCGCCGTGTAGGGACCTGTTCCCGATTGGGAGGGATCGATCAACAGCTCATCGTCGCCGACATGGCTCTGGCGCATGTAAAGACATGGCTGCTCCTGGCCCGGGAGCCGCTTCCGGAAGAAATAACGGTCGCCAGCCTTCTCGACCGAGTCATAGGTCTCAACGTCCAGAAGTTCACGGATGCGCCTGCGGATTCTGTCCCGGCCCGCTATGGCATCGAGATAAGCGCGCGCGTATCCACTCTGTTGTTCGATCCACTCGCGGGTTCCAGGAGCGTTCTGGTCTTCAAGCGACCGGTAGGGGTCGATCACCGACACGCCGTGAAAAATTTCGGTGACCGGTTCGCTCGCGGTAAAAGGCGGGGCTGACATCATGCGAAGCATTGTTCGCTCCTTGCCGAAATTCCCTCGGCTTCGCGATACATGCGGCGAGTGAGGCTGCGGAAGTAGCCGGCGTGAGGTCTTTGGCCGAGTGTTTCAGGGGAACGCCATGCGTTACTGGCGACCGCATAGGCAAAGACGGCGACCAGAGGAGACACGGCAATCGCCTGGTTCCAGTCAGCCGGGGATGCCAGAGAATGCCAAGGCGCGAGGTAGGAGTTGACGAGGTGCTCGATGGCCGTCGAACGGCTGATGCCGGCGCGCTTGAAGTGTTCGCGGAGGAATTCAAAAGTGATGAGTGGACTACTCACACAGGCCTCGGCCCAGTCGAGAAAAACGCAGCCGTCGGGCGCGACGAAAATATTTCCGGGATTGAAATCCAGATGTCCCAGCGTATCGGGCAAGCCAGCTTCAAGAAGAGACGAACAAACCTCTTTAAGTCGGGTTCCCAGACAAGCGAGTTCCGTATCGGTCAAAGGTGCCGGCGTTGTCTTTTCCTGCGCAGCCATGAGCTCTCGCATGCGATCCAGGAACGGGTCGATCTGCGCGGCAAGCGTCGGCAATCGCAAATCCTTGCACTGGCCTTCTAAGAGTTCTACTCCTCGTCCGATCGACAGAATTTGCAGATGCGCAAGATCTTCCGCTGCTTTCGACCAGGCAGAAAACTGGGCGGTATAGTCGAGCCTGGTTCCGGAAACTTCCTCGGAGAGCCACCCATTCCAAGCCGAGTGAACGCCGAGAAGGCAGGGAACATAGCGCGAGACAAGCTGGGCTAGACACGCGGCGATCGGCAATTCGTGGCGGTTTGGCTCTCCAGTGGCTTTGAACCAGACGGCTGAGTGGTCCGTTTCTAAACGCAACAGGCTAAATGTCGGACTAGCGTTCCATTGCGTGTAGTTGCCGGTAAGATATTGGCCGAGCGGTGTGACTTGTTCGCCGACCCACTCCATCAGTTCCGCCAGCCAGCCTGGTTTTGCGAACGGAGCCAGTCTTGGTTCGTTTCGGTGTGTGTTTAGTTCTGCAAAGGATTTCTCAATGACCGCGTCGACTTCTGCAGAATCAGTCGATAAACTCCTCGCCTCGGCGAGTGGAATCCAGCAGGTCCCGGCCGAAGACATCTGGTCGTTTTGGCACGCTTCCATCAGCGCGCATCTGGCTGATTCACCTGTACCGGTCGGAAGAAACAGGCAATATCCGCGACATCCATACTGCGCGTAAAGTTCTGTCGTAAGTTGCTCTGCCGTCCTCTGTCCTCGCTGAATGTCGACCGAAGGCAGCGACCACCCGCTTTCGCGACGCACGAGCAGAAATTCCGATGCATCTCGGCGCGTGACGATGAGCCGATAGGTGTCGCGCCCGCTGTTGTGAACAGAATCCACCAGTCCCTCCTCTTGCTAGCGAAACACTCGAGTCATTCAACTGGCCTCGACGACATCATGCTTTTGCAGGCTTTCGATGAACTCGAGAACGTCCGCCTGCACCTCGGTGACATTCGCTCCAAATTCTCTGCTGATTTCACGTGCGATCTGGGATGGTTCAACGCCGCGTTTCAGCATTTGAAAGATTGCCGAGCCCATCCGGTTCAGGCTAAGAATCTGGCCATGACGAATGTCGAGAAGAATTGCCCCGTCTTGGGTCGCGGTGCTTCGAATTGCGTCCGAAATTCTTAACATCGCTTCCTTCATGACACGTGATGGTTCCCGCTCGGTGCGACGTGTCGTGTGCGGGTAAATTTCACATTACCCGGCTCGCAATTCCACCAAACTGTACGTTTGTTCGCAGAGGACAAGCCCCGCACGCAAACAGCTCTGAGGTCGAGAGATAGTGCCAGCGGCTTGAGTAGCCCGGAGCGACCGATGTTCGCGTCCAGGACTTATCGTTAGACGGGTTCGGGCTAAGGACTGGAAGATGGGAAACGGAACGGGTTCGACCGAGTCCGATCCGCTCACTTAAGAAGTGGATGACCCTGGGAAAGCGCAGGGGTGCTAGGTGAAGCGCCTGAGAATCGCAGTCACCTGTCCCATGACTTCCGCGTCGGTCCCGTTCTTAAATTCACGCGGGCTGATTGCCTTTTCCGGATAAGGATGAACAATGACGAACCCACGTTCAAGGGTGCAACAACCGCAAAGGTAGCGGCCGTCTCTTGCGAGCAGAAGATACAATGGCTGTTCCCAGAACGTCGTTCCACGCCAAGGGACGGGCTTTCTGACCCGGCGGTTGATTGCGACAAACTCCGCATTTTCAAGCCAGGGGTGAATCGGGTTTGGATCTGCGCCAACCCAGAAGACATCGGAAAAGGAAAAGTTCGGGATGGATGTTATCTCACTCAGCGAGTTGCGCAGGAAGAGCGGTATTTCCTGCCATCGTTTGAGAAGCGTTTCCCAGAAATCGTTCGATCGTTTTCGCCCAGCTCTTTCTCCGGTCGCGGAGTCAGCCCTGCGTCCGGCAAGTGGAAATTCACGGGCAACCAGTTCGTCAGGCATCGGTTCGGTGCCCATTCCTTGCAGAGACAAACCGCTGGCGCGAAGGAAGTCCCAGAAGCCAATCGAGTAGAGGGCACACAAGGTAATGATTTTGTGGATGCGGCGGGGCGGAACAGCCAGAGTCTCGTAGTCTGACAGCGTGCTTGCGGCGGCGAAATAGTGCGGATCAGCCAGCCTCTGGGCAATCGACCGCGTCATCTGCGATGCTTCCCTGAACGAGAGGCCCGCGCGAACACGCGATCGCCCGATCAAATGTTTGAGGCTCATTTGTGAATCCATCGGGGGCAGGCGCTGCGGCTTATGAAAGGTCGAAGCCAGGAAGGGCGCGGAAGTAGAAGCGCGCTGAGGCAGTGAGCGGATCTCCGCATCGAGCACACCCAGGATCCGCAGTTCCCTGTCGAGGACCAACTCGCCTGGCGAGAAGGGCAGCTGCGGCGAACTGACGCGGATCCTGTTATTGCCGAGCGAGGACAGGTGAGCGCACGAAAAGCCTCGATCATGTTCAATGACAAAAATCCGTTTATCAGAGTGGTTCTTTGCAGGTGATGGCGTTTCTTTCGCCCTCCTGGTATCGATCCGGATGATGCTTCCGGGAGCAATATCTGGGAAAGCCAAGAAATCTTTCTCACCTATCTTGGCGTACAGAAACCTTGTCTTAGCGCCTGTGGGCAATTCCCCGGCGCGTAGCGGTGCGCTGCGGACCAGAAATTCTCCCAGCGGCGCAATCGCTTCTCGGAACTGGGAGGCGGGGTTTTCTGCAAACCAGGGAATCCATCTTTGGGTGTCGTAGACAGACGAATCCAGAATTGCGGTGCGATTCCTGGGGACCATGCACTGAAGCTCCGGAATTGTGTCGAGGTCGAATCCAAAAACCGCAAGCCAGTCGCTCAGGCGATAGTTTGTGATTCTGCTGAGCGCCAGCAGTTGTTGAATGCTGGGGCTCAAGCAAGAGACGGCTAGGTCATAGTACAGGCGATGGGGAATAAAGGATGGGGACAGTCTTCCAAAAAACTCGACGGACTGTCGCGAGACCCGATAGAGGCTCAAGCCTCTGCTAGCTAAAATCTGGCGCACACGTTCGGCGCGACGATTCCCAGGATCAAGCATTCTCCAGCGTATGTCCAGGACGAGAATAACGAAGTGAACATTCTCTGCGCTGGCCGCACTTGCGACCAACTCGGAACTTTCCTTCCCTCGGACAGCACTTGACTGTAGATAAGATGGTAACGTAGCTGGACATCAACTGAATCAGAGAGTAGTATGCCCGCCCATGGACGCAAGCAGAGTGAATACACTTGGCGGTAAGCGACTCAAGCTGCTGCGCGAGCGGTTGGGTTTGTCGACGCGCGACGTCCAGCGAATGAGCCGGCAAATCGCTACCGAAAAGAAAAACGAGGAGTTCTACCTTTCGCACAACTGGGTGACAGACATCGAGAACGGCAAGTTCCGGCCCGGCATGTTCCGCATGTATTCCATCAGCGCTATCTACAACCTCAGGTATACGGAAGTCGCTTCCTATTTTGGATTGCAGATCGCGGATCTGCGTCGAGACAGCGCGTCAATCCATCTGCCAAGAACTCACCTGCTGAAAAGCGTGAGTGAGTCGGAAACCGACACCGTCTCGTTACCGGTCGAATTCAAACCCGATTTTCGTTTCGAAAAGACCAATCTACTCGCGAGAGTGGTCGAAAAATGGGAGGCCGTGCCGGTCGGTTTATTGCAACATCTGGACCTTCGCACGTCGACGTATGGTTATATCGGGGTTGAGGACTTCACCCTCTATCCCCTAATCCGTCCTGGTTCCTTGGTGCAGATTGACGCAAGCCAGAGAAAGATCAGCCCTGCACCATGGAAAACCGAATTCGAGCGGCCGATTTACTTCACCGAGCTGCGCGATGGGTACGTCTGCAGCTGGTGCGAGATTGACAGGGGAAGGTTGATGGTGATTCCTCACGCACACTCGCGTCGCGAGGTGCGCGTGTTCGATTACCCGGCGCAAGCAGAGATCGTCGGCAGAGTGACTGGAGTGGCGATGTGCATTGTGGGCGAAGGTTCGCCGGAACGTCACGACCCCACCCGCGAAAAATGACCGTTAGCCGAATAAATTGCCTGACTCGAACATGACAAGTCCTTCGGGAGCAGCCGCGCGCAAAGCCCGAATGCGTGCGCTCAGGTCGGACGCTGCCATCTCAAGTTTGTGGCCATCAGGATCGGGGAAATACAAAGACTCACCCTCGCTGTGGACTCCTCTGCCACAACGTCACCCTCACCTCCGTCAGCCGCCGTCCGACGTCCCGTATCATTATTAATCGGCAAAAATGGACCCCCACATCCTGGGGCTGCTTATTCTGGAATTATGGCCATGTTGGTTTCCGTCTTAATATGTATCCCCCATGCGGTGAAGCATTTGGGCGGAACTGCATCTCGTGTGGTCGGTGCAGAACCGTCGAACGGATAGCCCGCGTGGTCTCCCCTTCATCTCTTGTAACCGCCTTCCAATTCCGGATCGTAAATGCCGATGTCGGAATGGTTGCGCGGCGAGGACCTAGCGCTGCGCGGCGAAAAGCTATTCCCGCACGAACATTCGCTCCCGATGATTTAAAACAGCAACCCGTTTTTTCGCCCGAGTCGCTCTCTAGGCAAAGAATGCGGTCAGATGAACGAGCTATTCCAGTTGCTTGCCCTTGGTTTCAGGAAGTGCAAAAGCAAGCAGAGCAGCGAGCAGGAAGGCAGAGCTCTGCAGCAAGAAGGCTGGTCCGAGACCGTATCGAGCAGCCAGCATTCCGATCGCGAAGGGTGCCAGAGCAGATAAAACTCGTCCGACGTTATAGCTGATCCCCATGGCCGTCGCGCGAATCTCCGTGGGAAATAATTCCGAGGCGATGGCTGCGTACCCGGAGAAATAACCGCTTCCGAAAAATGCGACAAACGGTCCCAGAATAAGCAGCCAGGTAGCGTTTTTTGTAAATCCGTAAATGGGAACCAAGAATGCGGCCATCAGCAGAAATCCAATGTAACTTTTGCGGCGTCCCCACCAATCGCCAAGAAATCCGAAAAGCACAAACCCAAAGAATCTGCCGATGCTCATTGTGATCAGCCAGCCTGCCGTCTGCGTCTCGCCCAGTCCGCGCCCGCCCTGGGAAGCTGGTAAGGACAGATAGGCGGGAATCCAGGTAAAAAGCCCCCAATACCCGAACAAAGTTAGAGCGTTCATCGCCGTGGCGATCAGGCCATTTCTGCGGATATCTTTGCGCCAGAGCAGCCGGAGTGATCCCGAACCCGTGTGCAGAGCCCGATGCCAAAGCGGAGATTCTGGCACATGCCGCAAGATCCAAAAAACAGCGATACCGGGTGCCACACCGGCAAAGAAAACGGCGCGCCATCCGTATCGCGGAAGAATCAGGGCCGTCACTGCCACGGCTAGAATTTCACCAATTGCCCAGCTTGATTGCACCAGGCCGAGTGCTTTGCCTCGGTGCTCGGCGCGCCACGTTTCGGCGACCAGCGCAGCACCCGTCGTCCACTCTCCACCCATGCCGAGTCCCAGGATGAATCGAAAGCTAGCCAGCTCAAAAATCGAGCACGAGAATCCAGACGCACCGCTTGCCAGGGAATAGACGAGGATGCTGCCGATCAGCGCTCGCGTACGTCCAAGCCGGTCGGCGATCACGCCGAACATTACGCCGCCGATCGCGGCGGCGATTAAAGTTAGCGAACTCAATCCCCCGGCAACTGCCTTGGTCATTTCGAAATCGCGCATCAGATGCGCAATGACCAGTGCATAGAGCGTTACGTCCAGCGAATCGAGCATCCATCCGAGGCCGCCGGCAATGAGAGTATTTTTCTCTGCGACGGTAACTTGCGCCGGCCATGGCAGACCTAGAACGCGGCGCGTCGGTGAACCGCCATTGGCGGAAGTGGTCATCGTGAAAGTCTCTGACTACAAAGTACCGCTCGATACCGGACGCCTTGTCCTGTCCAGACACTTTGAGTCGAGACTTATACCACAGTTGTCAAATCCGACTTGCGATCCGAATTCTAGATTGGAAATGGAAAATCTAGCTTTGAGGATTACAAAGCCATTCGCGGTGCTGAAGACATTAACGCCGGAAACAAGGCGTCAACGTCCGAGTCAGTCCGGCTAGAAGAGCACTTGCTTTACAACAAGGGGTGACCGGTTCGATCTTAGAACATTCGGTTCTGAGCACGAAGATTCCGACGGCCTGTATCAAGGATTCATTCGCGCGAAATGCGCGACCCCCCTTCCTCGCTGAGCATGCGCACAAACTCGCAAGGTTGGGAATCACCTACGCTCGCAGCTGGAAGCGCTCGAGGGGGCACGATAGCCTCAATTTTGCGTTTGCGATTTTGCTGGTAACTTTGGCGATCTTCACGAGCGCTGCGTTCGACGGGCCTTGCAGTCCTTCTTGTCCGACATTTTCTGCGCGATGGAGAACAAAAGTTGTCGGTCAGCCTCACGCGTCCGTTCTAGCAGTCTGCGAAACCTGCCGAGTGTCCGGGCATCGCGTCCAGAGCTGCCCCAACCGCTGCCACTAATCTTCGGAAGTTCCGGGGCCGGAGGCTTTTCGCCGTCGTAGAAAATTTGGTACAGCGGAACTTCCATTGCCCGTGCCATCTTCTCCAACGTCTCGATGGCCGGAACGGTGTGGCCGTTCTCGACGCGAGAGATATAACAGCGAAACAAACCCGTGCGCTTCTCGATGTCGCGTTGGGACATATTTTTTTGCGTTCGTAACGCCTTCAACTTTTCGCCGATAAGCATTCAAATCCTCCCTGCGAAATCGTACCCGGAGGCAAATGAGCATAAAACGCTCGGCAGTTTAACGAGTCGCACGATTTCAGCGCGCAAGTAAGTAAGAGTTCTTAGTTTGAATGAAGCTCTTGAACCGAGATCACTATCGACGTTGGAAGCGGAGCGTTCTCAGTATGTCCTCCTCTAGCCGTGCTATCGACCGAGCCAAGACGAGTGCAACTTCTCTTGAAACCGAGGGCGAATCAGACCTGCCGGCCTTCCGAACGACGAACGATTGTCAAAACTAACAGTAGGGCATACTTGGCCGGAGAGCTGTATCAAAGCCTGATAAGTCGGCCAATTGTTTGTTCTCAGTGAATTGAATCGCTTACGAACACTCGGTTTTCTGCCGAAAGAATAACCTATCGCTCTTCCTGCCACTTCATGACTCCGTCGTTGCGATGGTCAATCTGTACTAGTACATCGCGACGCGGGCGAGCCGGAATCATGAGACGATCCGATTGCCGCAGCCCCCACACGTGTGAATATTGCTCGGACAGTTTGATTGTTCGAAACGAGCTTCGTCGGGAGGGAGTCAACTTATGGACAAGCGAATTGCGAGTGCAGAGCCGATAGTCCTGAATATCCCAGACGGGGCGACGATTATGATGGGGGGGTTCGGGCTTTGTGGCATACCCGAAAATCTCATCTCAGCGCTCCACCGTAAAGGTACCAAGAATCTGACCATTATCTCCAACAATGCCGGGGTCGACGACTTCGGTATCGGCATCCTACTTCGCAGCGGACAAGTGAAAAAAATGATATCGAGTTATATCGGTGAAAATAAGACCTTCGAGAGGCTTGTACTCAACGGCGAGATCGAAATCGAACTGAATCCACAGGGCACGCTTGCCGAACGAATCCGTGCAGGTGGTGCCGGAATCCCGGCGTTCTATACACCCACTGGCTATGGCACGATTGCCGCAGCGGACAAGGAGGTTCGAGAGTTTAACGGCCGTTCGTGCCTGCTCGTTCCTTGGCTTCGTGCCGAGTTTGCTTTCATCAAAGGCTGGAAAGCGGATCGCTGGGGAAACGTAATCTACCGGAAGGCGGCCGGGAATTTTAATGCGATGATGGCAACAGCTGCAGACTACGTGATCGCTGAAGTGGAGGAAATTGTCGATCTCGGCGACCTCGAACCGAATTCCATTCACACTCCGGGGATATTTGTGGATGCCGTTCTATGCGGAGCTGAATACCAAAAGCGCGTCGAGCGCAGGAGGGTCCAAGGTCAGGACGCGGCGTAGCATGGATATTCGTGAACAAATCGCACGTCGCGCAGCACAAGAGCTTCGCGACGGAATGTATGTGAACCTGGGAATTGGGCTTCCTACGCTGGTCCCGAATTTTCTTCCACCGAACATCGAGATTGTAATTCAGGCAGAGAACGGAATGCTCGGCGTCGGACCATTTCCCAAGAGTGGTGCGGAAGATCCCGACATTATCAACGCCGGCAAAGAAACCGTGAGCGAAATCCCTGGCTGCAGCTATGTTTCTAGCGCAGATTCTTTCGCAATGATTCGAGGTGGCCATATTGATGTGACAATCCTAGGAGCCCTAGAAGTCGATGAGAGCGGAAGTTTGGCGAATTGGACTATACCCGGGAAGATGCTGAAGGGGATGGGCGGCGCCATGGATCTCGTGTCGGGCGCGAAGCGTGTGATCATCGCTATGGAGCACACAACTCGAGAGGGAAACCCCAAAATCGTCAATCGGTGTAGGCTGCCTTTGACTGGAGTTCGGGTAGTCGACACGATTATCACCGAATTGGCTGTCATCGGCGTCACCGCTCAGGGCTTGGTTTTGCGCGAACTGGCTGCTGGCGTGACTCACGAAGTTGTACAGTCCGTTAGCGAACCACGACTCCGTTAACCCTATGACGGCGCTTCGGCGGATGACCGGCGCTTTGCGTCGACACCAATACTCCCAAGGATGGCGATGGACGATCGTGATTTGTTCTCGCTGCGAGGTACGAACGCACTCGTCACCGGTGCGTCAGGGGGGCTTGGCCGACATTTCGCGCATGTTCTCTCGAGAGCGGGGGCTTACGTGGTGCTTTCTGGCCGGCGGGCGAAACCGCTCGAGGATCTCGCAGCCGAGATTAGAGGCGCGGACAGAGCGGCAATTGCCGTCCCGTTCGACACCACGGATGCGCAGGCCGTTGCCGGCGCATTCTCATTTGCGCAGGCCGCACTCGGTCCCATCGATTTGTTGATCAACAATTCGGGAATAGCAACGACCGAATCGCTCTTGAACCTCGAAGAACGTGATTGGGACGCAGTTTTGAACACGAATCTCAAAGGTGCGTGGTTATGCTCTCGTGAATTTTCTCGAGCGCTGATCTCGGGAGGAAAATCTGGGACGATCGTTAACGTTGCGTCGATCCTCGGCATTCGAGTTGCCGGACAGGTCGGCGCGTACTCGGCGTCGAAGGCTGGGTTGATCCAGCTAACCCGTAGCTTGGCGTTGGAGCTCGCACGATATCAAATACGAGTGAACGCGCTGGCTCCTGGATACATCGCGACCGAACTCAATCGACAATTCCTTGAGACCGAGGCCGGTTCGGCGTTAGTGAAGCGAGTGCCGCAACGTAGACTGGGGGAGCTTCGTGATCTGGATGGTCCGCTCCTATTACTCGCCTCCAACGCATCTCGATTCATGACTGGCGCTGTGCTGGCGGTTGATGGCGGCCATCTGGTGAGTTCACTTTAGGAGGAGGCTCGGTCTTTTTCTTGCAGGACATCCAAGCGTTCGAGTTAGCGGTTTAGGGCCAAACATTCCTTCAATTCGGTACGGAAGTCCGCCAATTTCTTATTCTCGTTCGCGTAAGTTCGTAACAAGTCACTGATGATATATCTCGCTCCGCTTGTTACGTGCCAGTGCTCAATGCGTCGCAGCACGTGTTGTAGGCCCAGGACATCCGCATACCACATCGGACCGCCGAGGTAGGCAGGGAAACCGTAGCCGTTTATCCAAACGGTATCGATGTCGCCCGGACTACGCGCACACCCTTGCTCGAGTATTTCACAGCCGACGGCAACGACCCGGAAGACACATCGTTCAACAATTTCCTCCGCTTGGATATCTCGCGGTGAATTCAGTAACCGAGCGCGCCATGCGGCCAGTAGCTCAGCAACTTCCGGTCCCGAAGTTGCGAGCCCCTTCGTGTCGTAGTCATACCAACCCCTGCCAGACTCTTTTCCGTTGCGATGTCGCTCTCGAAGCGAATCTTCAAGAGCCAGGAGCGATTTGGAGATCGTGTTGCTATTCATCGTAAATCGGAGCTGTTCCACCGTCTTAAGCCCAAGAGAATCGGCGGCAGTGAATGGTCCAAGGCTCATGCCGAAATCGGATAACGCTCCGTCAACGCGCTCAAAATCAGCCCCTTCCTCGACGAGCTTTTCGGCTTCGTCAAGGTAAGCGATGAACGCTCTGTCCCCCACCCGGCCTACACAATCACCAGTGACGACCGGGACCCTACCCATCCCCTTTGCGAGGCGCACGCAGGTTGAGACAGCTGCGACGCCAGTTTTTGAACTGCATGCGATTTCGACGAGCCTTGACGAGTCCCCAAGTTCTACGAAATGTAGGCCAGCCACCCTTTCGGGTGCAGAGCTCGGCGCCTCTGAGACGCTGACGGAAAGGTCGAGCGGGGCCAAAATTCCATACGCGTTACAAGCACCGCCCAAATCGCCCGCACTCGCCGAGAAATTGTCAGCGCCCGGGACAAGCAATAGGTCGGCGTTTGCCAATTCGCCCAGCGTGTATGCAGGCTCAATGCACTTGAGTCGCTCTTCAAGCTTGCTCTCCGAGAGCGTGTCAATGTCCAAGGCGTCACGACAATTCTGCTTGATCCGAAAAATTTCTCGATCGACACGAGCGTGATCTTCGTCGTAGAGGAGAAGTTCGAACCCGGCGTCAACGATATCCGCGACGATCTTACTGTTGAATAGTGGAGATCGAAAGACTCCGAGTCGCCTCAATTCTCTAGACCCTCCTGAGATCCTTGCGGCTTCACGCTCGGCGAGAAATACATGAACTAAGGCTTTGGATTGCTCTGAAAATAGGCAGCGTTTAAAAATCTCTCGTTCCTTCTTGCAGGCGTCATCAAAATTGAGCGACAGTCCAGCTTCTATCGCTTCTACGGCAGCGAGGGGCGCCTGCAGCGCGCGCTGCTTACGCGCGATTTCCTTGCGCGTTTCAGCAAACAGTGCAGTGCTATCAGCTAAGGGGCCACGCTTCTGGCATCTATCGCGAGTCTTGACTATGTCCTGGTCAGATTTCTCGCGCGCGAAAGCAACCGACTGTTTCAGGATGTCGTCGCTAAACACCCGGTCGAATATTCCGATTGCGTGGGCCTCCTTGGATGGAATCGACTCGCCGGTCGTGCACATTTCTAAGGCTTTGGCGATCCCAACCAGTCTCGGAAGCCGCTGCGTCCCCGCCGCGCCTGGAATTAACCCGAGCTTAACTTCGGGCTGGCCCACTCGCGCGTTCGAGAGGGCGACGCGATAGTGGCACGCCATTGCAAGTTCAAGGCCGCCGCCCAGCGCGAACCCCTGGACCGCGGCCACAACCGGTTTTCGGCTGTCCTCAACCGCCCGCAGGAATGGCTGCAAGTTGCCAGGATCGCGTAATCCCGAGGTCATTTTTACGAATTCGTTTATGTCCGCGCCTGCAACGAAATTGTTTCCAGCCCCGGCCAGAACAACGGCCCTCACTTGTGAATTGTCATTTGCCCATGCGATAGCTGCGATGATTGCTTCAGGAACTCCAGGACTAAGCGCGTTAACCGGCGGGTTGTCGATGGTAACGACAGCAATCTCTTCCGCGACTCCGATCTCAACCAGTCCCTTTGTAACCTTTTCCATTGCGTACGAATCCTTTGAGCATCAAATCGGAGTTGCCCCCGGGAGCACGCACGGCCTGCTGCCATTCCCATCCTCTCGCGCGGACAAGAACGTAATGCGCATCAATCCGATGCGACGACCTTTCTAACTGAGGCAAACTGCGAGAATGACAGTAACGCTAAAGATACGAGGGAAAGCGCAGCAGAAATTAGAAACGCGTCACGGTAACTTCCCGTTCGCACGAAGATTTGCCCACCCAAAAACGGTCCAAGCACTCCTGCGACCCCCCACGCCATGAACAGCACCCCATAATTGACGCCCATATGCTTTGTACCGTAGAAATCCGCACTCAGAGAGGGATACACCGAGAACTGTGCACCGTAACAGTAATAAACGATGGCGAGCAGTACAGACAGGAGAAGCAATCGCTCTCGGAACGCGAAAAGCAGTGGCATGGCGACTGCTGATAGCAAAAGAACAAACCGAAGAGTGTTAATCCGACCCGCTAAGTCCGACATCCAACCTGAGAGAATCCGTCCCATAGCATTCCCAAAAGCACCAATAGCAATTGCGAAGCCCGCAATAGCTGCCGTCCTTCCAGCGGACCGAACGAACGGAACAAGTTGACTGATAACCATCAAGCCCGACGTCACGCCGAAACAGTAGGCAATCCAAATGACCCAGAAACTGCCGCTGCGGATCATTTCCGCTGTTGAGGAACCACTTGTTATCGCCGCCTCCGGATGCGACAGTGGCCCTCCGTCGGGTCGGTAGCCGTCCGGCGGATCCTTGAGCAGCAGCGTGGCAACCACGGTCATGGCCAAGAAGATCACAGAGAAAACCTGCATGGTATTACGCCAGCCGAACTGCTCGATTAGGTGAGACGCGAGAGGCCCGAAAATACCGGAACCCAATCCGGAGCCCGCTACCATCAGACCGACAATCAAGCCTCGTCTGTCCGGGAACCACTTTGCACCGACAGTCATCGGCACGACGTACCCAAAGCCAACTCCCATTCCCAGACAAACGCCAATGCTGAGATAAAATCCAATTAACGAGTGAATTTTGCTTCCCCAAAAAAAAGCCAGGCTGAACAGAATCCCTCCGAGAGCGGCTACAAACCGCGGGCCCAGCCGATCTTGCAGCCACCCGCCAGCGAGAAACCAACTCGCAACCATCACAGCTCCGAACGTTGTAATCCACGATGTGTGCGCCCTTGTCCACCCAAATTCTCTTTCAAGTGGCAACATAAAAACGCTCGTTGCATAAAAAGTACCAAGAGCCATTGTCAAAAGGAATCCGCCAATCAACGGGATCCACCGCATTCCAGTGGACGCCGCCCCGGATCTGTCATGGTTTTCCATACACCGCCGCTCGCGTGTTCGTTCGTTGAATCTGTCTTGCAGTGAAGCCTTTACTGCGTGCTATAGAGGTCCCACGTTTGGTGCCGGAAAAGTACCTTGTGCTGAATCGCGACCCGAACCAGCTCGACGCCGATCAGACGTGCTATGGCTTCTTCACCGTCGATGCGCTATTCGTCGTGCGGCTCGCTTTGACCGGAGAGTCCTAGAACTCTTTGGAACAATTGCACGCGGATCGTCGTGGGGTGCCGGAATCTCAGAAATAGATCCAAGGGAGGTTTCAGCCTCGTCCATGAGACCCAGACGCGTCAGGACGCGGCGAACTTTCCTGGGGGACACGGACAACCGCGACGCGACGCGAGAGACCTTGCGTTTCTCTTCTTCCCAAAGGCGTGGAATCACCAGGTCTGCGAAATCTTCCTCAAGTTGCCGGAACGTTTTTTCGCCAATCTCGCCATGCGCCCACTGAAGCAGCTTCGGCTCAAGCGAAGTGTTTTCAAGTAGGCGTTTCCGCAAAATCTGGAAGTCTTGCCAAATGTGATCGCGCACGCCAGGTTCGATGTAGGACGCCGCCCGTTCCAATGATTCTCTGGCTTTATCGCGCGCGCGAAAAAAGCTGTTAGATAGCGTGAGTCCCTCCCAAGTGTGCACGATGGCCAGCAGCCTTCTGTTTTGAGTGTTGTTTGCCAACTCCACCGCCTCTCTTGCATAGTCCTGCGAGGCAACGGCGTGGTGGATCCATCCTTCGACTTCTTCGTCCACGCGCGCGTTGTCGATCATGCACTGAAGGTTTCTGGCCGACGCCAGTAGAATGTAATCGTGTTTGGACTCTGCGGCTTTAAACGCTTCGGAGGCCTCGTCCGAAGCCAGATCCAACTTTCCCATATCGAGATTCAGGTAGCCGCGATAAAGCCATACCCTGGCAATTCCGCGGGCATTTGGCTGCTGCGAATAAATCTCTGCCGCCTGGTCTAGATCAGCGAGAATCGTCGCGTATAAATTGGATAGTTCCTTGACGCGAGCAGCGCGAGTGGGCGATCCAGGCGCGTTCTTTTGCTGGTCGGGGTACGTCTCGATATTTCGCCGCAGATCGCGTGCGACAAGTATCCGCGTGAATGACATATCGGCGATCGTTCGAGCAACGTTAACGTGGCGCGCATCGCGCTTCTTATATTCGGTGATCGCTCGTGCGTAGTGTTCGATCGCCTGACCGAAACGGAGCTCGCGCTCGAAGATTCGACCGTAGGTCGATTGAATGTTCCCGCGCGCCACGTAATCATCTGCAGCGCTCAGAATGGATTCTGCTTCTCGCAATCCTGCGAGCGCTTGTTTTATGTCCCCGTGCTCGAACAGGATCAAGCTCTGAAGGACCCGAGCTGGAACTTCGTTTTGGGCGTGCCCGTGTGCGGACTGGAAGTCGAGCGCTTTCTTGAGATGCGCCAGTGCTTCCGTGTATTGACCTTTTTTTCGCTGGCAACGCGCGACCCAATAATTCGTGATCGCCAGCACATCCCAAGCATCCGTCTCGCGAGCAAGCTGGAGTACGACCGAGAAATGTTCAATAGCGCTATCGAGCCTCTCGGTGCTCATAGCGACCATGCCTTCCGCCATACGCAACGGAATGTATTCGAGGACCGTCAGCTTTGTGCGCACGTGCTTCCCGTACGTGGCGATCAATTTTTTTACCAGATCAAGGTTGCCGAAGCCGAGGTCGATCCATTCCGCCAAGATCCCGAGAAACGCAGCGGCGTTCTCAACGGTGGGATCAAAAGACTCAATGATATTCGTGCAACTTGCAAGCAGATGCGTACCGTGATCGATCTGTCGCGAATCGATGTCCGCACGAAGCGCGGTCAGCAGATCGGAGGAAATTAGTGATTGTTTCCGCAAATTATTGGAGGCGGCGGTTGTTCGCATTTGGACCTCTTGGAACCATTGATTGTAGGCTGAGTCCGTAGGTCACGTTATACACCTTTCGGTTGTCGCAGTGCTGCGTCTGACATCGACGTACCGAATCATACGCCGCCACGTTCGCGGCGCTTGGTTTTCCGACGGCATTCTGACACGTTGCCGCAGCACTTGACTCATGACCCGCCGTGAAACGCGTTGTTGATGTGACGATTTGCGCTAGAACAAATATGTACGCCCTATGCCAATCGGTCTTGACATGGACTTCGAGCGACATTAGGTTGCTGAGTCTGGTAAA
This sequence comes from Candidatus Acidiferrales bacterium, assembly GCA_035602855.1. GTDB lineage: Bacteria > Acidobacteriota > Terriglobia > Acidiferrales > UBA7541 > Palsa-295. Next base: position 24,439 of record DATNLN010000075.1, read on the forward strand.
CAGTTGCTACTCAAAGCACTTTGCGGTTGAGCATGAGGCGCACGAGTTTTCTTGGGAGGCTACATCACCCCGATGTCGGGCCCGCTCGTCGGAAAGCGCGTCTTGGATCTTACGCGCGTCGTCGCCGGGCCGTGGGCGACTCAATTGCTCGCGGACCTCGGCGCAGAGGTCATAAAAGTTGAGCGTCCCCGGACTGGAGACGAATGCCGAGGTTTCGGTCCGCCATTCGTAAATTCACGGTCTGGCGCGACGCCTCAGAGTGTTTACTTTGCCTCGACGAATCGGGGAAAGCGCTCGATCACGATCGATATCGCGAATCCGTCCGGACAGTCCCTTGTTCGGGAACTAGCTGAAGTGTCGGACGTTTTCGTTGAGAACTACAAGGTCGGAAAACTCACGGAACTGGGCCTGGATTATGCGGCCCTCGCAGAAAAGAATCACGGACTTGTCTACTGCTCGATCACCGGTTTCGGCCAAACCGGTCCCCATCGGTTTCGTCCGGGCTATGACATTCTGATTCAGGCAATGGGCGGCTTCATGAGTATCACCGGGGAGCCAGATCGCGAGCCGATGAAGTCAGGCGTCGCCATCGCCGACATACTTACCGCCCTTTATGCGTCGAACGCGATTGTCGCCGCACTCTGCGAGCGGGCTGAGAGTGGCCTGGGACAATATATCGACTTAGCGCTACTCGATGTTCAGATCGCTGCGTTGGCGAACCAAGCCGCGAACTTTCTTACGACGGGAGTCGCGTCCCAAAGGCGTGGAAACGCCCACGAGAGCATTGTGCCGTATCAGAGTTTTAAGACCAGAGATGGAAGCATGATAATTGGTGTCGCAAACGACGCGCAGTTTATAAGGTTCGCGAAAATCGTTGGATTCCCCGAAATGGGTACGGATGTGCGGTTTCGCACTAACGCGGAACGCGTCCGTAACCGTGGGGAACTTCTGCCAGCGATCTCAGAAAGGCTGCTGCAACGAACCACTTCGGAATGGTGCGCGGATTTTGATCGCGAGCAAATTCCTGCCGGGCCTGTGAATACAATGGGTGAAGTTTTTGACGACCCGCAAGTCAAGGCACGAGATCTCACGGTCGAATTTCCGGCTAGCAAATATGAAGCCAGGCGCGTGGTCGGCAATCCAATCCGTTACTCGAGGACGCCTGTATCGTATGAGTTACCACCTCCGGACCTTGGCCAAGACACCGACTACGTTTTGTCGAATGTTCTCCACAAAGATCGAGAGGCAATTCAGAAGCTTCACAACGAAAACGTTGTCTAGCCGGGCTTTCTTGACTGAAGGGTGAGAGCGGGCGAAAACGCAACGCAAGAGTGACTAGCGATCCGGTCGCCTCCGAAGCCGGCCGGACTCCAAATCAAAGAGGGGGAAACCATGACGTTTTCTCGGCGTAGCTTTATGAAGTGGGCAGCTTCAGTTTCAACGCTTGCCGTTGCATCACCTCACGCGACCAATCTCGTTCCGCTCTTCGGCGGCGGTGACGCCCCTGGGTTTCGAACCGATCTGTTGCCTCCCCAGAAAGAGGTATGGGACAACCTAGCCTGGATGGCGGCGCTCGGACCCAAACTCACTGGCAATAAAGCTCATAATTCGTATATCGATTTTCTGCAATCGAACATGGAAAAAATTGGGCTCGACGTCACTCGAGATCGCTATACCTTGCCTATGTGGGAGGCGAAACGCTGGGAAATTGTCGTTCAATCTGCTGCCGGAGACGCCTTCAGGCCCAAGGTTACCTCGTATTACCCATACTCAGGACAGACTCCGCCGGAAGGTGTTTCCGGGCAACTTGAATACGTCGGAAGCAATCCGACGTTTTTCAATCTGAAAAACTTGAAGGGCAAGGTGGCATTAATCGATTTCGTTCGCGCATCGCGCGAGTGGCAGATGATGTACACGCCGTGGGGCGTTTGTCCTCGCGAGGCACAGTTTCCGGAAGCCTATCGCCCCGCGCGGGGGGCCGTTCTGAACCTCTCGCAGTTCGCGGACGCGGGTGCTGTGGCCGTCATTCTCATTTGGGCTGACGTTTCGGATGAAAACGCCCAAGACCAATACACTCCGTTTTCACGGCCGCCGCAGGGCATCCCCGGACTGTACGTCGGCCGCGAAACAGGTAGACGCTTGAGCCAGTTGGCAAGCACGGGAGCGAAGGCGACCATCGTCCTAGAGGCGACCGTTACGCCCGACACGCCGACCGATACGCTTATTGCTACCCTGAAGGGCAGTTCGTCTGAGGAAGCCGTGATTTGCAACACGCACACCGACGGACCCAATGCCATCGAGGAAAATGGAGGCGTAGCGCTGCTCGCGCTCGCTAAATATTTCTCGCAGATCCCAAAGAACGATCGGCGACGCGACATCGTATTTCCCATGCACACAGGACACTTCGCTCTGCCCTGGGTTCCAGATGTTCGGGGCGTCGTCGAAAAGCATCCCGATTTAATCAAGAGGACTGTCGCCGCGGTCACCGTCGAGCATCTCGCATGTAAAGAATGGATTGACGACCCAAACCTTGAGCACTACAGACCCTCGGGCCAAAACGTGTGGGACGTAACGATCACTAAACATAAAGCTATGGCTGATCTGGCGATGGAAGCTTTAAAAGGAAAAAGCGAGGTGCACAACACCGGTGTGGTGAATCCACTTCACGATAACGGTTGGTTCGGAGTGGGTACTCCATTTGGTTTGGCAGGGATCCCAACAATTCAGTACATCCCACAACCAAATTATTTACTTGCCGGCCCGCCGAACGGATGCATTGATAAACTGGATTCTGATCTGCTTTACAGTCAAGTGCAATTCTTCGCCAAGATTTTGCACAAAATAAATTACATGAGTGCTGCAGACCTAAAGGGCGCATAGCCAGCTTCCTTCGTTCATCGAGCCTTCGTTTGCGGCCGAAGACTCAGTTCCTTTCTCAAGAGCTCTCCGGCTCTTGCAGCTATTTTGTAGTTCGGATGTCAGCTGAGGGCACCCCGATCGCCGGGAAGCGCTGTCCACATTAATCCGAAGAAAAACGGACGATCGCTTTGGCGAGAGATCCTCGAAGTGCGGTTGATTCACTGAAAGGATTCTTGCGAAATTACGGCGAACTATGCCGGTTAGGACTAGAACAAAATTTCAAACAGCCGAGCCCGATCAATTGACACGGCCAAAATAGCATAGTAGTTTGCGCCGCCGACGGTAGTTGCACGAATCACGAGCATGGTTTCGTTCCTACAATTCGCAACCGCGAGGCGATCCCCAAGACGTGATCGTTCGCGGAGGCGACGAAGATGCCGAGAAATCTGAGATTTCGAGGCAGCCCGGACAATGAGGGATCTACCTGAATTGCGCCACGACGCGCATCAGACAGGGGGGCGAATGTTGCGAAATCGATTTCTCCTTCGGACTTTACGCTTGGTCATGGCTTGCAGTTGGCTCATGCTCCTAGTTCCGCGTGTCGAATCTCAGACCTCAGGAACGGGCGGACTGACTGGCGTTGTTACCGATTCGTCTGGGGCTGCTATTCCCGGTACCACGGTCAAGGTCACCAATGTCTCGATGGGCGAGACGCGTACGGCCACCTCTAGCTCTGACGGATCGTACAGTATCTCGTTGCTGCCGCCAGGGGAATATCGTGTCCGTTTTGAAGCGCCCGGTTTCACACCTTTGGAAGTTCCCTCCGTCACAGTGACGGTCACAGAAACAGGCACTCTAAATGAAACGCTAACGGTCGGATCGCAAACGCAGGCGGTCACCGTCACAGCGGATGTAGAGGCGGTACAGACAACAAACGCGGCTATCGGCTCAGTTATTGGTGGCAAAACGGTCGTCGATCTCCCCCTAACGACTCGCAATTACCAAAACCTCATCGGCCTTTCACCTGGCGCGAACGCTGCAGTTCCAAATGCGACCAGTCTCGGCAAATCAACAACAACCACTGCGGTAAATGGAGCGGATACGGCCCAAAACAATTTCCAAATGGATGGGGTAGCGGTTGACAATTACCTCAGCCACGGTACCGGTCTGGAAGGCGGCTTTTATGGTGCTCAGCCAATTCCCAATCCGGACTCCATCGCCGAATTCAAAATTCAAACAGCGAATTTCGATGCTGGATACGGCCGTGATCCCGGCGCAAATGTCAACGTCGTGACCAAGTCCGGCACAAACGAAATTCATGGCACCGCCTTCGAGTTTTTCCGTAACACCGTGCTTAACGCGAACGATTGGTTCCGCAACTTTACTGGCGGTTCGCGCCTTGTTCTAAACCAGAACCAATACGGCGGGGCGTTTGGCGGTGCGATAAGGAAGGACAAGCTCTTCTACTTTGTGTCGTACCAAGAAACTGGACAAAAGAACGGATTGAATCAGTCGGGCGTAAATATCACCGGCGGCTACTCCGTGGCCCACCTGCCCCCCATTCCATCCGGGAATCGCGGAACGTGTCCGGTAAACTTCACTTCGCTCACCCAATGCGACGCCGCAGCCCAGGCGTTCGTTCCCGCATTAGGCGCCGCGATCTGTCCTGCCAACACCGGTGCAAATCCCTTCAACCTAGTTACGATTCCTAATAGCATTCAGGTCGCATGCGACGGCTCGAACATCAATCCCGTTGCAATTAAGATTCTTCAGCTTCAACTCAAGAATGGTAATTACTACGTTCCGGGATCGGGCGCTTCCCCCTCGGCACCCTATCCACTGCAAACCTATTCCGATCCCGCAACTTACGAAGAGCACCAGGGAATGGGCAATTTCGATTACCTCGTCGACAACAAGAACACACTCTCGGGCCGCTACTTCTATTCAACAGACCCCGCGATCGGCAATTTCCCTACTGGCAGTTCGCTGCCCGGTCTCTCCTTCACCACGCAGTACACCAATCAGGTGGCGCTCTTGAGGTTGACATCGGTTGTATCAAACAATCTCGTCAACGAAGTGCGTGCCTCCTATCAGCGAAACGTATCCTTCCTCAGTCAAAACTCCCCGTTTACCAACACCGAGGTTGGCATCACGTCTCTAGCGACTGCAACTCCCATTCTCTCGCTTATTTCGGCAGGAACGGATTTCGCGGTCGGTAACTTTATTTATAACTACTTTCAAACAGAGAATCAGTTCCAGTGGGCAGATCAGATCTCTTGGACCCACGGAAAACAAACCATCCGCGCCGGCTTCGAAGCGGAACGCATACAAGCCGACAACGAAATTCCCGGACTTGCGATCGGTGAGCCTACCTTTGGGTCATTCGCCGATTTTCTAATCGGTCGTGCTGCGTGCCCTCCGGGAACGTTCGGCCCCGCAGCTGGTCAATGCAACGTTAATAATCCCGGCAATTCAAACGGGACTTCCGCTCTGAGTAACGTAACGGGCGTTTCAACCATTACGAATGCCGTTGCCGATGGCGGACTATATCCCCACAACTATCGTGTATGGGACTTCAACGCCTTTTTCCAGGACGATGTGAAGATCAACTCGCGACTGACCGTAAATCTCGGCATGCGGTGGGAATACGACGGACTTCCAAGCGATATCAATGGAGCGTTCAGCAGCATTTGGCCGAGCCTTATCCAAGCCGGGCCATACCCCGGCAACTCGGCAGCCGACGGGACACTGCTAGGGTTCGTCGTACCGAAGAATTATGTCGGCCCCGTTCCAAACGGCGTGATTCGCAACATCCATTCGACCCCAGCTCGCAATACGCCGCCACTGGATAACTTTGCTCCGCGACTCGGTTTTGCTTGGCAACCGCTTGCGGGTAACACTCGGTGGGTGATTCGCGCCGGCGCTGGCTATTTTTACGATCGCGCGGCTGGTGGAGATACCCAAGTTCTCTACAACGCCCAGCCGTTTGAAATATCGCCCACTCCGTCTCCGACACTGACGCTGGCAAATCCGTTCGATATTCCACCGACAGTGCCTGGCCCCCCGGGGACGCCCGGGTTCACACCTCGCTGGATCAACTTCGTCAATAACACGAATTCGAACATTAACAATCCGACCGTCGCTGAGATTTGGCAGACGCCTTTGATGTATGAATGGAATTTGAACACTCAGTATGAATTCAAGCCTAGCTGGGTCTTGAGTCTTGGTTACGTCGGCTCGAGGGGCATTCACGAGCCGTACGGAAACGCAACGATCTATTACAATGCTGCGCCTCTGGCCAGCCCAGCAAACCCTCTGACATGTGGATACGATGGCGTTCCGACCGACTGCATAACCACCAGCACTGCCGCAAACGTTCCGTCCCGAGTGCCCAATCTTGGCATGTCCGCTCAAGCCACACAAGCAGCCGCTGCCGGCGATTACAAATTCAACAGCTTTCAGGCGACGCTTCACAAGCAACTTTCGCACGGGCTCCAGCTTGAGGGTTCATATACATGGAGCCGGGCGTTTGAGGCTCAACCATTCGGTGTGCCCAGCGCTGCTGTCTCCTCAAGTTCCGTTTGCTGTCTCGGACCCTCGTATGTGTACGGTTTGAATCCACTCTATCGTCCGCAGCGTTTTGTTCTGAACTATGTGTGGAATGTTCCAACTTTTGGAAATCCACACGGGTTCGAGCGTCGCGTTGTTGAGGGTTGGGGAGTTTCGGGCGTTACGATTATTCAAGATGGAACTCCGCTAAACCTCGTGGACACCCGCGGCGGCGCGGTTTATGGATTGTCAGGCCTGTCAGTCTCGACAGCACAATATTGCAGCGGGATGGGTCCAGGAAACATCGCGACTGGTGGGAGCCTTGATTCCCGAGTCCGGTCTCGCTACTTGAACAAGTCCGCTTTTTGCACGCCACCTGCAGTGGGCGCTGATGGGTCAACCGGTTTCGGAGATGGTGGCCTGGGAACCATCCTCGGGCCCGGACAAAACAATTGGGATATATCGATAACTAAGAACACCCCGGTGGGCGGCATCCACGAGGACGCGACACTGCAGTTTCGAGCTGAATTCTTCAACGCTTTCAATCACCCACAGTTTTCAAATCCGGTGACGAACGTCGCTTCTGCCGCGTTCGGCCAGATCACTAGCTCAGCGGTGAATCCGAGATTGATACAGTTTGCACTGAAGTACAACTTTTAAGAGCACGACTGAGGTCTAAAAAACGGTCATTGGGTCGGAAACTTCCGGAAATGGACGACGAAGTGTTTGTAAGTCTGTTGCGGTGGTGGAGTTCGACGTCTTCGTAGAGCTGTGAACGAAGTTGGTATTCGTTTCGAGCATCGCTTGCCGGTACTGCCTGAAGCGCTCTTGTCGAAACACAGCGTCTCGAAACCTTCGTGCCGAACAAACCAGAGGAGAAGCGGAATCAGATGGGGCTCAGGACACCAGAACAATTTCTAACGGGCTTGCGTGATGGTCGGGAAGTCTACTACCAAGGTGAGCGGGTGAGCTCGGTGACCGAACACGCTGAACTTGGCGTCGCGGCGCGCCACGCGTCAATTGATTTCCATTTGGCAGAGCAATCACAGTTTCGCGACCTCGCCGTCTATAGTGACGGAGGGGAAGTGCACTCAGCCTACTACCGCATACCCAAGAGCGCCCAGGATTTGTCGGAGCGCAGCAAGCTCATAGAAGCCGGTACCACCGTGGGAGCTACGCTTGTCCTGCTTATCAAGGAAATCGGCACGGATGCGATCTTTGCGTTGATGAGAGCCTTGTCCCCAACCACAGAACCTGACGCACTCAAGAGAGTTAATGCGTTTTACAGCGCTTGCCGCGATAAGGACCTCGCGCTGGCGGTCGCGCAAACAGACGTGAAGGGTGACCGAAGCAAACGCCCATCCGAACAGCAGGATCTCGACATGTACGTCCGCGTCGTCGAAAAACGAGAGGACGGCATTATAGTGCGCGGCGCGAAGGTTCACACTTCCTGTACACCGTACGTCGATGAGGTAATAGTACTGCCTAGCCGAAGTATGGGCGAGGGGGACGACGCTTGGTCCGTTGCGTTTGCTGTTCCGCCGGACACGCAAGGTCTGCGGATGTACACGTCCGATTTCCTGCACGGCTCAGATTCATTCACACGCCCGATTTCCACGACGCACAAAATGGTCGAGACGCTAACCGTCTTCGACAATGTATTCGTGCCATGGGATCGGGTATTTTTCTACGATCGTCCTGATCTGGCGGGTAGCGTTGCCTTGAAATTCGTGGAATACCACCGATTCACGGCCGTGAGTTACAAGCTTCCATTGCTTGACGCAATGGTTGGTGCAGCGTTCGCGATTGCTAAGGCGAACGGCATAGAGCGCGCGGCACACGTTCGTGAAAAGCTGACCTGGCTGGCGGGCTACACCGAGACAATTCGAGCACTGACCGAGCTTGCCGCGCAACGATGTCAGCTCGACGATCAGATTGCCTATCCCCACGTCTTCACAACCAACATGGCAAAATGGACATTCGCTCGTGACTTCCACCGGGCGATCGAGACGATTCAAGATTTGGCTGGCGGGCTCCTGGTAACCGGACCGTGTGGCGCCGACTGGGAGTCAGCCCAGATAAGGCCAGTTCTCGAAAAGTATTTCCGGGGCGCTTGGCCGAGCGATCAACGCCTAGCACTTCTCAACCTCGTCGCAGACCTGACTACCCGTCTTTACGGCGGTTACCAAGCCGTACTTGCTGTTCACGCCGAAGGCTCGATCGAAGCCGAAAAACTCGCGATGTTGCGCGCGTATGATTCAACGAGAGCCGTTAAGTACGCAATGCGGCTGGCGGGAATTGAGATGCCGCCGGGTGCTGACCGCGAGAAGACTGAGCGAGGTCCGATTCAGTCATCGACGAACAATCAGCGCAGCAGCAAATGACCTCTAACGATCGGATTGAATACCCGAGAGCGCTGAGGTTCTGGATTCCTAGACGAGTTTGCCGCTGATCGAATGAGGATCGGAAATGAACGCCCCAATGCTGATACTGCTTGTCGTTCTACTTGCGAAAGGAGCGATTCCAAATTCCGATCAGGTGTTGCGTATTGCAGCACGTCCGGAGATTTAGAGGGTTCGCCAGGGTCGTAGCTCATGTGCGGAAAAGAACACCCCGCGCGTCCCAGCTCTGCACACCGCCGACTTTCCGAAAATGCATTCGCGATGTTCGTCCTGCGGAGGGCAGACAGTCCCCTGGAGCACGATGGGGCGAGAATCGCATGACATTCGTTCAACCAGTTACTGAGTTCCTGACCGCAAGAGCCTGATTAAATCGTGCGGCGATCTCTGGTGGCGAAAAGGGAATTGCTAAAAATGGAGATGGATGGACCGAAAATTTCTTGGCTGGTTAGCTGATCCAGATTTCGGCTCGTACGCCTCGCTAGCTTTCGTCGAGGCCGCAAGGGCGCCAGTTGCTTCGTGATAATATTTACGCTGTGCGCAGTTGTGCTCGCCACCGTGAGTGAGGCGCGCTCGTAGTGACGATTTCGCGCAACTTCGGGCACAGTGAGTGAGTTTAGTCCTTTCAAATGTTCTTCTATGAGCTTCTTGCCACGCACTCCCGTCATCGTCGGAGTTGGAGAAGTCGTTGATCGGCCAGAGTCCGTCGATCATGCTAAAGAACCGCTTATCCTAATGGCCGAAGCTCTGCGCCGCGCGTCGGAAGACTCGGGTGCACCGATTCTGAGAGAGCTTGAATCGTTGGACGTCGTCAACTCCACGTCCTGGGGGTATGCCAACCTTCCGCAGCAGCTTTCCCGTGTGTTAGGAATATCACCCAAAAGGCAAGAGTACGGGGAAATTGGGGGGGACACTCCTGTCCGGTACATACATGATGCCGCTGTGCGCGTGGCTCAGGGTGAACTGGAATGTGCAGCGATATGCGGCGCCGAGTCCGCTCAATCGGTTTTCGATGCAGAGAAAGCGAAGCAACGGCTGCCGTGGAGCGAAGGATCTCCAAAACCCTCAAAACCGAAACGCGAGGGAATTATTCATCCACTCGCATTGCGATTTGGCCTCGACCGGCCTTTAACGGTTTATCCGCTGTACGAATATGCGACGAGAGCCTCGTGGCGCCAAAACTTCGCGGAGGCCCAAGCCGAGACGGCAGATATCTATTCACAATTTTCTGGTATCGCTCGGGAGAACGTATACGCTTGGGATCGCCATTTCTATACCCCCTCGGACATCCTCACTCCATCTTCGGAGAACAGGTTGGTTTCGGGTCCCTACACAAAGCGGATGGTGGCAAATCCGAAGGTCAACCAGGGTGCGGCTGTAATCGTCACGAGCTTGGCGAAGGCAAAAGCGATCGGCATAACCGAGGAGCACCTCGTGTACGTGTGGGGCGGCGCCGCGGCGTGTGAACATGCCGATTTCGTTTCTCGCAGTCAATACCAGCGATCGATCGCCATGGAAACCGCCCTCAAGGCCGGACAGGAACTGTGCGCCGCAAATAACCGTGAGCTTGAGCTCGTCGAACTGTATAGCTGTTTTCCGTGTATTCCGAAAATGGCACGAAGAAATGTGGATTGGACGCTCTGCAAATCTGCAACTGTAACGGGAGGACTCAGTTTCTTCGGTGGCCCTTACAATAATTATATGACCCATGCCGCAGCCGCGATGACTCGCGAGCTTCGGCGTCGCAAACAACATGTTGGGTTGCTGTATGGACTGGGTGGATTTGCGACGAAGCATCATTCATTGATTCTTGCGTCCACACCTCCGGTTGCCGAAGTGCGACCAGGCTATCTCCTCACGGCCGCGGGCGGTCATTTCAGTGGTGAGGCTCCGCGGATCGATGAATCCTTTGTTGGTGATGCGAGGTTAGAAACTTACACGGTCCTATACGACCGCGAAGGGACCGCAGATCGCGCGGTAGTCTTTGCTCGCACAAGTGATCAATCGCGCGTACTCGCTCAGGTAGATCGGAGCAACGCCAGAACGCTTGACCTGCTTACCTCTTCGGCCGCCAGCATGGTAGGCCAAGTTGGCAGAATCTCATTGAACGCAGATCGGACGTTAGATTGGCAGTTCTGACAGTGCGTTGTGCTGGGTCGTGGGGCTGAAATTCGTAAACCGAACGAGATCGGGCCGCCCGGCGGCATCCGCGTTTGTGTCAGTTAGATGCAAAAGCTTCAGAGCTTGGATTTGAACCAACGACCGAAGCACTGACGTGCATGACCTGTGATGATGGTTCGGAAGTGGACTCACACTGCCGAACGACGATCTAGCGCAACGTTTCACCGTGGGATTGCATTTTGCCCGTCGGCCAGACAAACCCATAGAACCGCCGGTCGCAATCCTCGCACGGCAACAGCCGCACCGGGGTCACAGCACGGTTACTTCGAACATCCCTCTGGGTTTCAATCGTCGTATCGCCTTGCTTTGACAATGCGGGCATCAGACGGGCGCTGTAGCTCTCCTTTGAAACTCATCCGCATCCTTTTCCGGCAATCACGTTGGTCGAAAACAACGTCACCGCGCACTACCGCATCTCCAACTTGCCGGCCGAGTTCAACTGGATCGCCAGGGAACATCCTGTTCCGGACAGATGACTGAGTTGCCTACTGCGGCAGAACTGTCCCAAAGGTCAATTGTACGGTTCCGGCGCTGCGCTAAGCTTAGGTGGAGAAGATGCCCTGCACTCGTGCGACTGAAACTCATAACCGGAACGATTATCACAGCACTGTTCACCCTGACGTGCACTTTCTCGCTTTCAACGATTCACGCAGCGACCGAAAACCTGGCAGATGACACCGTCCTGTCAGACGCCGTATTCCCGATCGTCTATCCCGTGGATCAATCTGCTTCCGACAGGGGATATCACTACCTTTTCTACGGAAACGGTTTCTTCATCAACGAACAGGGCTATCTCATCACGGCGGCGCACGTCCTAAGTCAGCTGCACGGTGGCCAGGCGTATATTTTGCTGCACGATCCCTCGGCACGGTCCCGGTTTGTTCGAGCCGATCTGGTGATCGTGGATCGGTCTCACGATGTGGCGATCCTCCGCGCCACACCGAATCCGTTCGACGGTCCACACACGGTTCGATATCTAGCGCTTTCATCGGACTGGGTCGTCGAAAGCCAGGATGTCGTTGTCCCATCCACACGTCCTCCCAAGCCGCTCGACGCCTACACTTTGGACGGGAGCGTCGCCGATCGCTCCTCGGGACAGGTGTTCGATTTCACATTCTCCCAATTGGAGAAGGGGCGGGGTGACACGGAATTGTTTCTGTTCAACCATCAAGTCCGGCTGGGCCAAAGCGGCGCCCCGGTTGTTGCCGCCGGATCGGGCGAAGTCGTGGGCCTCATCGAAGGACAATGGCTACGACCGACCTCCGTCTCGATTCCAACAGCTGCGGAATCGGGTACGCCGGGCGTCGGAGCGGCTCTGCCGATCCATTACGCAATCGCACTTCTGAAGCAAAAAGAAATATCGTGGCACACCACTTCCGGAGATTCGAATTCCTCGAGCGGCCCGGCGCCGCCAGCCGAAGGTTTTTCGCCACCTACTCCGCTTTCCCTTGTGGCCTGCTCTTTCCCGTCGGAAGCAATTTTTGGGGGCGAGGTGGTTCTAGATTCTCTAATCGACAGTCACGGAAGGCTCATGCAAATACGTGTGGTGCGCGGGACGTCTCCTTTGCTGGAAAAGGCCCTTGCCGCGGTGCAAACGTGGAGTTTTTATCCCGCTCGCCTTGACGGTCATCCCGTCGCAGCACGAATCGGCATAACCTTTCAATTTTTGCAATCGGATGAGCGCGGACGGGCGGCACCGGTCCACGAGTTTGATGAACCGTCGGCCGTTTGGCCCGAACGAGCGGCACTGCCGATTGTCACCGTTGAGCCGTTGTTTCCATCTACGATGGACCGGGATGGCGAAGTGATTCTCTACGATGTTGTTGCGGCCGACGGCGAGCTCAGTTCTGTAAGAGTCTTCAGTCAATCGGAATCGCTGACGACTGAAACCCTCGCCGCGTTGCGGCGGTGGCGTTTCATCCCGGGAAGGCGTGCGGGGATCGATGCGGATTCAGCAGGCATCGTGGTACTGGCCTACCGGTATGGCGGAAAAGCGAATCGTGCAGAGCAGACGAAGTAGCCACAGTTGAGCAGTTGAGCTGGGCAGTTGCTGACAGCTCGCGCCGTGCTTCGGGGAGGGCGGTTACTGAGGGGTCTGGTGTGAATGTCGCGAAGAGACATCTCACAAAGCGCTGTCAGAGCCTGCCTACAGCAACTCCTCACCAAAACAGCTATGAGAACGCGCAGTCAATGGATGCGCGTCGCGTTGGAACAGTCTCGGGACGAGGGATAGTACATGCGGACGTTTGGATTCAGACTCAGGCAGAGCGAAGCGGCAACGGCCCCGATTGCTCGGGGCCGTTCGCCCGGTTGCGAGTTTGAATTAGCCGGACCAGCGCGCCGTCAATCCGTCGAAAAACGATCGGCGATTGGTCCACTCTACAACTTGAAGCCGCTCACTGCTTCTCTGGGTGTTTTTCCTGTTCTTTCGGATCTTTTGCTGGCTTCTTGTCGTCCTTTTTTGGTTCTTTGTTTTGGTTCTTGGGCGGTGCCTGTGCCTCAGTAGCCGGCTTCTTGGGAGCTTCGGCTGGCTTCGCTGCAGGCTTTTCGGCCGCAGGTGGCTTCGCCGCAGCATCCGGTTTCGGTGCGGCTGGCGGCGGTGGCTTGACGGCCGGTGGTTGCTTCGCAGGAGCAGGTGGTTTAGCTGCCTCTTCGTGCGAATTTGTATTTTCATGGGATGGCGGAGGCGTGAATTTCTTCGGTGGCTGCGTCGCGCCGTTCGTTCCCCTTTCCGTATCAGGATTGGGCTTAGCGCCCGCGTCCTTATTCGGGTTGCCCGCCGGAGGATTTACCTTTTTGGGCTGTTCCGCGGGGCTCGGATTCGAAGCGTTGTGAGCGGGCGGAGCTGTAGCTGCATTTGCCGGCTTACCTGCCGGTGAGTTGGCAGGTTTACCACCTGGCGCTCCCGCAGGCTTTGCCGCAATGGTCGGTCGCGTCGCAGGCTTGACGCTGGTATTCGGATGCGCGTTGGGCTTCGTAGCCGGTTTATACGAGGCAGGCGTCAACGGCGCCGAATGCCCCACGGGTATCGCCTTGGGCGATGGAGCCATCTTCGTCACCACCGGATGGCTCGCAAGCGCTGCAGGCGGTCGCGCAGAAGCCGGTGCCGCAGGCGCCGGTCCCCTGACGCTCTGCGCAGTTGGCGCGACAGGCTTTGCGGATATTACCTTGGGACTGGAGACTTCTTCCGCCGAAACCTTAACCGACGCCGCGGCGACAGGCTGTCCGCCTTGAAATGCCTTTTGCGGAACGGCAGTAACGGCGCCGGGAGCGGTTTGGTTCGAGTAAGTGATCTTGGTCACGTTCGTCGTGTTGTTGACGATCGTAGTGTTGTACACGTTGGTGATCTCCGTCCTGTTAATCACGGTCGTGCTCGTAACGTTGACGTTCGTCATGTACGCAGCGCTCGTCCTGTATCCGGGAACCCAAACGTCGCGCGGTCCGAGCGGCACCCATGCAACTCCGGCAACTCCGCCGCCAATCGCGATGGACGCGCTGAATCCCCCGCCGCCGACGAAGCCGACTAGCGCCGGAGCGTAAACAGGGCGAACGCCCCATCCGCCCGCGACGACCACCACTCCAGGGCGAGGTCCGACTATCGCGACCGGACCCGGAACCCATCCCCATCCGCCGCCCACATAAGCCCACCGCCCATAATGGAATGGCGCAAAACCCCAAGGTGCATCGTCGACCCACGTCCATCCCCAGGGACCGACAAAAGCCCAGTGGCCGGTGTGATAAGGCGCCCAATCAGCGGCGACGCCCGTTGGAACCCACACGGGACCGTAGGTCGAATCCGTATGCCAACTGCCGTACGCATCGAGGTCTTCATATCCGATCACTTCTCTTGAAATGTAACGCGCGGACATCGCGTTGTCTTCGCGGTGATCGCGGTCCGTGCACCAAGAATCAAAATCATCGGGATCAGGCACATAGTCGGCGCTGTAGTTTATCTGGTCGGTGCCCTGAAATGCGTACTGCTGGCCGCCAACCAGCTCATATGTTTGACCACCCGCGGTTACTTCGCCGGCGCCGTCGCGCACGGTGACCAGGGTCTGTGTGCCGTCGGGGTTCACGTCCACGCGATATTCCCCGGGACGCGTAATCGTGAACGCCAGATTGGCAGTATCAATCTCGTAGATCTCGCTTTCCCACATATGCAGAATGCGAAAATCGGCCGAGCCTTGAGCCACTTGAATTTGCACGGCTTGATCGCCGACGTTCAGGAACGAGATGCCGGTCGTCTCCGAAACGCGAATCGCGGTGCTGCCCAGGTGAAGTTCGGCGCGCGCACCCTCATCGATCCATAGCTGATCCCCCGTGGTAAGAGGGCGGTTGGGATTGGCTTCAACCCAATCTTCCGTACCGGCAGGCTGCAATGAGACCGAGCCTTGCAGGAAGTTGAGCCGCGCGACACGGATAGGTGGGTCGTCTTGGCCGGCAGTGACGCCCGGCAACACAAGAAACAGGGCACAGGCCATGAACGAGAGCAGGAAATACGAGGTTCTGTTTGATTTTGTCAGTCGCATCTTCACACATAGCTCCTATTAGTTTTGGCGTTTGTAATCACATTTGCGGGGCCGAAGTTGTTTGCTAGTCGTATTTCTTCAATTCGAATCAGCGTGGCTGGGAGCGCACTTGAATTCGTGAAGTTTAACACCAATTGAAATAGAAAGTTGTGGCCGGGGCCAATACCTCGCGCGCCCGGAGGGGCGCCCTGCGAATGCCATGTGCTTCCGAGTGGCTGACAATCCCCCAAAGACCATCTGGACCATCACGCCCTGCCGTTCGACGGTTGCCGTCGATCTTTCATCCAACGGAGACACACAAAGTTCAGCGCGAGTGGCTTTCAACACTTGAATCCACTGGGCGCAGTAGAGCATCATCCGGTGTATTTCAAGAAAGGTCGGCTATGAACGCAGAAGCAGAAAACAGGGCCACGGACATCCGACGAACTCTTCTGTGTTCGTCTCCCGTGGAGGGCCTTCCCGAATGGGAGACGCGGCTGTACTTGATTGAGTATGCACCGGGCGCCGACGGCAGCGGCCATCATCATCCGGTGGTTGGCCTGGGCTACATGCTGCGCGGCACGATCCTGTCGGCATTCGGCGATGAGCGGCCGGTCGCTATTCGGGAAGGCGAAAGCTTTGTGGATGCTGCGCACCAGATTCATACGGTTTCCCGAAACGCTAGCAAGGCCGAACCGCTGCGCTTCGTGATTGCTTATACCGTCAAGCGGGGAGAGCCGGTGACGGTCTTACCCGCCTAAGGCAGCAGGCGCGAGGAAGACAATCCCCGGTGCACGGTGCGGGGAATTAGCACTCGGTGCACAATCCGCGACAACTTGATGTTGGGACGAGCAGTAAATCCTACCAATCACAGGTACCGCCCTTAGCGAAGATCGAATTTAAGGCTCAATTGAGCAAAGTACGATCAGAGCGTAGCGCCGGCGAAATTTCTCGTCGCCAAGACCATTAACGGATGGTATCGTCAGGCCCAAGAGGTTAGTAATAAGAGTCGTGGACGACTTCGGTCGCAAGCTTGGCCTCCGCTCCATGGTAAGGGAGCGGTTCGCAAAAAGACCGGACTTGTTGTTTCGGTTTGTAATTTCTCTTCTGTTTTTTGGCCTCGCCTATGGCGGTACGGCGGCGCGGGCACCTGCTGAGATTGAGAATCCGCATGTTACTTCGCTTGGGCCCGGACTGACATTTGCGATCGCCGATTTCGACGGCGACCGTCGTCCAGATTTCGCCAGCATTCAAGCGGAACAGAACAGGTCCGGCAGTTCCGACTACTCGATTCAAATACAACTTTCCGACGTCGGACGACAATCGATTCACCTGGTTGGCCCGATAGGCGGCCTGCTGATCGAGGCGCGGGACGTCGATGGAGATCGCACGGTCGATCTGGTCGTCTCGACGGCATGGCGCAAACAGCCCGTGGCCATATTTCTTAACGACGGCCACGGCACTTTTTCACGAGCAGAACTCGCTGCATTTCCCAGAGCATTTAGCGAATGCGATACGAATTTGGTTTCCGGCCCGGACCCGGCGACAGATGCTCTAGGCGCATTGCCACAACCAGGCGCTGGCATTTGGCCGGATGAAAATGATTCAGGGTTTGACCGATCGCCAGCGAGCTTAATTCTGGCTTCCGGCGCAGAATTCCCGTCCGATTCGTTCCTAACGTCGCACTCCGGGCGTGCTCCTCCTTCTGAAGTCCACGACTCCTAATTGCTTGGGCTTCTCGCTTCATCGAAAGAACTGTGGAAGCCCCACAAAAGCAAAGCTTATCGCCCGACCATTTGTGCTCGGTCGCGGCGATTGATTTCAGATTCCACTTCCCGCTTCTACGTAATCCCGATGAGAAAGGACTGGAGGAATGGGATGCCATTCGATGACCTCTCAGAGACGCTGAAAGACCTCAAGGCCCACTTAGTGCAAATCCCTTTGCATGAGGAACAACGAGCCCGGGACTGCTTTCATCGTCCGCGGCCAATTGCATCTCCTCGCTGTAGGCCCGCATGACAACTCATTTCTTGACCAAGAACGGAGAAACTGTCGCGCTACTGTGCGGGTTGGATCATGATTTTGAAGGCTGGCCGCAACGAATCCGCGTTCGCGATGTAAATAGCGGAGATGAGACCATAATTGTTACGAACGACCTGCGACCGCTTGTTGGATTACAAGGCAGTGAATTCGCCGCAGAACGCGAGCAATTTAGAGCGCTGGTTTATGGGCTGCCGGACTGCAAAGAACGAGGTTGATGGTTTTCTCGACGGCCCGTCTTGAGCTTCAGTCTCTACCCTTGCTGTAAGCAGACTTAGCAACCTCCGGTGTCCATCGCTGGACACCGGAGGCCGGCAAGTCTCGCTTGGTCAATGCCCGACGACTGGAAGTGACTGCCGGGGGATAGTGGCGCCTCCAGGGGCTTCCCAGCGTCTGAAACCTTCTTGCAAGCTATTCCGTGACGAGCCTTTTCACCAAGCGGTCGACGGATTCATCCGCATCGAAGTATCCTTCCGGCCCGATGTCGCGAATCCTCCGCGATTTGTCAGTGGCCACGAACACAGGAAACCGAGTGACCTGGTAACTTGCCAATGTCTCGTGTGGGGCCATCCCCGATCGGAAGGTCAGGAGCACGTTCGGATTGGGTCTTGGCGGCCGCGGCCATTTCGAATCCTAGTGTCTTTTTGACCAGCGGCGAATCATCATTTGGCGACCTTTACTTTGAAGGTCACCGTGTTGGCCCCGCCAGCGTTCGTGATGACGAACTTGTACTGCCCGTCCTCGGTCGGCGTGACCTTGACCGAACACTTCGGTCCGGGCGAGTCGTCCTTAGCGACTTCTGCACCGGAGGAGTCGTACACGAAAAGGTGCACGTCGGTATTCCTCGGGCCGTCCGTGGTGGCCTCGAACTGTTTCCCCGCCGCGAAAGACAGGAGGTAAGCGACCTCTCCCTTGTCCTTCATCTCGATCTTCTTGCCAGTGAACGCCGCCCCCTTGCCCAGGTCGGTCGGCTCGACGTCTTGCGCGGGACACAAGGTCGCGACGACGAACATCACTGTCACGACTGCCGTGACTAACCGAGTGATCGATTTCATTGGTGTTTCCTCCAGAGTCGGATCGGATCCGCAGCATGCATGGTTGGCCACCACGCATTAGGAAGGTATCAGGACTTCGTAAAGTTTTTACAAAGGTCGTCGTGCACCGGAGACACTGACTCAGGCCGAACCGATAACTGTCGAGAACAGATTCGTCAGCGGTTATCCAGGAGAAATCCGACCGCTGCATCCCTACAGTGTAGTCAAGGCATTCAGAGCAACGAGCTCCATTTCCAGACGAGAGCGCCACTTGTGTGGTCAGAAAGCTAAATCTATTTGCCGGTCTTGCCTTTTGCTTTTCCGGTTCTGACCATCTCAAAAATGCGACTAAATGGCCGACTTTTGGTGACGAGGTTTGCTACCATATTCGCAGACCAGGTCGGGCGGCTTGCCCAACCGTCTAGGCCTTCTGTAGAACAGATTGATTCGGTATGCATTTTTCAAGCACGGTCGGAAGGATGGTGTCCAGCACCGAGCGCGGAAACTTTTTTCCGATCTCGAGCAGCTTGGGAATGTTCAGCTGCCCGAACTGGAGTTCGTCCAGGTGCGGTGGAACATCACCTTTCAGTCCAAGATAGACCCAGTCCAATAGAGCTTTTTCGGCTTCAGCGATCCTATAATTGCCATAGCGACTCTTTCGCTCCACAAATCCCCAGAAGAGACCTTCACTAATCCTTCTAAATTCGATCAGTATGGAAGCAGTTCGGATCGTACGTCGTTTGGAGGTTGTCACGCACGTCAAACCCATCGGGCTTTGATTGGAAACTCCCCATTCGAGCAGTGCCGAGTCAAGGGAGATGTATGAGTGTGAGTCAATTGCCGCGACAAAGTCTCTTGAGCTGTACCCTACGGCAAGCTTATTCAGATAAACATTCCGAAAGACACGTTCTGTTAGCCCTCTGCGGTCTTGACGCACGAGCGCAGCGATGACCGAATTGTAGACGAGGTTGTGTTTCTTCGCGATCTCATCGGCACGGATGACTGCCTGAGTCTTGGCTTCGGAAGCCAAGAGAGAGGCCCAATCTACGTGAGTTTTCATAGCCACTCTCCGAATAGTTGCGACAAACCTTCTTTCAGGGATTGAAAGTGTGCCTTTTCGAGCGCTTCGTATCTGTCGTTCGGCAAAAATCCTTTTAGCTCGGCCCGACAAAGGCCGTCCGTAACACTTCCGATGCGCTCGGCAATTTGTTCTTGATCGATATTTCCTAAAAGGAGATCCGCCAGATGGTCGTGTAGGTGCCCGTCGAGTGCGGCGCCTCGATCGAGGAGAAATCGGATGTCGTATGCGTCTCTGGCTTTTACAACCCTCCTGAGCAAAAACGCTTCCGCCTTTTGGAGCAGGAGATGGTCTCTCGATACAAATTTGACATTCGCCGTGTCGGGTGTTCCCAGGCCCTCCATCACCTGCTCGTCGATTCCGGATTGAATCACGGATCCCATGCGATTGAGGTCGATCGTAAATAAGACTCCACCTTCCGGAGAGGACACGCCCATTTTGAGAAAGTCCTGATCGGACCGAAACTCGTTCACTCCTAATGGATATTGTTCGAGCAGTTTCGCCAACGGTTCTAAGCCTTGGCGCAGGACGTCTGAGACTTGCTCGACGGGAGGCAGATCCCCCAGGAGATGCAAAGCGATGACCCGGGCTCGCCCTTCTGAGAAGCCCTTTCCGCGCGACTTCTCCAATTGTTCGGCTAGATTCACTTATGTTTGTGAGCTCCGCGTAGCTATTCTGCTCATGCGTGGCCGCACGGCAAACATTTATGTATGCAAAATGGATTATAAATCAATAATAAGCTGTTGTACATACATATTTGTCTAGTTGTTTATCTAGGAGGTTCGGAAGACGCGCTGCATATTTACCATGCGTCTTCCATGCAGGGCACGATCGACCTGCAACGGTTTGTACTACAG
>DATNLN010000076.1:0-9395 GCA_035602855.1 Candidatus Acidiferrales bacterium
AGGCGCGTAATCCGCGGATCGGGCTTCAGCATTTTGATCGCAGGCATTTTCTGCAATCGCGATTCGAAATGCTTCACGTTCTTTTCGCGCGTCGCGGCTTGCTGCGGCAGCCGCTCCAGTTGCGGACCCAGCACCGCGGCCTGTAGTTCGCTCAACCGGTGATTGAACCCGATAATGCGGTGATGATATTGATCCGTCAGGCTGGCACGCCCGGCGTTGATGTAGCTCTGCACCAGCTCCATATATTCCAACGTGTTGGTGATCACCGCACCGCCTTCTCCGGACGTGATCAGCTTGCTCGACTGAAAGCTGAACGCTCCCAAATCTCCCATCGAGCCGGCGCCATGCCCCTTCCACATCGCGCCATGCGCGTGCGCGCAATCTTCGATCACTTTCAAATTGTGTTTCTTGGCAATGCGCAAAATCTCGTCCATATCGGCGAAGCGCATCCCCAGATGGACGGGCAGAATCGCCATCGTCTTCGGAGTAATCACCTGCTCGATCAGCTTTGTGTCCAGACAATATGTATCCGGGTCCACGTCCACGAATACGGGCACGGCGTTCAGCAGCAGCACCGGCCCCACCGTTCCTTCCCACGTGTAAGCCGGCACAATCACTTCGTCGCCGGGACGAATCTGAATCGCTTTCAGGCACGCCTCGATCGCCACCGTTCCGGTACTCACGCACTGGCCGTACTTCGCGCTCTGGAAAGCAGCGAATTTCTTCGCAAACGCGTCCGCATATTTTCCGGGGAATGGCTGCCCGCCCCACTTCAGGCTGGTGAAAGCGTCTTCCAGGGCGGCGAACTCTTCCTTCGTCGCGACAGGCCACGGTGTAAAAGGTGTTTTGCGTACGGGTTCACCGCCGGTAATCGCCAGTTTTCCCACGTGCGAATCTCCTGTTACAAAATTAAATTTAGTTGATGTTTGCTGCGCCTGCGCGGCCGCAGCCGCCGGTGCGCTGCGTCACGACGCTTCCGGATTCGCAATCAAAATATCGCGCACCACTCCATCCAAATCGTGGCACGCGGTAATAAACTGTCGCAAAGTCCGTCGCGTGGGCGCGAAAGAATCGAATTCCTCCACGGTTAATCCGCCCTCGGTATTCGCGCACCGGAAATCCGCGAATTTCCTGGAAAGTTCCGCGACGATTTCCGCGCGCACCGGCTCATCAATTCGCGAACGTACCTCGATGTCGCTCGCATTGAATCGGACTTGCCACGGGAAGGGCGGCGAAATCACCATGTCGGCGCCAATGAATTCGCTCCAGTGCATATGATTGCGAAATGCCGCCGAAAGTAGCCGGATGCGGTAACCTCTTTCGCGAAATATCCGGTACGCTTTCTTCAGCACCGCCACTCCCGCCCATTCCAGATAGCCCGGATCGATCGCGATATTTTCTTTCTCCATCGCGACCTTCAGCCAATCGTCCAGACGCCCCACCATCAGCGTGCACACCGGACCCATGCTGGCGATTTCCTTGCCTTCTTTGGCGCGCCGCTGCAGGCCGCGCTCCACTGCCTCGGCCACGGCGATGCACTGCGGCAATGTGAAGGACACGGTCGCGTTGATGCTCACCCCGCGATAGGTAGCCTCTTCGATTGCCGGAATTCCCGCGCGCGTCACAGGAATTTTTACGATCATGTTTGGCGCGAGCGCGCTGAATTCCATGGCTTGCTTCACGATCGCCTGGCTGTCACGAAAAAGTCGCGGGTCGGTCTGAATCGAGAGCCGGCCGTTCTTGCCCTGCTGCGCGTCAAATATCGGCTTCAGCACTGCGGCGCCGCGTATGGAAATCTCGCGCACCAGTTGCCAGGCGATCTCCTCTTCGGTAGCCGTAGGCAGCTCCTTGATCAATTCCTGAATGCGCCCTTTCCAGAAACCCATCTCCTTTTTCAGCACGCCCAGCACAATCACCGGATTGCACGTCGCGCCCACCGCGCCATGCTCGATCGAGTAGGTCAGCTCCTCGATCGAAGCGGAATCGTTCCACAAACAGGTGGGAGTGGTCTGGGTCATTTTGTGCAAGGGGCTCTTGTAAGCAGTTTCAGCGCTGCGCGTCATGTTTTCCGTCCGTTCGCCGAATCTTGTTGTGGCCCAGCGTCGCGCGTCACGATGCGGCCCGCACATCCGCAAGCGCCACCTCAACCGGTTTTGCCTGCAGGTGCGATTTTTCAGCCGCCACCGCGATCGCCAGCGCTTTCAGTCCGTCGTCACCCGTTACGCGCGGCGCAAGACCGTGCAGCATGTTGTGCACAAAATCGCGCACCTCGGCTAGATAAGCATCGGCAAACCGCGTCAGAAAATGATCGGCCAAGCTCCGCTCGCCGCCTCGGGCCGACAGAAAAACAGCCGGTGCCTGTTGCAAGCTGCCGACAAAAATCGAGCCCTTCGATCCGACGATTTCTGTGCGCACGTCATATCCGTAGACCGCCTGCGAATGCGACTCGACGTTCCCAATCGCGCCGCGCCGGTACGTCAGGTTCACCACGCTTGCCACGACATCTTCAAATTTCGCCAGTTCCGGCCGGATCGCCGTCGTGGTATACGCGTGCACGGCGCTGACTTCGTCCTGCATCATCCAACGCGCCAAATCGAAATCATGAATCGTATTCGTGTAAAAAAGCATTCCGTTGATGCGCGACTCGTAAGCCGCGATAGGTCCGGCATCCTTATCGCGCCCGACCGATTTGAAAATCACCGGAACGCCAATTTCGCCGGCTTCAATTCGCTTCATCGCCGCCGCATAAGCGGGGTCGTAGCGGCGCATGAAACCGACCTGCAATCGCCGCCCGGATTTGGCCACCGCATCAATCGCCGCGCGCGCATCTGCAAGATTCAGCGCCAGCGGCTTCTCGCACAGCACATCTTTGCCTGCGCGGACCGCCCTCTCGACCGCCTGCGCGTGAAACTTATCCGGCGTCGCGATCAGCACGGCATCCAGATCTTTCCGCTCCAGCATCGCGTCCAGGCTGCTGTACCAATTCTCGATCTCCAGTTCCTCCGCCACCACGCGCGCGCGCTCCGCCGACGCATCCGCAATCGCCACCAGCCGCGCTTCCGGAACCAGCCGCCGCAGATTCTCCGCGTGCCGCTTGCCCATCTCCCCAACGCCCAGCACTCCAACTCCCAGTTTCCGCATGCAAACTTCTCCCTAATCGAGTCGACCCGGTGATCAGCAAAACGCTGCCGCCAAACGGAATCGGCAACTCAGCGCCTAACGCGCTCCAGCCGCCACTCCCAGATCTTTCACAACTCCCTGCAAATATCGCAAACTCGCCGCCACGTTCTCGGCCGGGGGAATCGGCGTTGCGCCGAACTTCACGTCCTGCTCAACGACCGACCATCCCGAATACCCGTTCTTCACCAGTGTCCGGAAAAACGCGGGAAAATCAATGTTGCCCTGCCCAATCACGGTGAAAACCTTGTGCTCAATGGCTTCTTCAAACGTCCACTTATTCCGCCGCGCCTGTTCCAGGACCGCCGTGTTGCAATCCTTAATGTGCACGAAGCGCAGCTTGCTCTTATACTTCTCCGCCTCTTTCACAGAATCGCCGTAGCCATAAACGCAATGTCCCGTATCCAAACACAAGCCCACATTTGTGTGCGACGTCGTGTCGTAAAATCGCTCGCACTCTTCCGGCGTTTCCACATAAGTCGCGACGTGCGGATGAAACACCAAATCCAGCCCAAACTCAGTCGCCACCTTTTCGGCATCCGCGACAATTTTCCCGATGTGTTTCCACTGCTCGGCGCTCAGCGTGGGGCACCCTTTATCATTGGCGCGCCCGGAAAAGGCATTGCGCTCGGGCGATTGGTCATCCGCAATCACCAGAAACGGCGCCTGCAAAGTCGCCAGCAAATTTCCCACCTTGCGAATCCTTTCCATCACCGCTTGGCTTGCCGCCGGATCCGTCATCTTGACCGGAACAAACGAAGCCAGCAGCTTCAGCTTGCGCTTTTCCAACTGCGGCTGAAGAATTTTCGGGTCGGTGGGAAAAAATCCGTAAGGTCCCAGTTCCGATCCCGTGTAACCGGCTTCCACCATCTCATCCAGCATCTTCTCGTAAGATTGCTCCCAGGATGGCCCGGGATAATCCAGCACTCCCCAGCTATCGGGTGCCGAAGCAAATAGAAATCGCTCGCTGATTGCGCTCATGCTTTCCTCTTTTCCAGAAAAATTAAAATCCCTCGCGCGACTTTTTCCGCGACTTCTGTCGCGCCTACCGCCACGGCTCCAGCACCACTTTCATCGATTCCGCTTCCACCGATTTCTTCATCGCCGCATCCACATCCCGCAATCCATAGCGGTGCGTTACAAATTCCCGCAGCGGATAATTCTTCATGTAACGCGCCATCTGCCGCATGCTCGGCCCGTAAGCCGCTGGTTCTTCGCCGCCCACGCCCAGAATCCGAGCATTTTTCGCGCAAATATGGCGGTGCGGGCTAATCGGCACCTCGCCCAAATCCGAAAAATTCCCGGCTTCCACCAGCAAGCCGCCGACACGCAACATTTCCAGCGCCTCCGGCACCGCTTGCGGCACTCCGGCGCACTCAATTACCATGTCCGCGCCGCGCCCGTGCGTCAAATCTTTCACCATGCGCAGGCGTTCTTCCTTGGACATCGTTCCGACATTGACCGCGAAGTCCGCGCCCAGCCGTTTCGCAAAATTCAAGCGGCACTCGGATTTATCCACTGCGATAATCGTCCCCGCGCCCAGCATGCGCGCCTTCATCAAAAAACACATGCCCAAAGGACCCACGCCCAGCACGACCACCGTGTCGTCAAACCGAAACGACTCGTTCGGAAACGAGGACATCTGCTTCGCTCGGTCCAGTCCCACCGACACCGCGAAAATTTCCGTCAGCACCGCCACTTCCGAAGGCAAATCGTCCGGAACCTTCACCAAAAAACTTCCCGGCACCACATACATGTACTGCGACCATCCGCCAAACAAGTACGGAGGATTTTTCGCGCTCAAATTGTTGCCATAATCCGCGGTCTTCTCGCAGCAGTAATATGGAAAATCGTGCCGGCAGTAATAGCACTGGCCGCACGTGACGTTCGCGCCTACCACCACGCGATCTCCCTCGCGCAGGGCCACGCCCTCAAAGTCTGCGTACGTTCCGTCTCCGCCAATCGCCGCTATCGTTCCGACATTTTCATGTCCCTGAATAATCGGAAATTCCAGCGCGCGGCCGCCGTACTGCGTGGTGTAACCCTGAAAAGTGTGCTTGTCCGTTCCGCAAATCCCGGACATTTCCATGCGAATCAGCACACAACCAGCAGCGGGTTCTGGCAGAGGGTATTCGCGTATCTCGTACTTCCCGGGTTTCACTAACGTCGCTGCTAGAACGCCTGGGGCCGCCATGGATGTGTACTCTTCGTCCCGCCAAATCCTGCTAAGCTCCGCTTCGAACCCACCGCGCTTTTAGCGAAAAAACCGCGGGGAACCGTGGTGCTCCCGGATCCCCGCGGGATGTGATGCGTTGATTCGCTCTACTCTGCCTCTTCGTCCGTTGCGTCTAGAAGAACAGTTTCAAAGAAAGCTGCCCGATGCGTCCCGGCAGAGTTCCGGCAACCTGCCCGAAGGATGCCGATGTGGGCAAGCCCCCGCTGAAACTGGTGATTCCGCTCGGTGTCAAGAACTGCGTGTGATTGAAGAGGTTAAAAAATTCAGCCCGGAACTGCAGATCGAAGCGCTCGGTGATCTTCGTATCTTTAAGCAGCGCAAAATCCCATTGGTTAATCCCCGGTCCGTGGAAAAACCGCCGCCTGGCATCGCCCTCTGTGCCCAAGGCGGAAGGCCCAAACGATGATATCGAGAAGTATTGGCCGCCCGTGTTGCGCGGGTTCTCAATTTGAACCGGCGCAATCAGATTGGGCGTGTCCACAGGCAAGATGATCGGCCCACCGGTGGCTGTTCCCAGCAAAGATTGATCGTCCGTTTCGACCATTGTGACGGGCAGGCCAGTGGCAAATTTCGTGATGCCGCTGACGGCCCATCCGTGCGTCAGCTGGGTCGGGCCGCCCAACTTATCAACGGGCAGCGTATAGTTGTAGCTCGCCACGAAATTGTTTGTGCTGTCAAACGCGGAAAGCCCGCGGCTGAGCCGGTGGTTGAGGGGATTGATCTGCTCGCCATACCCGGAGGAATCATCGAAGGCTTTGCTCAGGGTATAACCAATCATGGTCTGCAGACGTCCCGTCGTGTGCTTGTAGTTAACTTGCAGGGAATTGTAAGACGAAGAGCCGGCGGTAATGAAATACGAATCGTTGCCGAAGGGGATAATTCCCAGATCGCCGTTTGGCAGCACCGTGTCGCAGCCAGGAGCGCAAGGCAAAGCAGTGCCCGCCGGCAGAGCCACGCCGCTAAACGGCGCGCGCGTCCCCAACGTAAACGCGCCTGTGGTTCCGTTGATGTAGATGTTATTTTCACCACCCGGTCCGCAGCCTTGTGCGGCAAAAGCCAAGCATGTGGCTGGGTTCCCTGGGTTCGCGGATTCTGAAGAAAGCAGCCGGTGAGCTTGGGTCCCCACATAACTAACGGTCAGCAAATCCGCGCGCGTGATCTGATGTTCGATGGACAGTTCATATTCTTCGGCATACGGCAGGCGGTTCTTGTTGTAAAACGCCGGCGAACTGCCAATCGTTCCAAAAGCGCTAAAGAAATCGGGCAAGTTATCAAACGGCGGACCGCTCGCAGGATGCTTCGCGGAAAAGAACAGCGGCGGCTGAGTTACCGGGAAGAAGTTCGTGATAGAGGAGCCGGCGCCGCGATTCGTAAATGGAGCAGCGAATGCCGGCTCGTTCTGCGTTGTGTAGTTTCCGAACGGCGCGTCTCCAATTTCGTTGAAGTCCGTTGCGCCTTCAAACGTGCTGTAGAAGATGCCCCAACCGGCGCGGATGCTCGTAGTCCCGGATTTGCCCAGAATCTTGCCAAGCAATCCGTCATAGTCTCCGAACGAATACGCCAGTCCTAACCTTGGCGCAAAATTGTTCCAACGGGTGGGTGCCAGCGTGCTCGGAACACCTGGGTCACCGGGAAACACCCACCCTGTCGGTGAGTCGGGGAAAACAACCGACTGTTCCCCGGGAATCAAAGTTTGGATTTGGTTGTACTTTTCTTTCCACGGCGCGCTGACGTCGTACCGCAGCCCATAGTTGAACGTCAGATTCGATTTCACGCGCCAGCTATCCTGCGCGTACAAGCCAAAATAAAAATTGCGGCCGTAGGAAGGATACGACTGCCCCTGCACGTAGGAACTGGGCGCCCCTAGCAGAAAATCCACAAAGTCGACCCCAGTTTCAGTGGGCTGACCGTTGAAACTGCTTCCGAAGAAAAAGTTCCCGTTCGAAACGTTATCAATCAGATCTTCTTCCAACTGGTCGTAGTGATACTGTCCACCGAATTTCAGTGTGTGCGTACCCACGATCCTGCTGTAGTTGTCCACCACCTGGTAGATGTTATCGATCAAGCCGTTCGGTCGGCTTGGGACTCCGATCACGAAGTCATTGAAATCAATTTCTGGAACGCCTTCCAGCGAAGGCACCAGCGGCACGATACCCGGAGCACCCGACGCGCCAGAAGCAAATCCCAGGCTCGACAGCGTCACTCCCTTTCCGCCCTGCGGTTGATTGAACAAGGTATCCAGGCGAAAATATCCCAGGCGAAATTCGTTCACCGATGCCGAGCTGAAAGTTTTCGTGGCCCCGAGATCGACGTTGTACGTTTGCCCCTTCCCATCTACGCTAAACCCCGGATAAAGGGGCGCGTTCCCCGGCCAATACGGATCAATCCGGTTGTACTTGTCCCAATAGAAATAGGCCGTGAGAAGCCCGAATCCAGTATTAGCGTCTCCTCGCCCGCTGAATTTGTTATCACTAAGATTCGTTGCTTCCGAATTTGTTGTAAAGGTCGGCACACCCGCGCTGTTCGTTCCGTTGGCAGGCAGAATGAAAGGCAAAAGGTTCGCCGAGATTGGGTTGAAGGCCGTGGGCGACAATGTTGCATTGGGCAGAACGCATTGGGCGTTGCTCGTGCAGCCCGGAAAATAGTACCGCTCGCCAGGCGTAACGGTGTATCCCAATTGATTGGTTAATACGGCCGCCCAATTGCCCGCCGCGTTGCAATTCGGCGCCGGCGGTGTACAGCTCTGTACGGTCGTGGGATTACCGTGGGCGTCCACAAAACTGCCCGCTACCGACGAGAGGTCTCCGCCTTCTAGAGCCGAGGTCGGGGCCCCAGTAATGCGTTGTGTCTGTCCCTGAATCAGCCGGTTTCCTTGATAGTCAGCGAAGAAAAAGATCTTATCGCGCTTGATGGGGCCGCCGAACGTGCCGCCGAACTGGTTCTGGTGATAGGCGCCGCGTTGTCCCTGATCGAAGTAGTTCGCGGCGTCGAAATCCGTATTGCGCACGAATTCGAAAAGATTCCCGTGGTAGCCGTTCGTGCCGGACTTGGTGACCACGTTGATCAGGCCGCCGCTATAGTTTCCGTACTCGGCGTCCGGATTGTTCGTCAGGATGCGAAACTCATAAAGCGAATCAAGATTGGGAATCGCTCCGGCTCCTGAAAATCCCAATTCCTGCACCAGTATTCCATTCAAGATGAACCCGTTTTCCGATTCGCGCATGCCGTTCACGGACACCGCCCCGGAATTCAACTCGCCAGACACCAGTGGAGCCGCAAATCCTGCGGATATAAATGGTCCCGCGTAGGCTCCCGACATTTGTGACGCCGTCTGCGCGACTCCGGGCTGCAAGCTCAGCAAATCGGTATAGCTGCGGGTCACGAGCGGCACATCGGTCATCGTCTTGCCGGTGATCACCTCGCCCATTTGCGTGCTCTCAGTATCAACGTGCAAAGTGTCGCTCAAAACTTCCACTTTCTCGCTCGTCGCGCCAACCGACAGTTTCACGTCAATCACCAGCGCTGAGTTCACATCCAGCACCAGTCCCGTCTGCGCGTAACCTTTGAATCCGTTTTGCTGAACGCTAATGGTGTAATTGCCCAGCGGCAGCGATTGGAAGGAATAGAAGCCCTGCGCGTTCGTGGTCAGCGTGGTGGCCACGCCCGTATCCACGTTGGTCGCGGTTACCGTCGCCCCCGCGACTACCGCGCCGCTTGGATCAGTGACCGTTCCCGAAATGCTGGCGGTCACACCGGCCAGCAGCCGCCCGCAAGTGAACAGCGCTAGTGTGAGAATCAGAACGCTGAAATATTTTCCAAGTCGTGTGCTTCGCATTCCCCACCCCCCAGTTTGTTAAGGCTCGGTCGAATCGGGCCCTGCGAGCCGGCGGATCTTCGGCTTGTCACTCTGCGATTCCCGCTCCGTTCTTGCGAGCGAAAGCGCTAAAACAGTCTAACCGGTTATTCCTTGCACAGGCTTATA
>DATNLN010000068.1:0-33618 GCA_035602855.1 Candidatus Acidiferrales bacterium
TGGGCTTCCCGCTGGGCGCCACGCTGCCAGAAGTAAAAGTGTTCGAAGCACAGAAATCCATGGAGCGTGGCGCACAGGAAATAGACATGGTCATCAATATCGGCGCGCTCAAGTCCCGGCGTGCGGGCGCGGTGGAAGCCGATATTCACGGCGTTGTCTCCGCCAGCCATCACGCCGGCGCCATCTGCAAGGTCATCATTGAAGCCTGCCTGCTCACGCGCGAAGAAAAAATCCAGGCGTCGCTCGCCTCCAAAAATGCCGGTGCGGATTTCGTAAAAACCTCCACGGGATTCAGCACCGCCGGCGCCACTGCAGAGGATGTGCGCCTGATTCGAGAAACCATCGGCCCTGGCACCGGCATCAAAGCGGCCGGCGGCGTCCGCACGCTCGAAGACCTGCAGAAAATGCTCGAAGCCGGCGCCACACGCATCGGCGCCAGCGCCGGCGTGAAAATCCTCCAGCAGTTGCGCTCGGGAGAATCACCGGCGGCCTCCGGCGCCTCTTCCGGTGAGAAATATTGAAAAGTTCAATGCAGGCTCTTCTCCGCGGCAAGAGCTTCACACTCGCCTGCTATAATGAATCGACTTTGCGCCCACTGCTCCGGGCGCTGTAAGAATATCCGGAAGGGACGCGCGCATTTCCCGGGCGGGGTTTGGGAGTTCCAAACATAGCCAAATGGACGCAGCAAAACTAAATCCCAAAATCGACGTCCCCGCGGACGCTCTCAAAATCCTGGCGGAACTCAGCCAGGAGATCAACGCATCGCTCAACCTCGATGAAGTGCTGCCCACCGCCGCCGCGCTCATCAAGCGCCTGGTGGACTACGAAATTTTCGCAGTGCTCCTCCCGGACGAGGCCACCGACCAGATGTATTTCCGCTTCGCCATCGGCCACCGCGCGGAAGTCGTGAACCACTGGCGCATCCCCATGGGCGAAGGCATCATCGGAGCCGCTGCCGCCACGGGGCAGGCGATTCGCGTCGGCGATGTTCGCGCAGACCCGCGTTACCTAAACGCCCTTGACGGAGTTCGCTCCGAACTCGCCGTCCCACTGATCGTGCGCGGCCGCGTCATCGGCGTTCTGGACATCGAAAGCAACGAGCTGGATTATTTCACGCCCTATCAGCAGACGATCCTGACGCTGGTCGCCTCGCGCATCGGCACAGCCATTGAAAACGCCAAGCTCTACGAACACGAGCGCAATCAAGCCGAAACTCTTTTGCTTTTGAACGAAGTCGGCCGTGAGGCCAACTCTTCGCTCTCCGTAGAAGAAGTGCTGCGCCGCGCCGCCGAGCTAACCAAGCGCCTCATCAATTACCAGATTTTCAGCATCCTGCTTTACGACGAAGGCGACAACGTCTTCCGTCATCGCGTCACTGTGAAATTCGGCCAACGCGTGCAAGAAAAATTTGCCGTGCCCGCGCATGAAGGCATCGTCGGTGCCGCTGCGTCTCTGAAACGCGCCGTCGTCGTGCCCGACGTCACTCTCGACCCCCGCTATCTGCTCATCAATCCCGAAACGCGCTCCGAGCTTGCCGTCCCCATGCTCAATAAAGATCGCGTCATCGGTGTGATGGATCTGGAAAGCCCGCAGCTGAATTATTTCACCCCGGACCACGTGCAGGCGCTTTCGATTCTCGCCGCGCATCTCGCCGTCTCTATCGAAAACGCTCGCCTCTACGAACAGCTGGCCCGCGACGAAGCGCGCATGGAGCGCGACCTCAGCGCCGCCCGCCGCATTCAAGGCGCTCTGCTGCCACGTCTACCGGGGCCGGAGTTCGGCCTCGAAATCGCCGCGCGGGTCGTTTCTTCCCGCGAACTCAGCGGCGACCTCTATGATTTTCTCCGTTATGGTCCGCAGGAACTAGCGATCGCTATGGGTGACGTCAGCGGGAAGGGAAGCGCGGCGGCGCTTTACGGAGCCGTCGCGATCGGCACGCTGCGCAGCTTGGGCCCGCAGAAACACCGCCCCGCGGAAATGCTGCGCGCGATCAATGGATTTCTCGGCGAGCGCCGCATCGAAGGCCGCTTCATGACTTTGTGTTTCGCCACATGGCATCGCGGCCGTCACAAGTTGCGGATTGCCAACGCGGGACAAGAAGAGCCGTTCCTGTATCATGGCGGCCATTGCGAACGAATCATGCTCGCGGGTTTTCCGCTCGGAATGTTCGAAGAATCAACTTACGACCAGCGGAGTTACATCCTGAACGAGGGCGACATCGTGGTATTTCACTCCGACGGCATCGGCGACACGCAAAATGCCGCAGCCGAATTCTTTGGCCATACCCGCTTGGCCGACCTGATCACGGCAAACCACCAACTCAACGCTGATGGAATCGCGGACAAAATCCTGGAAGAGGTGGACGCCTTCTCCGGCGGCGCCCATCCCTTCGATGACCGCACACTGCTGGTCCTGAAAGTGAAGTAGGTCCCTGTCAAGATGCAGCCCTAGGTTTTGACCTTGTAGCGGCAGCCTGCTGTTTAGGCGGGCGTCGTTGATTTTGCTTTTGACCTAGTAGCGGCGTGCTTCAGTGCGCCATTCAGCTTGCTCGATTGATCCACTTTGGCTGTATTCCTCTGAATGCGAGACTGAGCGCTGCTCAGCGCTCTCCCCAACGCAACTTGCTGCGCAGAATTTCGTAGTACGTCTTGCGAGGCGGGTTTACCACTTGCACTTTCGTTACAGCCTTGGTGATCACCACACGGTCCTGCGGCTGCAACTGGAATCCAATCTGGCCGTCGAGCGTCAGATACACCGGCTCACCGGACGCCGAAAAATCCAGCTCCACATACGCCGTATCCGGTACCACCAGCGGCCGGTTCGTCAACATGTGCGGGCAGATCGGCGTAATCACGAACGCATCTAGATCCGGATGAATAATCGGCCCGCCCGCCGCCAGCGAATACGCCGTCGAACCAGTCGGCGTCGCCACAATTAATCCGTCCGCGCGATAACGCCCCACGTGGTGATGATCCACGTGCACGTCAAAATCGAGCATGCGTGCCAGCGCGGCCTTATTCGCCACTGCATCATTCAATGCCGTCAACCGCTCCGCTGGTTTGTTGCTGTGCACGATTTCCGCTTCCAGCATCATCCGCTCGCTGGTACGGTGTTCGCCCGCCAGAATCGCTTCCAGTACTGGATAAAGTTCGTCAAGCGTCACGCTAGTCAAAAATCCCAGCCCGCCCAGATTCACCGCAAGAATTGGAACGTTGTGCCCGCCCAGCGCGCGCGCTGCCGCGAGCAAGGTGCCATCTCCGCCAAGAACGATCAGCAGATCAACTTTCGCCGCCATTTCTTCCCGCGTCATCGCCGGGCCGTTGGGGTCCAGCGTCGTTCGCGTTCGGGGATCGACGGAAACTTCGATCTTGCGCGCCTGCAGCCAGCGCCGCAGTTCCGGCACCACGGAGGTGACCATTTCGGGGATTGGTTTGCAGATGATGCCGACGGCGCGAATCATATTTGGAGGCAGAATTCTACTCTACCCGCGAGCGCGGGCGTGGAGAAAAAACTCTTGGTTGCCTTCCGTCCCCGGCAGGTGGCTCGGACGCACTCCCAGAATCGTCAGGCCGCAAGCTCCCGCTGCTGCCTGCACCCGTTCGATCGCTTTCTGGTGCAGCACTGCATCCCGCACGATTCCACCTTTGCCGATTTCATTCTTCTCCAACTCAAATTGCGGCTTGATCAAGATCAAAAAATGCGCACCAGCCGCCGCGACGGGTACAACCGCCGGCAAAATTTTCGTCACCGAAATAAAAGAGACGTCCATGGTCACCCGGCTTGGCCGCTCCGCAATGTGGTCAGCCTTCAGGTAACGCGCGTTGCATTCGACCGTCGTGACGCGCTTATCCTGCCGCAATTTCCAATCCAGCTGGTCCACAGTCACATCCACAGCGAAAACCCGCGCGGCGCCGCGCTGCAGCAAACAGTCCGTAAAACCGCCTGTCGAGCTCCCCACATCCAGACAAATCATTCCCTCAGGCGAAATCGCGAAATCGTCCAGCGCCCCTTCCAGCTTCAGCCCGCCGCGGCTCGCATAACGCAGCGCATCGCCGATAATTTCGACGCGCGCATCCGCAGCCACCTGCGACCCGGGTTTTTCCATCTTCTGCCCGTTCACCAACACATTTCCAGCCAGCAAAAAAGCTTGCGCACGTTCCCGCGAAGTCGCCAGCCCGCGTTCCACGATCAAAACATCCAATCGTATTTTCCCAACTTTGCGATTGCGGTGGGCTGTGTCCGAAGCAGGTCGTTGAGAATTGTTTTTCGATTTCATGCGTGCAAGGTACGACAGCCATAGGTGTGGATTTCCCTGCGCCCTCTGTGTCTTTGACGATGCGACGAGCATCGTCATTCCGAGCGTGGCGCCTTTGCGGTCTAGCCGCGCGAGGGAGCTTTCTGTCCCGCCTCAGCCTTAGGCCCTGCGCGCCACCAAAAATTGCGCCAACTGCCGCAACCTACCCGCTCGCTCGCGATACAATTCCAATTCGTTCAAAGCCTTAGCCTCGAGGTCCGCCGCAATATCCCGCGAAACCTCGAGCCCGTGCAAGGCCGGATAAGTAGCCTTCTTTTGTGCCTGATCCTTCCCCGCGGTTTTCCCCAGCGCCTCCGAAGATTCCTCGACATCCAAAATATCGTCCACCACCTGAAACGCCCAGCCGATGTTCTCGCCAAATGCCAGCAGCCGCGTCACGTCCCCGCGATCGGCGCCGCCCGCAATTGCGCCCGCCACAATGGACGCGCGAATCAAAGCGGCCGTCTTCGACCGGTGAATGTACTCCAACATTCCCATGTCAGGAGCCTTTCCCTCCGCTTCCAAATCCGCCACCTGCCCGCCAATCATGCCACGATCGGTCCCCGCCGCTTCCGCGATCATCGCCAAAATTGTCAGTCGCCGCTGCGGTTCCACCGGCGCCAGTGCCAAAGTATGAAACGCCAAAGTCAGCAGCGCGTCGCCCGCCAGAATCGCCATCGCCTCGCCAAACACTTTGTGGTTGGTGGGTTTTCCGCGCCGCAGATCGTCGTTGTCCAGCGCCGGTAGGTCGTCGTGGATCAGCGAATAGGTGTGAATGAATTCCAGCGCGCAGCCCACCTGCACCGCGCCGCTCTGGTCTTGCGAGAACATGCGCGCCGCTTCCATGCACAAAATCGGCCGAATCCGTTTCCCGCCCGCAAACACGCTATATCGCATCGCCTTATGGATGGTAATCGGCAGCGCGTCTTCGGGCGGCAAAAGCTCCTGCAACGCCGCTTCCACTGTTGATCTGTCCTGCTCAAAGAAATCGGGGATCGTCATAGGCTCGATGCAGAAATCAGGAATGTGAATCGCGCTGCAAAAATCAGACGGCAGACCTTAATTATTTTCGTCTTCCGGATCGAACGGCTCCGCCACAATCTTGCCATCCGCTTTCTTCAGTAAAATGTCCACCCGGCCTTCGGCCTCTTCCAGCTGTTTCTGACACTCGCGCGAAAGCTTCACGCCCTCTTCGAAAAGCCGCATCGCTTCGTCCAGCGACAATTCCGCGCTCTCCAGGTGTTTCACCACTTCCTCGAGCCGCGTAAGCGACTTTTCAAAATCGCCTTTTTTGGGCGCTTCAACCGGCGCAACCGATTTATTCGACGGACTCATTCTGCCTCGTTCTGCGCAACCCGTGCGCGCTGCAAATCTCACACCACTGTAGCAGCCAACCGGATTCTATCGCGATGATTTTATTGCAGCAATCCCGCACTTCCGCCGGCTGTGACCCAGTCTCCGGTTAGGCGACTTGCCGGCCACCACGCAACCGAAGCGATCGGCCGTGCCGGGCGATCCTCCGAGCTAGCCGCGCGCCCGTCAGCCGCCACCAGATATCGAAAAATCCGCGATGCCCGTGTCATCCGTCCCGGCCCTTCGTCGCCCGCTGCAACAGCGGCGCAGTGTGGCCCACACAATCGCCGGCATGCAACGCGCTCAGCACTCACCCGGAACAATTCGCGACGCCTCACTCAGCACTCATCACTTGTCACTTAATCACTCGCCCCTTCACTCCTTTTCCCCATTGCCCCACGCCTCTTGCTAAAATCAACCAGCAATGATCGCCCTGCAACTCTTCGCGGTCCTGGCGCTGGTCGGCATCAACGCCTTCTTCTCGGCCGCCGAATTCTCGCTCATCGCCGTCCGGCAATCGCGCGTGCGCCAACTCGTCGAACAGGGTGACGCTCGCGCGCGAGTCGTCGAAATCCTCCTCACCGATGTCACCCGCGTCGTCTCCGGCGTGCAAGTCGGCATCACGCTTGCCAGCCTTTCCCTAGGCTATCTGGGCGAAATCACGCTCGCCGGAATTCTCAGTCCGTTGGTACAAGCGATCCCGCGCCCCTGGGCCGCGATCATCGCTCACGGCACCGCGCTGGCGATCGCGTTCGGCCTGCTCACTGTGCTGCAAGTGGTCCTCGGCGAACTCGTCCCCAAGAGCCTCAGTCTGGCGCGCGCCGAACGCGTAGCCCTGCTAATCGCGCGCCCGTTTTCCTGGTTCCTCAACACTTTTCGCTGGGCCATCGATCTCCTCGACGGCTGGGCCGAAAAGATCGTCGGCGCGCTCGGCGTAGTCTCACCGCACAGTCACACTCTGGTGCGTTCCACCGAAGAACTGCAAGTGATGATCCAGCAAGCCCGCGACCGCGGGCTGCTTCCCGCCGCCGAAGTAAAATTTATTCAAGCGGCGATGGAGCTCGGCCAAATTCAAGCCCGCGAAGTCATGGTCCCGCGCCCCGACGTTCACGCCCTCCCCGCCTCTGCCACCCTCGAAGACACCATGACCATGTTTGCCACCACGCAGCGCTCGCGCATCCCCGTGTATGAAGGCACGCTCGACCACATTCTCGGCTTCGTCCATATCAAGGACATGATCTGGATCCTCCTCGATCGCGCGCGCCGCGCCGAAGATCGCCACCCGTTCGCTGACTTCAATCTGCGCTCCGTCTTGCGTGACGCGCTCATCGTTCCCGAAACCAAGCCCGTCAGCGAACTCCTTCTCGAATTCCGCGCACGTCGCACCGGCCTCGCCATGATCGTTGACGAATTCGGCAGCATCCTCGGCCTCGCGACGCTCGAAGACATCCTCGAGCAAATGGTCGGTGAAATTCACGATGAATTCGACGTCGTCGAGCGCCCGCTCACCCTGCCCGACGGCGGCATGATCTTCGACGCCGCGATCAAAATCCGCGAGCTCGCCGCGCGTTACAACATCATGCTTCCCGAAGATCCCTCCTACGAGACGGTCGGCGGTTTCGTGCTCACTCGTCTCGGCTTCATTCCCCGCGGCGGCGAAAGTTTCGAAGCCGATGGCTATCGTTTCACGGTAATGGAGATGGACCATCGCCGCGTCTCGCGCCTGAAAATCAAGCCGCTGCCGCTCGCAATCGTTCCCCAGTCGGTGTCAAATATCGCGCCCGAGTCTGCGCCGCAATCCGAAGCAATGCCGCACGGCGAACAGCAAGATCCGAGCAAGCATCAGAACGCGCGAGCTGAAGTATTGAACATGCCCGCTCCAAATTCCGCCCCCGATTCCAGCAGCGCCAAGAAAATCCGCCGCGCAGCCCGCAAAAAATCTTCCAAGGCTTCCGCAGAAACGGCGGTACCCTCGCCTGACGAACCTCCTCCGGAAGATTCGCGGTCGTCAGGCCCAGCCCATAAATGATTCGCTACATTTCAATCCGCTTGCTCTTTGCGCTTCCGGCGCTCTGGCTCATCCTCACCATGGTTTTCCTTCTCGCGCACATCGTGCCCGGCGATCCCGTGGCGCAAATGCTCGGCGAAGGCGCCCGCGCTGAAGACTTGACGCAGCTGCGTCACGCGCTCGGCCTCGATTTGCCGCTCCCGGTGCAATACGGCCGTTATCTGGCAGGTGTGCTGCACGGAAATCTCGGCGAATCGTTCCGCTTCCAGCAGCCCGTGCTGAAAGTTGTCGCCGAACACTACCCCGCTACTCTCGAACTCGCTGTCGTTGCGCTGCTGATCTGCGCGCTGATCGGAATTCCCGCCGGTGTCTTGGCAGCCCACAAACGCGGCGAACGAACCGACCATGCCGTCGGCGTCCTCACACTGTTCGGCCTCTCCGTCCCGAATTTCGCACTCGGTCCGGTACTCATTCTCCTGTTTTCAGTCGTGCTCGGCTGGCTGCCTGTCTCCGGCCGCGGCGGCGTCGCGCATCTCATCCTCCCCGCGTTCACGCTCGGCGCCGCGCTCGCTGCCATCCTCACGCGTATGGTCCGTACCTCCGTGATCGAAGAGCTTTCTGCCGACTACGTCCGCACCGCCCGCGCGAAAGGCGTCTCGGAATCCGGCGTTCTGTTTCGTCACGCGCTGCGCAACGCGCTGATTCCCATCCTCACCATCCTGGGGCTGCAATTCGGCACGCTGCTGGCCGGCACCATCGTCACCGAATCTATTTTTTCCTGGCCGGGCATCGGACGCCTGGCAGTGCAAGCTATCGGCGCGCGCGATTATCCACTGCTGCAAGGCTGCATCCTGCTGATCGCCGTCTCCTACGTTCTCGTCAACCTGCTCACCGACCTGGTGTACGCGCTCGTTGACCCGCGGGTGCGTTTCGAATGACGAAAGCGCAAAAATCCCAGCCGCGCGGCCATCTACACACAGTCCTGCGCGAACTTTTGCACGAACTCGCGGATTTTCTGCGCCGCAGCGTTCCGGGCCGCTGGGGATTCGCGCTCACCTTAATCCTGGTAATCGTCGCGCTGGCCGCCCCCTGGCTCGCGCCCTACGATCCCGTAGCGCAAAACTTGCCCGCGCGCCTCCTCTCTCCCACCATCGCGCACTGGATGGGCACCGACGAGCTCGGCCGAGACATTCTCTCGCGCATCATCTTCGGCACGCGCGTCTCCATGCTCGTCAGCATCTGTGTCGTTTTCGGTGCGGGAATGATCGGCCTGGCAATCGGCGCGGTCGCGGGCTATTTCGGCGGATGGTTCGATCGCTTCGTCAACATCATCCTGATCAACGCGTTCCTCTCGTTCCCCGGCATCCTGCTGGCCATCGCCTTCGCGGCGTTCCTCGGCCCCGGCCTTGATAAAGTAATTCTCGCGCTGGTCGTCACCGGCTGGGCCGGTTACGCGCGCCTGGCCCGCGCGCAAATTTTGCAGGCCAAGGAAATGGAATATGTTCTTGCCGCGCGCTCTCTCGGCGCCTCGCACGCGCGCATTCTCATTCGCCATCTCCTGCCCAATATTTTGCAACCCATTCTCGTGCAAGCCACCATCGCGATGGCCGGCGCTATCCTAGCCGAATCCACGCTAAGTTTCCTCGGCGTCGGCGTCCTAGCCCCCATGCCCAGCTGGGGCGCCATGCTCAACGACGCCCGCGGCCATCTCTTCGACGCTCCGCACCTGGTTATTTTCCCGGCCCTGGCTGTGATGACAGCAGTCCTTGCCTTCAACCTACTAGGCGACGCCCTCCGGGACTGGCTCGACCCCCGCATGCGCTCCTACCTTGTCATCACCTCGCTCGCCCGCTAAGCAGAGCCTCCGCATTGGTAGGGGCATATGGCGTGCTGTGCCCGCTTACACCACGAAAATCCGGGCACGCTACTATCTGTCATTTAGTTTGCGATGACATGGCGGGAAAAATCAGCAGACAATCTTAAAAAAATCTAACCCTACCCCAGCTCCACCGAAACTTCAGCCCCCCGCCCAATCCCCAAGACCCGCGCCGCATTCCCCTTATTCACGCACAGTTCCAAATACCCGCTGGACCCGATAATCGCAAACGGTTCCCCCGCCGCGCCCGATGCAAAAGTCGGCAACAACTTCTTGATCTCGGCATTCCCCGCGCGAATCGTGAATTTCGCATCCGGAGCAACCAAGGCCGGCGTCTCCTCACCCTTCAAATTCGTAATCAAATTTCCAAAGTTATCCAGCTTCAACACCACGCATTTGATTGTGTTCCCGTTCACCTTCGGCTTTGGAATGCTGAAGCGCACGAAATCCTCGATCAACTCGCCAAAACTGGCCGTCTGCCAGTTCTTAGAAAGCCATCC
The DNA here is from genome assembly GCA_035602855.1 of Candidatus Acidiferrales bacterium. Lineage (GTDB taxonomy): Bacteria > Acidobacteriota > Terriglobia > Acidiferrales > UBA7541 > Palsa-295. The sequence continues at coordinate 10,032 of DATNLN010000068.1, forward strand.
CGCTACCGGCGCGAAAATATCCCGCCCCTGAAAAGTATTGCTCACCGGCTGCCGAAAATAATGTTCCGAAGTAATGTGCCAAGCGAAAAGCGATTCCGATTGGTCGTAAATCGCGGAAAGCACTCCATTATCCGGCGCTACAAAATAATGCTGATCGCCCGCCACCAGAATCGGCCGTCGCTGCGTCCCCACCGACGGGTCCACCACGACCATGTGAATGGTCTTCGGCGGAAAATACCGGTAAGCCTGGCTGATCGTCAGCGCGCCATCCAACAGGTCGTGCGCGATCACGCTGTGCGTAATGTCCACAATATTCACTTCGGGATTGATGCTCAGGATCACCCCCTTGAGCACTCCCACCAGGTGGTCGCTCGTCCCATAATCCGTCGTCAGCGTAATAATTGGCCGCGCCAAGTTTTGCCCCCATGAATTGCGCGGCGTAACTGCAATAATCTATGAAGCCGCATTCTTCGACGCTATCGGACACCCGCAACCCTGTCAAGGCAACCTGCGCGTGTGAGTTACTGACGATAACGCCTGCGCGCGCGACGACTCGGCGCGAAGTTACAGGAGCAGGCCGGCTGCGCCGGTTTGACGGCCGCTTCGGCTTCGGACGCTCAGCAAAAAATTACTTGCTGGCGCGCTTGCCTCGCACAAAGACAAAGCGCTCAAGGTCGCCAGACCGAGCTCAGCGGAGGCAAATCGCCAGGTCCCTGCACCCGCTGTGATTTGCCGCAACCCTTCCCTTGGTCGAAGCTGCTCTTGCAGCCCATGTCGTCCTTGTCGCCCCTAGCGTCAACCTTCGCCTGCGCAGCGGCTGGTATCAGAAACGCGGCCGCCTGCGTCCATGCCAATGCAAATCCAACAGGTTTCGTCATGGTCTTCGGCTCCCCGACGCGGTCACGCTGCTTCAGATACTGGAGCGTCTTGCGGGCCGCCCTTCAAACCAGTAGCGATCCACCGCCGCAAGTGCATGACTCAAAGCTATATACAGCAACGCTTCCTCCGCTATCGCGCATTCGCAATGCGCGCGATTTCGCTTGCACGTTCTGCAAACTCGCGCACCCAATACCGCGCGCAATTTACAACGAGAGCCTCCAACTGGGACTGGCTCCTTGACCCCTCCCGCGCGTACCGCTATCCTGAATGCTCGCAACTTCTCGTCATGCGCATCTATCTCGATTACAACGCGACCACGCCCGTGGACCCGGCCGTCCTCGATGCCATGCTGCCGTATTTCGCCGAAACCTTCGGCAATGCCAGCTCGATTCATTCGCCGGGACAGCGCGCGCGCGGTGCGGTGGATGGCGCCCGCGCATCGGTAGCTGCATTGCTTGGCGCCAAGAACTCCGAAATCATCTTCACCAGCGGCGGCACTGAATCAGACAATCTCGCACTGTTCGGCGTCGTCGCCGCGTCGCAAGAGCCGCGCAAGCACATCATCACCACCGCCATCGAGCACCACGCGGTTCTCAATTCAGCGCAAGCGCTCGAAAAACTCGGCGTCGCCGTCACTTACATTCCCGTCGGCCGCGAAGGCGTCCTCGACCCGGCAGACATTCGCCGCGCGATCACGCCCGAAACAATGCTCATCAGCGTGATGCACGCCAACAACGAGCTCGGCACGATTCAGCCCATCGAAGAAATTAGCCGCATCGCCGCCGCCGCGAAAGTCTTGTTCCACTGCGACGCCGTGCAGACCGCCGGAAAATTGCCGCTCGATGTGAACCGCCTCGGCGTGGACCTGCTCTCCATTTCCGCGCACAAAATTTACGGTCCCAAAGGCACCGGCGCGCTCTACGTCCGCTCTGGTACGCCTCTCGAGCCGCAATTCCACGGCGGTCATCACGAACGCGATCGCCGCCCTGGCACGGAAAATGTTCCGGGAATCGTGGGCTTGGGAAAGGCTGCGGAACTGGCGCGCAAGAATCTCATGACGGACTGTGCCCGCATCACTTCGCTGCGCAATCGCCTGGAAGACGCGCTCCTGGCGGCCTGCGCCGACGCGCGCCTAAACGGAAAACGCGCGCAGCGTGTCTCCAATACCTCAAACATTTCGTTTCACGCAGCGGGTGGGGAGGCACTGGTGATTGCGCTCGACCTGCAGGGAATCGCTTGCTCGACGGGTGCGGCCTGCTCGTCCGGAGCAGTCGGCCCTTCGCATGTGCTAATGGCCATCGGCCTCTCTCCCGACGAAGCCCGCAGCAGCTTGCGCTTCAGCCTCGGCCGCACCACGACGCCCGAAGAGATTGACCAGGTAATTGCGGTAATCCCGCAAGCAGTCGAACGCCTCCGCGCGCTCTCGCCGCTGAGCACAAATGCAGCGATCTCAGCGTGATCTCGTGGACCGGTTTTCCAAGCGCCAGCGTCTCGCGGCCGCTTGGTTTTGAATTTACCTGTGAATTTTGCCGCGGCCGTCGCGCCAAGCGGGACGGGCGAAGTGCCGTTGCCCTGGATTTTGTAGCGGCGGCCTTTGGAGACCGCCAGCCTTTGCCGTTGCTTTTAAAATAGACAGCGGACCCGCTCTTGCCGGCGCTGTTGCTGTTGCCTTTGAAATTGTTTTGCAGAATTCGCAAACGAAAAGGACCAGACAGTTGTCATCGCTAACGCAACTCGAACCCACTTGCGGCGCCGCCGCGATCAGCACCGCGAGCACGGTCGCCGTAGCCATGAGCGGCGGCGTGGACAGCTCGACAGTCGCTGCAATCCTCCACGATCGCGCGCAAGCCATCGTCGGCCTAACCATGCAGCTCTGGAACCAGCGCCGCCTGCCGCAGCTGCAAAATAACGGCCCCACGCAACATCGCTGCTGCTCGCACGACGACGTCTACGACGCGCGCCGCGTAGCCGAACATCTCGGCATCCCTTTTTACGTCGTGAATTTCGAACGCGAATTCGAACTCAACGTGATCCGTCCCTTCGTAGCTGATTATCTGGAAGGCCGCACGCCCATCCCCTGCACCATGTGCAACAATCACGTGAAGTTCGATCAGCTCCTAGTCACCGCCCGCCAGATTGGTGCCGAGCGCATCGCCACCGGCCACTACGCCCGCGTGCGCCACAACGCGCAAACCGGCCGCTACGAACTCCTCCGCGCCGTGGACGGATCCAAGGATCAATCCTATTTTCTATTCGGCCTCACGCAAGAGCAGCTCGCGCGCACTGATTTCCCGCTCGGCGAGCTTTCCAAGCACGAAGTCCGGGAGATCGCGCGCCGCCTGCAGGTGCCGGTCGCCGAAAAGCCCGAAAGCCAGGAAATTTGTTTTGTCCCCACCGGAAATTACGTGAAGTTTATCGAAGGCTACCTGCAGGAGCAGGGAAGTGAACTGCCGAAGGAACCGGGCGACATCGTCTCCACGTCCGGAGAAGTTCTCGGCCGCCACACTGGCCTGCATCAATTCACCGTGGGCCAGCGCAAGGGTCTAGGTCTGGCGGGTGGACAGCCGCCCGTGTACGTAGTCGCGCTCGACCGCCAGCAGAATCGCCTGATCGTGGGCGAAGACCGGGAACTCCGCCGCAGCACCTGCGAAGTGCGCGACGTAAACTGGATTCCCTGCGTCGTGCCCCAAGCGCCAGTGCAAGCGATGGTCCGCATCCGCAATCGCCACGAACCCGCCGCCGCTGAAATCACTCCGCTCGATGCCACGACAGCCCGCGTGAAATTCCGCGAGCCCCAGCGCGCCGTCACCCCGGGCCAAGCCGCCGTATTCTACGCCGCGGAAAAAGTCCTGGGCGGAGGCTGGATCCGCTAGTTTTCGGCACACCTTAATTGTCGGACGTTTTCTGCGGAAAAATCGAATCGTAGAAGACCTTGCTAGATTCTAGATTGAAGTTGCTGCCGAGGAGCTTGCAATCAAATAAAAAGTTCTTCGTCCTGCGAAACCGAATCCGCATCCGGCTCCCGCTTATTGTTGTGCTGCCTGCGCAACATATCAAGCCCCACCTTGATGCCCTTCATCACTGCCGAAGCCTGCCGGATCGGCCCCCACAAAGTATTGCGGAATTTCGTCCCGGCCTCGTCCACTACTTCCAGCGCTCCGGTCAAAATCTGGTCCGCGCGAATCACCTGAATGCGCAATCGCTCGAGCGCTTCGGTAAAAACGCGGTCCACCTTCTGGGCCTGCCCGCGTGCCAGCCGAGTGATTTCGGCCGTGTCGCCCATCACACTGGAAATTCGCCCTTCAGAATCTTCCAATATCCGATTCACGCGCAACAGGATTGGGTCCACTCGTCCCTGCAAGTCATTCGCAATCCGCGTGAATTCCTGCATGGACATCTTCAACTGCACGAACATCGCGACCAGAACAGCCATCTGCACAACGATAGCGATCGCCGCGATAATAATGAACGCCTGGACCCAGCCCGACATGAAGCTCCTTGCGCTGCCTTAGGAAGCCTTGGATTCCTTGCGGTAGGTGTCTTTCCCCGCGTCCACCGCAGAGGAAAGCGCATCCTTCTGGCGCGACATGATCTCTTTGCTGCGTTCGATCAAGTCTTCGGCGCGTTCCCGCAATTCCCGCGCCTTCTTCTGCGCGTATTCGCGTCCCTCATCGGCCTTGCCCGTCAAATATTCACGTGTCTCGTCGCCGGATTTCGGCGCGAATAAAATGCCAACCAGCGCTCCAATTCCCAGTCCCACCAAAAATACGCTAACTTTTGAACCTACACTGTTATCGCTCATGGTCCACCTCAGAACTCGACAGTAGCACAGCCGTCCCAATCGAGGCAAGAAAAGCTACGCAACACGCGCAGCACTACAAAAACCGAGGCGCGAAAGCGCATGGGCGTTCGGATGCGACCCCGCTCTTGGCAAATCGACTGCCTGCAACGCACCACCGCGTCCTTCCAGTTAAGCTCCAGGCGCTTTTCCGTTGCGCTCTTGAATGTTATAGTCTCGGAACGTAACGGCTCTTGGGAGTGCGCTGTGACTGAGTTCGTCCGCAAATCCGGCCCTCGATTTGACCCCAGCAATATCCGCCAGGCCTTGCGCGTGCTGTCTTTTCTAGCTCTATTACTACTGTGGGTTTCAGCGGGCGCCAAAGCTGCAGAAGCCGCCGGCATTCAAGATGGAGCAACGCTTTCTTCCGGCCCGGATCTGACCATCGCCATCGCCGATTTTGACGGCGACCGCCACCTCGACTTGGCCAGCGTCCAGCCGGCTGGCAGCGTATCCGGCTCCAGCACCTATTGGATTCAATTTCAGTTCTCCGCGTCTGGCCGGGAATCCGTGCAGCTTGTCGCGCCCGCGGGTGGTCTCGGCATCGAAGCGCGCGACGTCAACGGAGATCACGCCGTCGACCTGATCTTCACCACCGCATGGTTCAGGCAGCCCGTAGCGATCCTGCTGAACGACGGCCATGGCAGGTTTTCACGGGCGGAGCCAGCCGCATTCCCCGCGGCGTTCGACGAGTCCAGAACAAATTGGGCGTCCGTCACGCGCCTTCGTGCGGACTTCGTCGCCCTGCCTCCGCAGTTGCGCATCGGCATAGACCACGCCAATAAAAATCCACTGCCTCACGGTTCGCAGCCAGCAAAGATTGTTCTGCCAACTCCCGAGTTTCCGGCCGCCCCAGTCCTATGCTTCTGCGCGGGACGCGCGCCGCCATCCGCATTCACCCAACTCTAATTACTCCATTCGTCGCGCGGTAAACGCGGCCTCCGTGGCCGGGCATATTTTCCCTCGTTTTCTACGCACCCTTTGAGTTTGCGGGTAATTTTCATTTTAGATCGGAGGACATCATGGCTTATGGAACTGGCGAAGCTCCTAAGATGGGCGATTACGTCAAGAATAAACTGGAACAGCCCGGAACAGTCACTGCAGTTATTGCCGCGCAAGCGGGCCGTGAGTTGGTAAGCATCCGCTGGGACAACGGCGGGGTCGAGGTCCCCTTGAAGGCCGCCGAGGAATTCGCGCTGATCTCCCGGAACGGTTCCTGATGGATGAATCTGCCGCGCGCTTCTGTCCTGGATGATAAGAAAATCAGCGTCTAACGATTCGCCGCCGTCGTCTTTGGCTGCGCAGGCTGCTGCGAAGGCGCCAGCGGCTTCCCAATATCGTGCAAATTATCCGCCGTCGCCTCTACGCGTTCCAGCGCCGGCGCTCCTTCTCTTGCAAGAATTTACTTTTGGCTGCCCGGCTGCGTGGCAACATACTCCCCAGAGACCTCCGCGAGCGAGATTCTGCAGTTGTCTTGCGCGAAAGCGCGGACGTATTCACATCCACCGCCGCGGCGTCTTGAAATGAACAGCATTCAACACACGGCAGGGGGGAAGAAAAGAAAATTCTGCATGGGGTGAACCATGAAGCGAATCCTGTCTGCAGTCGCTGCGATCCTGTTTTGCGCTCTCGGCGCCACCGCCCAACAACACAACGTGGATACCCAGAAATCCACGCTGACCATTCACGTCGGCAAGACCGGCGCCTTCTCCGGATTCGGACACGAGCACGAAGTGCGTGCGCCTATTCACAGCGGCACCGTTGACGCGGGCCCTCACGCCGCAGTCGAAATCCACGTGAATGCCCGCGACCTGCGCGTCCTCGATGAAGACGCCTCCGACAAAGATCGCGCCGACGTCCAAGCCACCATGCTCGGCCCCGATGTTCTTGATAGCGTCCAGCATCCGGAAATCATCTTCAAATCCAGCGCCGCGGAATCCACCGGCGAAGGCCGCTGGACGCTGCGCGGGAATCTTACGCTGCACGGCCAAACCCACCCCGTCACGGTGCAAGTCACGCTGAACGACGGCCACTTCACGGGAGAAGCCGCCGTGAAACAAACCGAGTTCGGCATCAAGCCCCCAGGAAAAACCGGCGTAAGAGCAAAAGACGAAGTCACAATCCACTTCGACGTCCAGCTAGCGCTGTAGTCCGGGAGTCAGAATCGCTTGCCAATAAAGGCCACGATCAAAACGAAGCTGCCCGGGACGATCGCAAATGGCGCAAACACCGGCGCGCAAATTGCCACCACCACTGTCTTCGTCGTCGTGGAGTCGATTAGGTTCCCGGGGGCGGCGTGCCCGTCCACACATGCTGCACGATTTGCCACGCGCCGTTTGCCTGCCTCTTGTAGATGATTACGTAGCTGCCCTTGGATTCAATTTTGGCGCCGCTGGCGATGTTCGTTAGAGTTTCCTGAAAGTCTCCGCTGTCGTAAGCCAAGTCTCCGGATGTTTCCACTTTCTGGCTGTGCAAGGTGAGGTCGCTGTTGAAAGTGGCCATGATCGTTTGGAAGAGCGTGCGCAGCGCAGCCGAGCCGACAATGCGTTCGCCGTCAGGCTGGAGGAACGCGGCATCCGGAGCATAAAACTCCAGAATCGGCTCGAGCTGCTTAGAGCGCAAGTCCTGCACCCAAGCTTCCCGGCGCTTGGCGAGCGTTTCCAGCCTTGAGGCTTGCGGGCTCGCGATGGCGTCGGAGGTGCGGTAAAAAGTCAGCGCGACGATCAAACAGACGGCCAGAAACGCGACGACGCGCCAAGAGCAGGGAACACGTTGCGATTTCGCTCGGAATATGGAAGAACTATTCATGGGCCTCCTAATCGTCGTAAACCCGGTTTTGACTTCGATCATGGCGCCGATAGTACACCTCCAGCCATTTGCCGAGACCACGAAACCATTTTCACACGTCAAGGCAAAAGCGGCCCCGCCGTGCGCTCTGTCCGCGCCGAAAAAAATCTTCCGGCCGAAAATTATTTCGGATTGAAACAGTCTCCGGCGTGGGAGTAGACTTTCGGACGGGGGGGAGAATCAATGCTTATCAAATGACCGATTAAAGGAGTAGCTATATGAACCGAGTCAAGCACCGCCGCTCCAGCTGTGCCCCGTTCGACGCACTACGTCTCGCATTGATTGCAACCCTGCTGGCGGCCACTTTTGCAGCACCGCTGTTCGCTGCCGCCGTCCCACCGTCAGCCCAACCTGCACCAGGCGTCTCCGTCACCGCAGTCACTGTTCCACCAGCACCGTCCGGCCAACCTAATTTCGGCGCGAACGTTTACATCTTCACTCCGAGCACGCCGCAAAGCACGATTCAGGCGACCGTTGACGCAGTGGCCAGCACACAAGTCTCCAACCAGTTCGGAACGCAGCGTTATTCCTTTCTATTTGAGCCCGGCACATATGGATCCAGCGCCAACCCACTCATCTTCCAGGTCGGCTACTACACCACCGTTGCGGGCCTCGGCCTTGCCCCGGCCGACGTTACCATCAACGGCGCAATCAATGTCTCCAACCAATGCAGCGGCGGCAGCTGCACCGCGCTGGTGAATTTCTGGCGCTCGTTGTCGAACCTCACCATTAATGTAGTCACCGCAGCAGCCTGCACTTCCAGCGCCGAGTTCTGGGCGGTTTCGCAAGCCTCGCCCATCCGGCGCGTGCAGATCAATGGCAACTTATTCCTGTTCGACTATTGCAGCAATCCTGCCTTCGCCAGCGGTGGGTTCATCGCGGATTCACAGTTTACCGGTGGAGCTATCATAAACGGCGGGCAGCAGCAGTGGATCACACGGAACAGCAACATCGATAGCTGGACCAACGGCGTCTGGAACCAGGTTTTCTCCGGCGTCGTCGGCGCGCCCGCTCAGTGTTTCCCGATCGTGGCGCCTTGCAGTGGACCGTACACCACACTGGCCACCAGCCCGGTCACACGCGAGGAGCCGTACCTCTACCTTGACGCCAATGGAAACTACAATGTCTTCGTCCCGGCGGTCGAGCACAACACGTCCGGCGCGTCATGGGCCGCCGCAGCCACGCCCGGCTCCTCCATCCCGATCGAACGCTTCTACGTTGCGCAACCAACTGACAGCGCCGAAAAAATCAATTTGGAATTACTGCTCGGCAAAGATCTCGTCCTGACGCCAGGCATCTACGACCTGGACCGCGCCATCGTCGTTCCGTATCCCGACACCGTCGTACTTGGTCTGGGCATGCCCACGCTGATCCCGCAAAACGGAAATGCATCCATGAGCGTCCTCAGTTCCAGGGGCGTCCTGGTCTCCGGAATCATTTTCGATGCGGGCCCGAAGAATTCGCCGGTCCTGTTGGAGGTCGGAAGTTTGCTCTCGCTCCTGGGCGGTGACGGCACGGCCTCTGACCCCTCCGCCATTCAGGACGTGTTCTTCCGCATTGGCGGCGCGGCGGCCGGAAAGGCGACTTTCAGCCTCGTGGTCAACAGCAACAACGTGATTCTTGACGACATTTGGGGTTGGCGCGCTGACCATGGCAACGGTGTGGGCTGGACGGTCAACACGGCCGACACCGGTCTGGTCGTCAACGGTGACAACGTGACCTCGTACGGACTCTTCATCGAGCATTATCAGAAGTACGAGGTCATCTGGAACGGCAACGGCGGGACGGACATTTTTCTACAGAACGAAATGCCCTACGACCCGCCCAGCCAAGCGGCGTGGATGGAAGCTCCCGGCGTCGACGGCTACGCGGCCTTCAAAGTCGCGAATCACATCACCCGCTTCAACGGCTACGGACTCGGCAGTTACAGCTTCTTCAACCAGGGCATAAACATCTACGCTGCGAATGCGTTCGAAGTTCCCAGCACTCTTCCGGCGGGTAGTATGAACGATCTGCTGACGATCTTTCTCAGCACGTCGGGGTCGGGCGGGATCTTGAACGTGATCAACAACACGGGGGGGTCGTCCACCATCGCCAACCCGGATACTCCGGTTACGGTGGTGAGTTACCCCTGATGAAGTAACGCGCCATTCGAATCGTTCGCTCGTGTGATTGCATTAGTGTGTGATCGTCTGAGCGTGGGCCGTCAAGCCCTGCTGATTTGGGCGGGGCTTGATGACCTCTCACGCGCGCGAGGCTTCTGGCGGAGGGACCTCGCGCAGCGCTTCAAACACGCGCTGCGCCTGCGCACGCGGAATCTCCGCCGCCAGCTGCTCCAGACTCAGTTGCCGCAATTGCGCCACGCTGCCGAAGCGTTGCAGCAACTTTTGCGCTGTGCGCGGCCCCACGCCGTGTATCTCCGTCAGCGCCGTGCGCAGGCGTCGGTTCGATCGCCGCTGCCGGTGAAACGCGACCGCGAAGCGGTGCGTCTCGTCGCGAATCTGCTGGATCAAGTGCAGCACAGGGGAATGTTTTTCGAGCACCACCGGCTCGTCCTCCCGCCCCAGCACGTAAAGAATTTCTTCCTTCTTGGCGATACTCGCCATCGGCTGGTTGATGATCGCCAGCGTGTCCAGTGACTTCGCCGCCGCGTGCAATTGTCCAATCCCGCCGTCAATCAGAATCAAGCTCGGCATCGGCTTCTTTTCCAGCTGCAGACGCCGGTAACGCCGCTCCACAGCCTCCTGCATGCTGGCAAAATCGTCGCGCAGAATTCCCGCCGCTTTCTCCGCCCCTTCCGGCATGGCTTCGCCGCGAATAATAAATTTCCGGTAATCCGATTTTTTCATGCGGCCCGATTCCCACACCACCATCGAAGCAACCGTGTCCGATCCTTGAATGTGCGAAATATCGAAACATTCGATCCGTTTCGGCGGCTCCGGCAGCCCCAGCGCCGATTCCAGCGCATCCACAATCGCTGCAGAGCTGGGCTTCAAGACCCTGAAGCGCTGAATAAACGAGTGCTGTGCATTTTTCTCCACCAATTCCAGGAACGCATGCTTCTGCCCGCGCTGCGGATTCAAAATCTCCACGCGATGGCCCGCCTGCTCCGTCAACACTTCCTCGATCAGCGCGCAATCCTCAAATTCCATCGGCGTGTGAATGTAACGCGGCAAGTAAGCAGCATCCAAATACAGCTGCTTGATCAACGACGGCAGAAATTCCTCCGGCTTGAATTCCTCCATGTCCTCCCAGTAAAAATCCCGCCGGTCCACCACTTTCCCGCCGCGCAAGTGAAACAGATTCACAGCCACTTGCGGCGGCTCGGCGTACCAAGCGAGCACATCTGTGTCGTCTCCTGAAGCCGCCGCGATTTTCTGCCGCTCCTCCATCTCATTAATCGTGCGCAGCAAATCGCGATATCCCGCGGCCTCCTCGTATCGCTCCGCTTCCGAGGCACGCTGCATCCGGTGCTTCAGGCTTTGCGCCAAATCGCTGCGCCGGCCTTCCAGAAACAGTCGCACGTCGCGCGCCGCCTCGCTGTAGCGCTCATCCGCCACCAGTCCCGCCACACACGGACCCAGGCATCGATGAATGTAGTACTGCAAACAGGGCCGCGGATGCGCGCGGGTCAAATCCACCGTGCACGAAGGCACCAGAAAATGTTTGTGAATCAAATTGACCATCTGATACGCTAACCGCGCTGGAAAATACGGACCGAAATAAATCGAGCCATCCTTATACAAGCGCCGCGTCACGTAAACCCGCGGATATTTTTCAAACGCCGTGTAACGAATGTACGGATAGGTCTTGTCATCGCGCAGCAGTACGTTGAATTTTGGTTTGTGCTGCTTGATCAGATTATTTTCGAGCGCCAGCGCTTCCTTCTGATTGTCCACCACGATGTAATCCAAGTCGGCAATCTCGCGCACCAGCGACCCGGTTTTCGCGTCCTGCCAGTGTGATTCCAGAAAGTAAGACCGCACCCGGCTGCGCAGAGAATTCGCCTTGCCCACGTACAAAATCTTCCCGCCCGCGTCCTGAAACAGGTAGACCCCGGGCTGCGTGGGCAATTGCGCGACTTTTTCGCGGAGTTCCATGGAGGCGAGTTACAATATCCAAGACTTACAATGTCTGACGCAGGCCCGGGCGCAGAATCATCCGCCGAACCGCGTACAACGTTCATGATAGCAAACGCTATCTAATTGCTGCAGGAGCCTGATGCATCGCAACGTGACACAATTCGCTTTACTCGCGCTGCTCGGAGCGACGCTGCCCACAGCAATTTTGTTCTCCGCTCCGCCGCGCTACAGCCGACAGGACCCGCAGCCCGCGCAACCTGCCGCTCCAGCGCAACAACAGCAACCGCCGGCCGCGACACCTCCGCGCCCGAGCTCGAGCTCGAATCCCGATTCCTCGCAAGAGTCGTCGTCGAAAAAGGAACTGCCGCCAGACGATCCTGCGCCCACGAAGGCGCCCGCCGCCGCTCCCGCGGACGCGCCGAAAAAATCCAAGCCCGGTGTGCTGCCTGCGGAAGACGATCCCGCCTGGGATCCCTTCCACGCGCAGCAGGACATTGACGTCGGAATGTTCTATCTGCACAAAGGCGACACAGATGCCGCCATCAGCCGCTTCGAAGACGCGATCCGCCTGCGCGCCAATTTCGCCAAGCCGCGCTTATTGTTGGCAGAGTGCTACGAGAAGAAAGGTGACCCCTCCGAGGCTCTACGCTACTACAAGGAATATCTTCAGGTGCTTCCAAACGCGCCCGACGCCAAGAAGGTCCGCGAGAAAATCGACAAACTCTCGAAGAAGTGACGCTGGGAAGAAAAAAGCATTGAGATTGTCATCCCGCACGCAGTCCAGCGCTTTTCTGCTCCGTCCCGCCACTGCGGGCCGGCCGCGGGACGCAGCGGGGGATCTGTTTTTTCTTGAGCGTTGGAGAAAGGTCGGATGCTTCGGGCGACGAGGGTCCACTCAGCGAGTAGGAAACCGGTCCAAGAACCTCATAGCCCGCTGATAATCCGCAAATTTCTTTTCTTCGCGACGAAAGTCCGCCCCATGCGACTGCCGACGGCAACGCGCAAATTTCATCGGATGCTTCACATGCAGCATCTCGTGATACATCACATAAGCCACCACAAATTCCGGCACGCCCTCGCGGTCCAATTGCCGGTTAATCACAATCTGCTGGAGCGCCGGATCAAAACATCCCAGTAAACTGCTCCACAAGCGCCGGCTCCAACCCAGCCGCGGCTTCGCAAGCTCCCCCGCAAAATAACGCGTGTTCAGCCGCTCAAATAACTGATCGAGGTCATGATGCGTCCCAGCCGGCCGATGCTCCACGCGCCGCGCCCGCCGCTGCCGCAAAGCGAGCAAACGGCGCCGCGTTGCCCCCGCATAAGAGAATTCGCGATACGTCTGCAGCAATTCTTTGGGCGGCTCCCGCCGATACAAACGTCCCAGCAAAATGGCCGCAGTCGCTTCCACCACCGGATGCGGGGCATCGTCCAGCGCATCCGACAAACGCACGTACGCCGTATCCTCTCGCAAACGAATCGTGTGCGTCAGGTCCGTGTAAGGATGAAACTCCACCACGAAATGCGGCGGCCGCCCCTCGCACCCCAGTCGCGTATAAATCCGCTGGAAAATTCGTTCGCCGCCAGGCACGGCGTTCTTCACGCGCCGCTTCTTCAAGATGGCTTTCTCCGTACCGGCGCCGTATTCAATTCCTTTAGCGCTTTGTCCACGTCGCTCAAAGCGTCCTGCGTCCCCTCAATCGCGTCCTGCAAAGTATCCTTGTATATGTCGTACTCCGGCCCGCCCTGATTGATCTTTTGCAGCGCTTCCAGAAACTCTTTGCCCTTCGACTGCATGTTTTTCAACGCAACGCGAATATCCACCTGTTTTTCCCGCGCCACTTCGATCTGGTCGGCTGCGTCGTCGATGCATCCGGCATAAGCGTTCAGCAGGCCATTCAAAATTTCAGCTCGCCGGCCTTCCGGCATCGTCCGCGTCAGCTCGTACTGAAATTTCTTTAGCCGATCATCCGCGAATATCACAAAAAGCTTCATCCGCTCCGGCGGAGTCACCGCATCGCGTATGCGATCCCCCTCCGCATCCGTCAAATAGTCCTTCTTCTCCTGCTGCGCCTGAACCCCGCGCGCCGAAACCGCCGCCGCCACCATCAGCAACATCATCCAGCTCGCCAGCCTTCGCACTCGCCGCCCCATCGCGCGCTCCCCGCTAACTCTTCGGCTTCTCCGGCTCCGTCTTCGGCGCCGCTTCCGGCCGTTTAGGAAAAAGTTGACGAATCATCTGCCGGTCCAACTCGTCCAGATCCTTGCGAACTTCCGCCAACGGCGCCTGCTCGTCCTGCGCCAGGCTCACCATGATATCGTCCAGCCGCCGCATGGATTCGCGCACCGAAATTTCCAGTTGCTTGTAGCCGTCGGGGTGCGTCTCGGCGTCGCGGCTCCTCGCATCGAGCAATTTCTTGCTGGCCTGCGCTTCATCCCGCGCGCGCCCCGCAATTTCCGCGGCCCCGGCTAGATCGCCTGTGTCAATCTTCTGGTGCATTTCGCGAAATTCGGAATCCGCCAACAGTGTCACCATTCGTGCCTTGCGCACGGGATCTGTTTCCTTCTCGAATCGCGAACGCAACTGCGCCGTCCGGTCCTGGGCCAGCAGCGATCCCGCAACCAGCGCCAGCAAAAGAACTCCTGCCCAAAAACCACCTGGCCAAAAAACACCGCGTGCCGGCAATGTACTACCTCTTCTTGTTCGCGAGCTCCCGAGTTAGTGTGCGAACACGTGCGCTGGCCTCGAAGTACATGTCGCTGTTCTCGTCCTTGTTCAGTTCTAGAAATTTCTTGTAAGCCTCGAGCGCTTGAGGCGCCTGTCCCAGTTTATCGTAACAGGTCGCGCGCACGAACCAGCTTCCGAGCGTTGGTGTTTCCCTTTGCGCCAACACATCCAGTCCGTGCAAGGTCGCCGGATAATTCTTGTTCAGATATTCCGCCGTCACCAAATCCTTCAGCACGTCAATGGATTGCGGATTCACCTTGATCGCCGCCACCAGCGCGTTCACCGCATTGGGATAATCTTTTTTCTCCAGACAGGCATGGCCCAGCTGCGCCGGCAGGTCGGGATCCTGCGGCGCCAGCGCGATCGCTTTCACCAGCACCGGTACCGCGTTGTCATACTGCTTCTTGCGAAAATAAATTAGCGCGCGCAATTTCAAAGCGCGCAGAGATTCAGGTCCAGCCGCCGCTGCCTTATCCAGCTCGGCCAGTGCATCATCATCCTTTCCCGCATCGACCAGCAGGGAAGCATACTCCAGCTGCGTCGCTGCATCACCAGGATGCGCTGCGAGATCAACACCCATCTCCGTCGCCGCCTCAGCATTCTTTTTCTCCGCCAGCAGCGCCTGCAACAATCCCTTGTGCGTTTGCTCCCCCGCCGCGCCCGCAGGTTGCAGCGCCAGCGCGGCGCGAAAGGCAGTTTCGGCATCGCCGGCGCGTCCCGTTCGCAGCAGCGCGAATCCCAGCGAATTGCGAATCTCCACACTCTTTGCGTCCAGCTTTTCCGCGGCCTGATATTGCTCAATAGCCAGCGCGTCTTTCTTGGTCGCTTCCAGCGCGATCCCCAGCAACCACTTCGTCCGCGCGTCTTCCGGCATCAACTCCGCCGCGTGCTGCAAAGGCTCGATCGCTGCCGCAGGATCGGTAGGAATCAAAGTCACGCCCAGATTCTGATAAGCCGGCGCCATTTTCGGATCAAACGCAATCGCCTTCTCATACTCGCGCTTCGCTTCGGCAGGCTTCTGCAGCGCCGTGTACGCGTAACCCAAATCGTAATGCACGACGGCATCGTCCGGTTTCTTCGCGAGATAAGCCTGATAATCCTGCGCCGCACTGGCGTAATCCTGCTTATTCACGGCATCCTGCGCGGCACTCAGCAGACGGTTCAGTTCGACGGCGGCAGGGTCCTGAGGAATTTTCGTGCGAGAACTTCCAACGGTTTGCGCCAATGCCGAGCCCGGAAACGCCACGACCGCCGCGCTCAAAAACACGCTCCATGCGCCAAACCCGAGCGGCTTCATCAATCGAGTGCTCCGCTGTTTCATTCTGTCGGCAAATCGCGCGGCGGCGTCGCAGCAGGCGCTGCGGAGCCGCGAGCCTCGGCCTTCTCCGCCGCATGATTGCTACGATTCGCGCCGGTGTGGCCGCCGTTTAATACGCGCGCCAGATATTTCCCCGTGTGCGACTGCTGGTTGCGCGCCACCTGCTCCGGAGTTCCAGCCGCCACCACGCGCCCGCCCGCCTCGCCACCCTCCGGACCCAGATCAATCACCCAGTCCGCCGATTTGATCACGTCCAGATTATGTTCGATGATCAGCACCGAAGCGCCACCCTCAATCAATTTGCGAAACGCCGTCAGCAATTTCTGTATATCGTCGAAATGCAACCCCGTGGTAGGCTCATCGAAAATGTACAGGATGCCGGTATTTTCCTGCCGCGTAAGATGCGCCGCGAGTTTCAAACGTTGCGCCTCGCCGCCCGAAAGCGTCGTGCCGGATTGACCGAGGCGCAAGTAACCCAAGCCGACTTCGTCCAGCACACGCAACTTCGCCGTCACTTTCGGATAGGCCGCGAAAAAAGTAATCGCCTCGCGCGCCGTCATCTGCAGCACGTCGTGAATATTTTTATCCTTATAACGCACGTCCAGCACCGCGCTCTTATAACGCGTGCCGCGGCATTCCTCGCAAACTAATTCCACGTCCGCGAGAAAGCGCATCTCAACCGTCACGGTCCCGTCGCCTTGGCAAGCCTCGCAACGCCCGCCCGGGATGTTGAACGAAAAATGTCCCGCCGCAAATCCGCGCTTCTTTGCCTCAGGCGTCGCAGCAAACACTTCACGAATCGGATCAAACGCCTTCAAATATGTTGCCGGGTTCGACCGCGGCGTCCGCCCAATCGGAGACTGGTCCACCATCTCGACGCCCGCGAGCAAATTATCGCCCTCCAGCCGGTCGCAGCACTCCTTCCAATTTCCGCCGGTGCGTCTTGCCTGCAGCGCTTTGTACAGCACGTCGTAAACGAGCGTGGATTTTCCCGAGCCAGAAACTCCCGTTATCGCTACCAGCAGTCCCAGCGGAATCATCACGTCCACGCCCTGCAAATTGTGGCTGTGCGCGCCAATAATCTTCAGGAATTTTCCCGTGGGCTTGCGCCGCCGCGGCGGCACCGCGATTTTCAGCTCGCCGCGCAGATAACGTCCTGTCAGCGAATGCGCGTCCGTCATCATTGCCTCGCGCGTGCCCGCAAAAATCAGTTTGCCGCCGTGCTCGCCTGCACCCGGACCTAAGTCCAGCATGTAGTCCGCCGCCATGATCGTGTCTGGATCGTGCTCTACCACCAGCAAAGTATTTCCCAGGTCGCGCAAACCCTTCAATATTTCAATCAGCCGGGTCGTATCGCGCGGATGCAATCCGATCGAAGGCTCGTCCAGCACGTACAACGCGCCGACCAGATGCGACCCCAGAGAAGTCGCCAACTGAATGCGCTGCGCCTCGCCGCCCGAGAGCGTGGAAGTCAGCCGGTCCAAAGTCAAATAATCGAGCCCGACGTCGTCCAAAAACCGCAAACGCTGCTGCGTTTCTTCCAGCACCTTCTCGACGATCGCCGCCTCGGTCTCGCTCAACTGTAAATTCTGAAAAAACGGCCGCGCCTCCTTCACCGTCATCTGGCAAACTTCCGTAATCGAGCGGCCCGCAATCTTCACCGCGCGAGCCTCCGCGCGTAAACGCGTCCCGCGGCAATCCGGACAAGTCGCATACCCACGGTAGCGGCTCAAGAAAACGCGCACGTGCAGTTTGTATTTCTTCCGCTCCAGCCAACCGAAAAATCCCTTTACCCCGATATAGTCTTCGGCCTTGTCGCCGTCCAATATCGCGTGCCGCTGCGCAGTCGTCAGTTCGCGGAACGGCACATCCATCGGAATCCCTTTTGCGCGCGCAAACCGCCGCAGGTCCATCGTCAGTTGGCGGTACCGCGGCTTGGTCCACGGCTCGATTGCGCCGTCGTTCAGCGTCTTGCTCTTGTCCGGAATCACCCGGTCCAGATCGAAATCCACCGTATTCCCGAACCCCTGGCAACGCGGGCAGGCGCCATAAGGATTGTTGAACGAAAAAAGCCGCGGCTCCGGCTCCTGGTAAATCGCGCCGCACTTTTTGCATTCGAAGCGCTCGTTGAAGACCATCCGCTCCGGCGTCGCTCCCGGCGCGTCCGGCACAAATTCCAGAATCGCTTCGCCGCGCCCTTCGCGGTAGCAAATCTCAATCGAGTCCATCACCCGCGAACGCACCTCAGGCGAAAGCTCCAGCCGGTCCACCAGCACGTACACCGGCTTTGTGAAATCCACGTCCAGCAAATCTTCCGGCGTTGCAAATTCGAATACGCGCCCCGCCTGATAAATCCGGTTGAACCCGCGTTTGCGCAAACTGATCAGCGCCTCGCGAACTGTATCCGCACCCAGGCGCACCGGTTTGCGCGCCCGCGGCGCTTGCGGCGCATTCGTCGCCGCCTCCGGCGTCAGTTTCAGTTCATACAACACGTAAAACCGCCGCCCCGTCGGCAACACCAGCACCCGCGTAGCGATTTCGTCGAGCGTGTCCTTGCGCACTTCCTCGCCGCAGCGCAAACAAAACGTCTTCCCGATCCGCGCGTACAGCAGCCGCAAATAATCGTAAATTTCAGTAGCGGTCGCCACGGTCGAACGTGGATTGCGTGTCGAATTCTTCTGCCGGATGGAAATCGCCGGCGCAATCCCGGTGATCTCGTCCACATCCGGCTTCTCAATCCGCTCCAAAAATTGCCGTGCGTAAGCCGAAAGCGATTCGATATACCTGCGCTGCCCCTCCGCATACAAAGTGTCGAACGCCAAACTTGACTTGCCCGACCCGGAAACCCCGCTCACGACAGTGATAGCGTTGTGCGGGATCACGAAGTCGATGTTCTTGAGGTTGTGCACCCGCGCCCCCCGAACGCGGATCTCCTCGATGTCCCCAGGGAGGGGAACTCCGGCCGTATCGCCAGCCATCGCGCCAGCGGTCGTCCCGCCTGGTGCGCTTCCGCGAGCGGCAACAGCCGAGCCGCTGGACGCGCTCGCCCCGCCAGGAACAGCCTGCGGTTCCGCTCGGTCACGAGGCAGCTTCTCTATAGGGTCCGTAGCCATATGTATAAACCCAAAATTATACGCCCGACAGGCACCCCCGGCAAATCGCCCTTCATGACGGTCATGACGGCCACAGCTGGGTTCCCGTGGCCATGACTCAAACGCAGAGCCGGGATTCCGGCTAAGATATTCGTATTGGTATGGAAGAAGTCGAACTCGTGACGACCCAAGGCGAAGATGTCCGGTGGAATCAGAAATACCAGGTGGCCCTGAAGGGTTCGAACCGACCACGATTAAGCGCAAATCTCAAAAAAACACGTCTCGAGGTATCTGTTCACCTTTGCTTCGCCGCGCGTAGCCGAGCTGTCTTTCCGTCGCGAGCGCGTTCGCGGATAAACAAGTTTCACGATTCGATGAGAAGCTCGACCAAAGCATAATCCGAGAGTTCGACGATGGTTCTACGCTTGGCGTGCCGGTTGAAGTCGGCGCCGATTTGTGGTGACCGGAAGTTGCTGAATTCTGGGGTGCAGATGTTCGGACGTGCATTTTTCAAGCGTGGGAACCGCTGTTTGATTCGAGCGAGAGTCTCATATTGCCCGAACCTCGGCATTTAATTTTTGGAGTCACCTGAACTTCAGTACAGTACATCTACCGTATCCGCCTAGTTATCATACCGCATGTTCAAACAACACATTCCCGGCGCAGCGCGCATCACCAAACTCTTGGCGCTAGCAATCCTCGCCGTCGCCATCAGCTCTTGTGGTCGCTTCGGCGCATCCCCCGGCCGCGCCTCCATCGCAACCGTAATGCAGGCCGTCCACGATTACGGCCGTGGCCACCAAGTCTTGCCTCCCCCCGCCGCATCCACGGCAACTTCCGAAACCGAAGAAGGCTATCGCACCGATATCAGCCTGCTGCTCGCCGAAGAAAATTTCGCTGAGCTCGAAAAAATCGCCGCACAGAATCGCGCTGAGCGAGGGCTCTTCGTCGGTGGCGTCTGGAAGAACAACGCCTTCTTCAACGCGGCAGGCTATCCAGCGCACGACGGCGACATAACCGACTCCAACTACAAATTTCAAATTCGCCGCATTGAAAAATGGATCGCTGCCTATCCGCAATCCTCCGCGGCCCGCATTACTCTCGCGCGCGCCTATACCGACTACGCCGATCTCGCTCGCGGCGACGGCGCGGCCGACACCGTAGCGGATGTTCAATGGGATCTTTACCACGAGCGATCCGCCCTCGCGACAGACGCCCTGCTCGCAGCGGCCCGCCTCGGGGAACGCGATTCCCATTGGTACGAGGCCATGCAACAGGTAGCCTTCCGACAAGGATGGACAAACGCCCGCGCGCGCGATCTACTCGACCAAGCCGTGGCCTTCGAGCCTAGCTACTATCATTACTATCGCGAATATGCCGATTACCTGAGGCCCCAGTGGTACGGCAAACCCGGCGCAATCCCGGCTTTCGCGGAAGAAGCCTCCGCGCGACTTCCCGAACCCGATAGTTCGATACTCTACTTCCGCATCGTCAGTTCGCTCGCGTGCAACTGCGCGCCGGAAATTGCGGAAATGCCCGGCGTGTCGTTGCCGAAAATCAGAGATGGCTACGCCAACGTCCAGCGCCTCTATGGATTCTCGAATCTCAACGCCAATCGTTTTGCGATTATGGCCGTCCATCTACAGGACAAGTCTTCGGCCCAGCAAGCCTTCGCTTCCATCACAACGATGGAACACGATGTGTGGTGGGGACCCCGCACATTCGAGGCCGCCCGCACATGGGCCAATACTCCGTAGCCCAAGTTTGTTTTCTGCTTGATTCAACTTCGCCGCAGCAGCGCTCGACCCCGAGCCACCCGCCTCCGCAAACCGTCCGCACTGACGCATCCATCAGTGTGGAGTACAATCTGGTTTCCGCAGCGTCGCTCAATTAAATGAAGTAGGAGGCATCAGTGGGGCAGGGCACGATCCATTTCGCGCGCGTGATCTGGATCGTGCTCGATAGCGTCGGCATCGGCGAACTGCCGGATGCTGCCGACTACGGCGACGTCGGCCGCGATACGCTCGGACACATCGCCCGCTCGCGTCCGCTGCGTCTGCCGAATCTACTGCGCCTGGGCCTGGCCAATATCAAACCGCTCGACCATCTCACTCCACCCGAACACCCGGCCGGAAGCTACGGGAAAGGTGCCACGCACTCGCCCGGAAAAGACACCACCACAGGGCACTGGGAAATGGCCGGCATCTGGCTCGACCAAGCCTTCCCGGTTTATCCCCTCGGTTTCCCGCCAGCGTTAATCGCCGAATTCGAACGCCAGATCGGCCGCCGCACCCTAGCCAACAAGCCGGCTTCCGGCACCGAAATCCTAAAAGAACTAGGCGCAGAACATGTGCGCACCGGCTACCCGATCGTCTACACCTCCGGCGACAGCGTTTTCCAAATCGCCGCGCACGAAGACGTAATCCCCGTCCCGGAGCTCTATGGTATGTGCGAAATCGCCAGAAAACTTCTCGCTGGCCCCAACCGCGTAGGCCGCGTCATCGCCAGGCCCTTCACCGGCACGCCAGGAAATTTTTGCCGCACCGAACGCCGCCACGATTACGCCGTCGAACCGCCGAACCCCATGCTCCTAGACGTCCTCGCCGAAAACAAAACCCCTGTCTTCGGCGTCGGCAAAATTCACGACATCTACAACGGCCGCGGCGTCGCTGAGTACGCAACCACAAAAAATAACGCCGACGGCATGGCCAAGCTCAGCGAAGCACTCAAGCGCCGACCCAAAGGCCTCATCTTCGCCAACCTGGTCGATTTCGACATGCTCTACGGCCACCGCAAAGATGTAGAAGGTTTCGCCCGCTCGCTGGAAGATTTCGACCAACTGCTAGGCCCGTTCCTTGAAGCCCTGCGCCCCGACGATCTGCTCCTGATCACCGCCGACCACGGCTGCGATCCCGACCCCGTAAATCCCACCACAGATCATTCCCGCGAGTACGTTCCCATCCTCGCCTACAGCCCTAGCCCTAGCCTCACAGCCGCAAACCTAGGCTCGCGCGACACGCTCGCCGACATGGGCCAGACTGTCGCCGAGAATTTCCACAAGAAAATCCCGCACGGAGTCAGCTTTCTGCCGATGTTGAAGAGTTGAATCGTGAAGAAGTAATGCGAGGAAACAGAAACACAATCAAACGAATCGCTGCCGCCTAATCCCCCTGCGCAGCCTTCTGCGCATAATACCCGGTCCGCGTCCGCACCGCCAATTTCTCGTGCCCCTTCTGTGCGCTCAATTCCACCTTCACAGCGCGAAACGTCCCATCCTTCGCCGCATTCGTCGGGTAATACCCCAAAGTGTATTGGTTGCGAATATCCCGCGCCACCTGCACGCAAACCGGGTCCACATCCTCTAGCCTGTCCGGAAAGAAAGCCAATCCGCCAGTTGACTCGGCCAAAGTGGTCAACTCTTTCTTCGACTTTCGCACCATCTTCTTTTGGTTCTTCCGGTCCTCATCGCTAAAAACGCCAATCGCATAAATCACCGCATTTGATTCCACCGCCGCCTTCACGGTATAAGAAAAATCCTTCCGGCTGGCGTCATCATCCCCATCCGTAATCACCAGCAAAACGCGCTTGTCCTTGTGCCCCTTCTTCAAATGGTCCAGCGACCCAATGATCGCGTCATACAAGGCCGTGCTGCCCCGCGTGTCAATCCGCTCCAGCGCCTCGTGCAATTCCTGCGCATTGCTCGTGAAGTCCTCATCCAAATCCAAATAATATTCGTCGTTGAAATTCACCACAAAAACTTCGTCCGCCGGATTGCTCGTCCGCACAAACGAAAGCGCCGCCGCATTCACCTGCGGCCGCTTCTCCTTCATGCTGCCGCTGTTATCAATCACCAGCCCCATGGTCACCGGAATATCTTCTTTCGAAAACACCGAAATCTTTTGCTCCACCTTGTCTTCAAACACGCGAAAATCGTTCCCCGTCAACCCCGGCACGAATTGCCCTTTGTCATCCACCACAGTCGCGTGCAGCACCACCAAATCCACCACCGATTTCAGATGATGGCTCTGGTCCGTCTGCGCGTTCGAAGAACTTGGATAACCGGGAGGAGGAGGGGGCGATGGGGGCGGGGTATTGGGTATCGGATTTTGCGCAAAAGCACACGGCCCGGCGCACACAACCAGCAGCAGAATCAAAAACGCAAAAGAAAGAATTCGCCTAGTGTCCCGGCGCGTAATATCCGGTCTTGGCATAGACGGTAAGTGGCGGCAATCCTTTCGGTGGGCGCAGCTTGATTTTAATCTTGCGCCATTTTCCATCGCGGTTGTGATCACTGGGTCGGTATCCCAAGACATATTGATTGCGCAGCTCCATGCTGATTTTCGTCGCGACATCCGGCAAATCCTTCAGATTGCTCACCGCAAACGCGCGCCCGCCCGTCATCTGCGTCAAATCCGCCAGCAAGGATGGCCCCAGTTGCTCTTCCGGCGTCGGACCGCCACTCGGATCAAAAAGCCCGATCGCGTAAATCTGCACATCCGCTTCCCGCGCGTACCGCCGAATATCCGTCTCGGAGTACCGGCTATGATTATCTCCTCCGTCCGATATGATGAGCAACGCCTTCTTTGTGTTGCGTGCTCCTTTCATCTCGCTCAGTCCCAGGTAAATCCCGTCCAGCAGCGCCGTCTCTCCGTGCGCCGCCGTAAACATCAAATGGTTCTGCAATTCCTCCACGCTTCCCGTGAAGTTACTCGCCAGCTGCGCGCGGTCGTTGAAATTCACCAGCAGGAATTCGTCCTGTGGATTCGCCGTGCGGAAAAATTGCACCGCCGCCAGCCGCGATTTCTC
>DATNLN010000072.1:0-8856 GCA_035602855.1 Candidatus Acidiferrales bacterium
GCGAAGCCACGCTTCGCGCCAAAAAATCGTGCATGCCTTTTGGCACCCGTCGTGGTCCGCACCTGAACAGCGCAGCTGATCCAGCAGCACAACATCGTCGGCTCGGAATAGGCGCATACTCGAACCGGCTTTCGTGCCTGAAGTGCAGGTTTTTACAACGCGCTTAGAGACCCGAAATCTTTTTCCGCAAAGGGGGACCATCTCGGGCATGAATGGCAGTTGGTCCACAGTTCCATCGGCGTCCAGGGACTCGAGTATCTCGTCGGGAGTCTTAACCTCAACGAAGTCGCCAGGGCGAAGTTCGTGTTTGTTGTCTCTCATTTTCGGATGGGTAGCGCTTGGCCGGAATTCACACGTGCTCCACGCGCATCCGCAGCTCGCTTGACGCACCGGCGCCAGTGTTAAGCCAATCGGCCGGGCGCGTCATGGAATTATCCACGTCGTTGAGAACGTTCCGCCGAACCAGCGAATGGCGATCTGTCGGCAATCCCTAGCATCCGGAGAAGCTTGTTCCACAACTTCAGGCCGATTCCCAACGGACGCGCGACCGATTCCTTGAGCACCGCGATCTTTTTGAAATGATGGGGGTGGCGCCATGTGGTGTTGGTTCCCGCCGGGAAAAAAACCACGTCTCCTGGACCGACCCGACGCTCCGCCCCTTTCTCGTCGGTCACGAATCCCTCACCGGAGAGAACAATGTAGGCTTCGTCCTGGTTGTAGTGCCACTTGTAGCTCACCGCACCGCATTCCCAAACAATGACGTGCGCGAGAAGGTCACGGCTCCTTCCCAGAATTTTGCTTCGCGTCTCTGGATTGCCATTCAGAATCCATTCCGCCGGTATGGCTCCCGGCTCAAGCTCCACATTTGCTAAAGTTTCGGATAGGTTTGATTCGGGCACAGCACCCTCCGGTAAACCGAAAAATCACGGCCTGTCTGCAGACCCGGGGGACTAAAGGGGCTTTACCATACATCTCATAAACTGGACACGTCAAGCCCCGTCTCCATTTGGGAAAGTTCTAGACGAGGTCGCGTTCTGCGATCCCAGGGAGGCCCCCACTCCGTGTATCGGCAGTCTTGCAAAGCCGCCTATTGATGTCAGGGAGGCCCACTGACGGCCCCGACGCCTGCGTTTGGACGTCGCTGCAGGATCACTGGGAACAGATTTGCCACTATAAGCAAGTGTTTTCAGGTAAGACGCTCGGGATCGCTTGTCGTTTTTCGCCGCCTCTTATTTAAGTGGCTTATTTTTATAAGCTTAGATCGTACGTAAATCCCGCAAAACCGGCCGACTTTGGTCCATAGATTGCCATTTAGGCTACGCACCAGTCACACCGCATTGACCGGTCGCACCTAACATTTTGCACTTTCAGCTACGAACTGCAGGCTTTAGGGAGGCTCGAATCACGGTGAAGCCGACGGTTTTGATCATCACCACTGTTCGCTGGTTCCCAACCGCGCGTCTAGCAGTGGCTCTGGCAAGCGCGGGCTTTACCGTGGACGCTGTCGGCCCGTCTCACCATCCCATCACCAAGACGGATGTAGTACGCCGAATTTACAAGTACGATGGCCTCGACGCCCTCTCGTCTGTCGCCGAGGCGATTGCTGGCGCAAAGCCCGACGTGCTTGTTCCGGGCGATGATTTGGCTACCCAACATTTACATCTGCTGTACGACCAGGAACGCAGCAAGGGCGACTCAGGCGCCTCACTTTGTGCCTTGATCGCGCGCTCGCTCGGCTCTCCCGAAAATTTCCCAGCACTCTATGCGCGCGCCAAATTTATGGAGTTGGCCCAGCAAGAGGGCATCCGCGTTCCCAAAACCGCAGTCATTCGCAACAGCAGCGACCTAAAAAATTGGATGGCTCAGAATGATTTTCCGGTCGTCCTGAAAGCGGACTTTTCTTCCGGCGGCGACGGGGTCCGCGTCGTGCGCAATCTGGAAGACGCCGAACGGGCCTTACGCGCTCTGCAAGCTCCGCCTCTTTTGGCACGCGCGATGAAGCGCGCTTTCCTTGACCGCGACACGACCTTAGTATGGCCTTCTCTACTTCGTCGCCGCTCCCTCGTGAACGCGCAGGCGTTCGTAGCCGGTCACGAAGCAACCAGCGCGGTCTCCTGCTGGAAAGGCGAGGTCCTGGCAGCTCTCCATTTCGAAGTGCTCAATAAAGGCGTTTCAGCTGGACCGGCCACCGTCCTGCGCGCGATCGAACACCCTGAAATGTCCGCTGCTGCGGAGAAGATGGTGCGCCGCCTCAATCTTTCAGGCCTGCACGGATTCGATTTCATGCTCGAATCGCAGACCGGCAACGCCTATCTCATCGAAATCAATCCGCGCTCGACTCAAGTTGGACATCTGACGCTCGGCCTAGGGCGCGATATTCCCGCGGCGCTGTATTCGGCCGTTTCCGGCCAGCCGGTTCGCCCAGCTGCGAAAATCACGGATGACGACACTTTCGCGCTTTTTCCGCAGGAATGGATCCGCGATCCGGCAAGCGCGTTTCTGCAGTCGGCCTACCACGATGTGCCGTGGGACAAGCCCGAATTGATTCGCGCCTGCGTCCGCGCTCGCAAGAAACAAGACGCCTGGTATTCGCAACAAAATCGGCTGCAGGCTTTTTCAGTGGCGCGCCTACCACGAACATGAGTGATCTATCACGAGGGCGCGCGGAGCGAGTGGAATTGCGAAGCAAAGTAAATTCCGAATTCGGCAGTGAACGCGCGGCTGCATATCCGCAGCAATCTGGATTCTCAGCTCGGCCTTTGGAATCTGGTCTCCATGCCGTCGAACCCTCCTTCGCTTCCGCGGAGCCGCTCGGCAAACGTCGGCTGCGCGCATCCTCTGCCAATCATGCGACGAACCCCCACAGCGATCCGAACGCAAGGACTTCGGAGTTTTATCCGGCGCATGTGCTGCACCCCCGTGTAGTTCACGGCCAACTCCATGAAAACGCGAAAAAGCCGCTGCGGGTTATGAAATTCGGCGGAACGTCGGTCGGTGATGCGCCCTGCATCGAAAGAGTCGTTGCAATCGTGCGCGCCGCTACGCGCGAAAGCGACGTGGTAGTGGTGGTTTCCGCTATGAGCGGCGTGACCAATAAATTAGTCGAAGCCGCAAGTCAAGCGGAAGCCGGGAATCGCGAGTCGGTCGCGGCGATTTTCGAGGAACTGCGTCAGCGGCATGAGACGGCGGCAAATGTCCTGATTTCTTCCCCTGAAAAGCTCCAGACGATTGTCCAAACGATTCAAGCGCGCCTGCAAGAGGGCGCGCGCCTCTGCGAAGACGCCATCCAGCGTCGTGACGTATCGGCCCAAGTGCGCGATGCGATTGCAGGCCTGGGCGAGCGCCTGTCGGCTCCCCTGGTTGCTGCTGCACTCGCCCAGCGAGGCGTGCTCTGCGAAGCCATCGAAGCCACCGAACTCGTCGTTACCGATTCCCGTCACGGAGCCGCTGAGCCGTTCATGGATCTCACCCGCGAGCGCTGTGAAGCGCGTTTGCGCCCGCTTTTGTTGCAAGGCATCGTCGCCGTGGTGACGGGCTTTATCGGCGCAACTGTGGAAGGCGTGCCCACAACGCTTGGCCGCAACAGCTCCGACTTTTCCGGAACGATTATGGGCGCGGCTCTTGACGCAGATGAAGTTATTCTCTGGACTGACGTGGACGGTATTCTCACCGCGGATCCGCGGCTGGTGCCGGGCGCCAGCTCCATCCTTGAGATGTCTTATCGCGAAGCATCGGATCTTGCGGACTTGGGCGCCAAAGTTCTGCATCCGAAAACGATGCACGCTTTGATGCTGCAGGGCATTCCTCTTGCGATCCGCAATACCTTTGCTCCCGAACGACCCGGAACCAAGATTACATCCGACGGCTCTTCGAGCGGCGTGGGAGTACGGGCGCTGACGGGCTCGAACGACGCCGCGTTAATCACAGTGCGCGCGACGAAAGTTTCCGACACGCCGAATGTTCTGCGGCGCGCACTTGCCACGATTGCCGGCGTACCGGCCGAACTTCGGTTGGCGCCGCAGTATTCCACCGCGCAGGACGAAATCTCTCTGGTCGTTCCGTCAGCGCTCGCCGCAACAACTCTGCATGCGCTGCGCAAGGAATTCACTTCGGATCTGGCGTGCGGAATCATCCGTGCCCTTGCTCTTGAATCGGATGTTGCGCTCGTCACCGTCATCGGCGAGAAGCTGTTCGGTGCGGGAGGGCTCGTTGGCCGGGTGCTCCATGCGCTCGCCTGCGAAAGCATCTCCGTCCTTGCCAGGTCTCAGGGTTCCTCGCGCTCCAGTTTCACTTTCGTAGTGGCGCAGCGCGATATGAAGGCGGCGCTCATCGCCGCGCACCGCCAGTTGCAAGTCACCGCATCGGCAGCGAGCGGGCGCTCCCTTTGACGACTGCCCAGACCGCCTCCAGCACCGCCCGGAGGATCGGTCGCCAAGATCCGAACATTCGTTTACGTTGTATTGGGCGCCGACAATGTGAATCACCGGCGACCGATAACGCATTCTTTATCAGACAGATAGAGGGAAAACGCACGGCAGGATTCGCTCTCCCATCCGCTTGCTTTTCTTAAGTCTTTCCTATGACCGCCGCACTCAGATAGAATGCCGTTCCCATGGCTCAACCTGCGCCAGCACGCGAACCGAGCATTCCCAGTCCCTACCTGGATATTTACAAAGATGGCGAATACCTGAAGAAAAATCCCACCTGGCACGTAGAAGAGTCTCCGTTCAAAGCCAAGTACATTATGGAGATGCTGAGCCGAAATGACCTTTCGCCGCGAACGATCTGCGAAGCCGGCTGCGGCGCAGGCGAAGTCTTGCGGCAACTCCAGCTGCAAATGGGCGCGGACCACGAATTCTGGGGATACGATATCTCGCCTCAGGCAATCGAGTTTAGCAAGCCCCGGAAAAATGATAAGTTGCACTTCAAGCTCGCCGACCTTGGCAAGGAACGATCAGTGAGCTTCGATCTCCTTCTGGTTCTGGATGTCGTCGAACACCTCGAGGATTATTTTACTTTTCTGCGTGAAATTCGTCCGCGCGCCAAGCACAAGATTTTCCACTTTCCGCTCGACCTTTCAGTGCAAGCGGTGCTGCGCAAGCGCGGACTGATGACCCGCCGTGAAATGCACGCGCACCTGCATTATTTTACGAAGGACACCGCGCTTCAGACTCTGAAAGACACGGGATACGAAGTGCTGGACCACTTCTATCTGCCGCGGTCCAACGAAATTGGCCCAACGCTGCTGCAAAAAGCCTTTAGTTTTCCGCGCGCGCTTTCCTTCGCAATCCATAAGGATTTGGCTGTGCGTGTCCTGGGCGGGTATTCCCTGATGATCTTGACGAGTTGACGGTCTGCAAAATCTACGGTTGCGCGATCTCCATCGGTTATTTGTGGCCAGAAACCGGCAAATTTTAGCGCGGTGGTCGTCCAGCTATATTGCGACGCTCAAAGTTATGCTACGCACCGCGCCTCCGGTTGGCTTTGCTGGGATCTTGTACCTGGCCATCTCCCGTCCCCGGTCCCAGGTCAACGAGCGGCGCAGCGCCGCTGGGAGTTAAGGTTCAGCTAAGCGACTGCGCGTCCCAGCACTGTCCCTTGTCCGCGACAGCGCAATCAATTATTTGTTACGGCTTGGATCGTCGGCAGGATTAACGTAGTTGAACTGTAACGGCGCTGTGCCATGGACTTGCACCACCACTTCCTCGCTGGCCATCGCGTAGTGATGCATGTCGGGATCGAGATAAGCGAAACTGCCGGCCGGAAACGCTCCCATCTTGCTTTCGTCAAACCGATCTCCCATTCCGACCTTGAAGGTGCCAGAGATAACCGTAACGTTCTCCCTTTGCGGATGCCAATGGGGTGCGATGCGATATCCGGCCGGCATTTTCAGTCGAACGGTGTAATCGCCGCTCGCTGCGCCGGGGTTGCCCTCCAGCACGGCAAGCTGCGCGCCCGGCGCAACGAACGCCGGCGCCGGTCCGTAAGGAATGTCATTCGGAGTGAATGCATTTTTTTCCGAAGCTGCCGGGTGAGCGCCAGCGGTAATCACCAGGCTGGCAGCGCACAATACTCCGGCCAGCATGAGCGTGAGATTGATGTTGTGTTTCATGGCCTTGCCTCCAATGTGAGATGTTGACCCGCGAGAATAATCCTCTAATCGCCGAACCTTTTCAATTGCTGCGAAAGATTGTTCTAGCGGTCCGCTGTCTGCAGCTGAAATAAGCTGCTACTGCGTCGCTAGCCGGTTGCCGCGTGGCTTGATAAAGCTGATATCAATACCGCTTTCGCTTTGTCCCGCTCGGCGATCAGAATATCGCTTGAAATAGAAACGCTTTCAATTGAGGCCTGATAACTTTTGCATATCTTTGGTATATCGGTGTAACTTACTCAATCGTAAGCGCTAACGCTTTGAATGGAGCCCAATGCGGACGGCAGAACGGACGGCAGGCACAATTGAGCTGGACCTCGGGCGCTACGAGCTCCGCCGTCGCGGACGCCGGGTAAAACTCGAAAGGAAACCCATGGAGCTGCTGATATTCCTGGTGGCACGGCGCGAACAATTGGTTTCGCGCAAGGATATTGTCACCAAGCTGTGGCGTTCCGATCTTTTTATTGATGCCGAGCCGAACATCAACAACATCGTCCGCAAGATCCGCGCTGCTCTCGGCGACAACCGCGCGAGACCGCGTTTCCTTGAAACTGTTGTCGGCAAAGGCTACCGGTTTATCGGTCCAGTGCGTGTGATTGATGCGCGCTTCCCGCAATCCGATCCCGCGCAAAGCGCGGCGGCCCCGAACAGTGAAGAGCGGGCTGCAGCGCGTGGCGAACGCACGTCGCTCGCCGTCCTGCCGCTGCTTCGGCTTGGGAATGCATCCGACGAGCATGGCGTCAGCCTCGGATTCGCAGATGCGCTGGTTTCTCGCCTGGGGAACCTGCATGGCGTGGACGTGCTACCGACGTCCGCGGTGCTGACCACGCCCAGCGAAGCAGCGACTTCCGATATTGCCGCGCGCCTGGGCGTGCGCTTCGTGGTGCGCGGCGCGATTCAGGAATCCAAAGGTCAGCAACGCCTCTCGCTGGAAATGTTCGACTCTCATCTGCAACGCATTTGCTTCGCGCGGAAATGTGACCTCCATGCGAACCGCTTCTTTGATCTGGAGGACGAGATCGCCCAGCAAATCGCCGGCGCGTTGAACAGAAAATTGTCGGCCGCGCCGCTGCAGCGACGCCCGCGACATAGCCGCGACCCGCTGGCCTATGCCGAATTCATGCGCGGCTACCGGCTCAGTTCGTCTGGCGATCCGGCGCTGCTCGAAGAGGCGGCGCAGCGCTTGACGAACGCGCTCACGCGCGATCCTTTATTCTCGCTGGCCCACGCGACGCTTTCGCTCGTGTGCGCCTCGCGCCATTTCGAGCTGGATCCGGCCAGCGTGTGGCTCGAAAAGGCCGAGTTTCACTGCCGCCGCGCGCTGGAACTCGATCCAGATTTGCCCGAAGGACACGTGGCCAACGCTTTTCTGCTCTGGGGGCCGTCGAAAAACTTTCAGCATTTGGAAGCGATCACCGAACTGCGGCGCGCGCTCGCGCTGCAGAAGAATCTGCCGCATGCGTACAACCGTCTGGGCACCATCCTGGCTCATGTGGGACTGCTGGAGCACGCGCGTGAAATGTACGAGCGCTGCCGACCGTTCCATCCGCAGAAAGCGGTGAGCCACAGCATCGTGCAGGTTTATGTCTGGAGCGGAGCGTACGACCTGGCGCGTGAGGAAATCCAGGCCTGGCGCGCGGAGAGTCCCGGCAACAAATACCCCGTCTATCTTGCGCCGCAGCTTGCGATGATGACGCAGGAATGGAACGCGGCGAAAGCGCTGCTCGATGAAGCGACGCAGCTTTTGCCAGACGAACCGCTCACCGTGAGTTTGCTCGGCGTTTTTTACGCGTTGACCGGCAAGTCCGGACGCGCACTTGATTGTTTGACGCGCGCCTGCGCTAACCCAAAATCATTTGGACACGCCCACCATACCTACTATCAAGTTGCCTGCATTCTCGCTGTACTAGGGCGATCAACCCAAGCATTTGAATGGCTTGAACGTAGCGTCAGTACCGGATTCGCGTGCTGGCCGTTTTTTATGAGAGACCCTTGGCTTCAGAATCTGCGCGATCTTCCCGAATTTGAAGTCCTGCTGAGCTCGTTACAGGCCAAGTATCCGGACCATCTGGGATTGCTTTAGCGCAGATTTATCTGGACGACAAAAACAATTACCTTTGGCTGACCCCGCGGGACAAATTCCGAGGCTTAATTAGAGGGAACCGTTACGGAGACTTGGTTCGAATCAGCGCTCTGGATGTTGCCAGAGTTCACCGCCGTCACATAGTAATAGTAGACTTGGCCGTTGGAAACCGAGCCGTCAGAGTAAGACGGATTCGCCTCTGGCGTGGAATTCAGCTGCGTATACGGCCCACTGGGTTTCGTACCGCGATACACATAATATCCGTTCACAGTCGAGCTGCTACGGTCCCAAGCCAGCGCCACTGTGTGCTTCGTGGCAGCGACAGCGCCAGACCCGGACAGAGATATCTTCATCTGCGAGTTCGCCGCGTTACTGGTGATTGTCAGCGTTCCGGTCACGCTGCCGGCCGCTGTAGGATCGAAATGCACCGTGTAAGTTTCCGATTGCGATGGATCCAGGATCACACTCGCCACCGAGCTTCCCAGCACGAATCCCGTCCCGCTGATTGCCACCTTGGAGATGCTGGCGTTGGTGTTTCCCGTGCTCTTCACCGTGACCTCGTTCGTCCCGGACGATCCCACAGTCACGTCCCCAAAGCTCAAGCTCGTCGCGCTCGGCGTCA
>DATNLN010000090.1:0-19883 GCA_035602855.1 Candidatus Acidiferrales bacterium
CCCTCGGTCGCCGTCACAATCACATCCGCCGGAATATCCTTCAACTCCTGCACGTATCCGCTCGGCCAGCGAATCAAGATCGAATCCACCACCTCATGTTTCCCGAGCCCAAAATAAATTCGCGGATCCTGCGCCGAGCAATAACTCATACCACCTTTCGCCTGGTCGTAGAGCTTCAAATCACCCGCGGTCAATTTCAAAGAAGCCCCGATGCCGTCGCGGTTCGATTTCGTGCCGATCAGCCGCACCGCGACCCAGTGGTTGCCCTGAGCCGCAGGAGAACTTCCACCCTCATTCCGGAAAAGCTGCGCATCCTCGCCATTGTTGCTCACCAGAAAATCCTGCCAGCCGTCGTTATCGTAATCTCCCACTGCCAGACCCCGCCCCACACGTGGCTTGCGAAAATCCGCGCCTTCCGTGCGCGTCGCGTCCACAAAATTCCCATCGCCGCGATTGCGATAAAGCATCTTCTCTTCTTCGTACGCCACTTCCGGGTGATACAGTGCAATGTTGTCCAGAATATGTCCGTTGATCACCAGCAAGTCCCGCCAGCCATCATTATCAAAATCAAAAAATCGCGCCCCAAAAGCGCTCCGTAATATATTCGTTTGCCCGATCCCGGAAGCAATCGTGTAATCCGTGAACGTCCCATCGCCATTGTTCCGGTACATGCGATTTAACTCGAAATCCAAATGGCTCACGAATAGATACATCAGCCCGTTGTTCATTACGTCCGCCGCGTCGGCGCTCATCCCCGCTTCCGGCCGCCCGTCTTCGCTGAATCCCGCGCCCGATTTATAAGTCGCGTCGCGGAACGTGCCGTCGCCATTATTCAGGTACAAAAAATTCCGCTGCGTGTCGTTCGCGATGAATATATCCGTCCACCCGTCCCCGTTCAGATCCGCCAGCACCACTGCCAGGCTCTTCCCGTCCGTATTCAGCAGCCCTGCTTTCTCGGTGACGTCCGTAAACGTCCCGTCGCCATTGTTGTGATACAGCTTCGCCGAACTCCCATGAAAGCTGTCCGGATGGCAATAAGCGCTGCTCTGCGGAATGCCCGTGAATCCCGGACGCACATCGCCGCACAGCACCGGATGGTCCACGTCGTACTGCACGTAATTCGTCACCAGCAGATCCAGTTTGCCATCGTGATCATAGTCAAACCATCCCGCCGCCGTGCCCCAGTTGCCGTCGTCGCCCACTCCGGCCTTCGCGGTCACGTCCGTAAAAGTCCCGTCGCCGTTGTTGTGCCACAGCACCGAATGGCGGTAACCGGTCATATAAATATCCGGGAACCCGTCGTTATCGTAATCGCCCACCGCCACGCCGAAAAAGAACCCTCCGTCGCTGTGAATCTTGCTCTGCTCCGTCACGTCCGTGAACGTTCCGTCGCGGTTGTTGCGATACAGCGCCGGCTGCGGCGGCAGCAACGGGTGATAATAAGGCGTGTAACCGCTGTTCACGAAGATCGCGTCCAGATATCCATCCTGGTTGTAATCAATCCATCCGACGCCCGCTCCCATCGTTTCCGGGTACAGCCGCTGCGGCGACGAAGCCCGTTCATGATGAAAACGAATTCCCGCCGCGCTGGTCACGTCACGAAATTCCACATGATAAGGATTGCTGATTTCGCTGCGATGCCGCAGTCTCACGGTGTCGTCTTGCTCAGACCCAGCCGCCGATCCCGCATGCGACGGCGGGTGCGCAGCTTGCTGCTCGCGCGCGTCCATCAGTCTGCGATACGCCGCGCGCGCCGGCGGCCCCAGCCATGCGCCGGACACATCTGCGGTAGCCATAATAAAGATGGAAATAGAAATAAGCAGGGGCCTGCGAAAAAGCATTCGTGACGGTCTCATTGCCGAACAGATTCTATCAGCACATCGAATCCCCGCACCACGCCACGTCTCATTCCGAGAATCATCTGCCCTCTTTGACGCGCCATCTCTCCGCGCGGATAGCACCGCCCCGCGACCTCATTCACATTCCTTTAATATGTTTTCCAGATTTCATACACTCAGTTCTTTTATGGAACTGATTCGCTCTCTGTGGAAAACTTTCGCGCACACTCAGTTTCGTGTTGACTCCGCCCGTACCCAAGGATAGCCTGCTTCCATTCTGTGGGCTGGGGGGCCCTGTCCAGAAGTGATTCCACTAATTACTCCGCAGTTCTTGCACTATGCGAGCGCGGAATTTTCGCTCCGCTCTTGTGCTGCGCGCAAGGACGTGCGGCCAGCCGCCACGCACGCAAATATCTCCGCACACATCGCGGTAGTGCGAGGCGCAATGCTTGCAGCATGCATCGCGCTCGTCATCTTCGCCGTCGCTCCCGCAACACGCGCGGACGATACGGCGCGCCCTGCTAGTGGCGCCGCAGCGCCCGCCGCCAAAAAAGTAATCATCGATACCGACCCGGGCACCGACGACGCGCTCGCGATCCTGCTCGCGCTGAATTCGCCGGAACTCGATGTGCGCGCTCTCACCGTTGTCCCCGGTAATGTGACCGCGCAGCAAGGCCTGGAAAACGCTCTGAAGCTCGCATCGCTCACCAATCGCTGCGACATAGCGGTCGCCGGCGGCGCGCAGCATCCGCTGTTTCAAAAGCTGATCACCGCCGAACTCTGGCACGGCGCCAATGGTCTGGCCAACGTAGACCTGCCACCGAGCAAGTGCAAGGCCGATCCCCGCTTCGGCCCCGACCTGATCATTCAAATGATTCACGAGTCGCCGCACGAGATCACTTTGGTCCCGGTGGGCCCGCTCACCAACATCGCTCTCGCCCTGCTGAAAGACCCTTCCATCGTTCCGCTGGTGAAGGAAGTCGTAATCATGGGCGGCTCGATTTCCGGCGGCAACGTGAACGCCTCTGCCGAAGCCAACATCTACAACGATCCCGAAGCCGCGCAGATCGTCTTCCACGCCGGCTGGCGCTTGACCATGGTCGGCCTCGATGTCGGCGATAAAACTCTCTACGACCAGGCGCATCTCGATCAGCTTTCGAAAACTCACGGCCCCGAAAACGACTTCGCCGTGCAAGTTCTCACTTTCCTGATCCGTCAAGAAGCCAAATACGGCGCGGGCGGAGGTTCGCCGATGTACGACCCGCTCGCCGTCGGCACCGCCATCGATCCTTCCATCGTCTCGACGCAACCAATGCACGTGGACGTCGAATCGCGCGGAGAATTCACCCGCGGCGAGACTGTCGCCAATCGCCGCAATGCCGTCGAGCGCAACGTGCTGCACGGCGATCGCTACATCATCGAAGGCGTAGATCACGTGGAACCAAACGTCGAGGTTTGCACCGGCGTCAACGCCGAAAAATTTCTCCAGCTGCTCAATTCCCGGCTGGCGGGTAAGTAAAATGAAAACCGAATACTTCGCGCATTCCGGCCAATCAAAGTTCGCGGCTGTCCGCTCCACACCCAGAGGGAGAGAAACAATGAAAATGGAGAAGGTTGTGTTTCTGGCAGCACTGGCCGTCGTCCTGTCGCTTGCGAGTCTTTTCTTCGCCGCTCCCGGTGCGGGCGCGCAATCCGTCGAGCGCGGCGAAATCCGCGGCTTCGTTTACGACACCTCGCACTCCATCGTGGCAGGCGCCAAGGTGACCATCTCGAATCCTTCCACCGGTTATAAGCGCGAACTCACCGCCGACGTCGCCGGCTCATACGACTTTGCTCAGTTATTGCCCGGCACGTACAAGATCCAGGCAGAGGCAGAGGGCTTTGCTTCTACCATCGTTACCGACCTCGTCGTGGACATCGGCGCCAGTCTGAGCCTGGACATCACTCTCCCCATTAAAGGCCAGACGCAAACCGTCACGGTTTCCGCCTTGGAGGTCGGGCCCGTCGACACCTCCACCGCCGGCATCAACCAGGTGATCAATCAGAAAGATTTGCAGACCCTCCCGCTCTCCGGCCGCGATTATCGCGACTTGGCGCAACTGAGTTCCTCGGCGCAGGTCGTTCCCGGGCTGCGTGGCGGCATCCGCTTGGGCGGCCAGCAAAGCGACTACCTAGGCATCGTCGTTGACGGCCAGGATACGTTCAACAACTACTTCGGTGAAATCTTCGGCTCGCTGGAAACGAAAAATTTTACGGTCCCCCTCGAGGCCGTGCAGGAATTCCAGGTAGTCACCAACGGCTTTGCTCCGGAATTTGGCCGCGCCACCGGCGGCTTGGTCAACGTGGTCACCAAATCCGGCACGAACGAACTTCACGGCGAAGCGCACGATTACTACCGCGGCAGCGATTTCACGGCTAACGACGCGGTCGGCGAGCCTCCCAACATCGCCACCCAAAATCAGTTCGGGGGATCGGTCGGCTTCCCCATCCACAAAGACCGCCAATTCCTGTTTCTCGCCGCCGATACTCAATTACAGAATGGCCCGCTAGTTACTCAGTTTTGTTCGCCGGGTGCGGGACAAGCAGCCTGCCTCGCCGAGCTACCTCTGATTACGGGGCCCGCTTTTGCGAACTGCGCCCCGGGAGCCTGCGCCCCGGGCACCGTTCCGCTTCCCAGTAATCTTTCGCCCGGTACTTTGCTGCCGCCGGGCTGTGGAACCAGCCCGACTGCCGGGGAGCTGGTGCTGATGGACTGCTATGGCAAGTCCTCGATAGCAGGCTTCCAAGGCCCCAGCAATCAGTTCCAGAATTTGTTCACGATCCTGGGACACTACGACTATCAATTCAGCCCCGCGAACCATTTCAGCATACGGAGCTACTTCACCAGGAACCACACCAATGGGTTTAGCGGCGCTCAGGGACAGAATGAAATTCCTCAGGCCTTCGACAATACCGAAAACTTCACGAACAAAGGCGGGTCCGTAGTTTTCAGCCTGAATACGGTGCTTGGCCGCAAGGTGAACGAGGCCCGCATCAGCCTTTCCGATGAGGTTCGCGAGCGCCATTCAAACAGCGATTCGCCCGGCCTTTCGATTTCCGATCCCGCCTTCCCGAACCTGGCCATCGGCAGCGCCTTTAATTATGGCATCGGCCAACGCTACTACTTGCCTATTAACAACCAGGACGGTAAGTTCGAAGCAGCGGACAACTTCAATTATTCGTTCGGCAAGCACGACATGAAATTTGGCGGAGATTCGGTCACCTTCGAGGACCGCAAAGATTCCTTCGTCGGATGGGGAGCAGGTGAATACGATTACTTCGATATCGCTGATTTCAATAGCGGGATAACCAACGGACTAAACAGCTGCGCGACGGTCACCTTCAACTGCCTGCTCAGCCAAGGCGTTGCCCTGAATGGAAAGCCGCTCTCGTTCTTGGGTCCAGCTACAACTCTTTTTCCCAACTATCAGTCCGACCTGGGCCTCTACTGGCAGGACAAATGGCAGTTGACGCGTAACCTTACCGTCACCTACGGGCTTCGTTGGGATGGCACCTGGAATCCTCAACCGCAAACGCCCTTGTGGGGATCCACAGTGCTCGTCGGTCAGGGCGCAGGGTCGCACGAGGCCCCTGTCCCGCAGCGTGTGCCAGCTGACTTTAATCAATGGGGGCCGCGTATCGGCGTTGCCTGGAACGTAAGGCAAGGATCTCATCCCACCGTTGTCCGCGCTGCCTGGGGTCTCTACTATGCTCTCACGGTCGGAATTTTCATGCCCACGGCGGGCGCTGGTAACCTGACTCACTGCATCGGCACTTGCGGCTTTCCAGAAGGCGGAAACGTTGGCTTTCCCTATCTCAATCCCACTTCCACACCTTTAGCCGTCAACCAGCTTTGCGGAACCGAATTCGGCTGTCCCGATTCCACGTCCGGAGGCGGATACGTGGATCCCGCATTTAAGAATCCGCGCGTCTCCAGCTTCACGGGCGGGGTCGAGCAATCGCTGCCCTACAACTTGCAGTTGACGGCTACTTTCTCCTACGTGCACTCCGATCATCTGCGAACGGGTGGATACGATTCAGAAGAAGCCTGGCAGCGGAACTATGTCATTACTGGAACCGACCCATTCGGGCGATCGATCCTCCAAGAAACGTTTAATTACACCGCCGGCGCGCTGACGAGCCAAGGACCCACGCCTCTGGACCCCACGCTGCCCACTTCAAACAACGAAACAGCCAGTTTTAGTCATGGCAATTACGAATCTCTAGTTATCAACCTCACCAAGCGCTTCTCCAATCATTTCCAGGTCTTCGCCAATTACATCTGGTCGCAAAACAAAGACAATGGCGCCAGCGAACGCGATACCGATACCTACTTCGGCCAGCAGGATCCGATCAATCTGAACCTGGACTACGGCCGCAACGGTCTGGACATCACCAATCAATTCAAGGCTGCGGGCGTCTACGAGTTGCCCTGGGGCTTCGAAGTCAGTTCCAGCGTGATCGCTCACACCGGCGTGCCTTTCCCCCTCTACATCGCCGAAGATATCAATGGCGACGAAGTTTCCGACCTCGGGCACAACAACGACCGCCCGACCTATACAAATGCCGCCGGCAAGACCTTCCTGTTGGGGCGTTACCCGTTTGACCAGCCCGGGTACTTTGAATGGGATGGCCGGATACAAAAAGAACTCCCCATCCATGAGCGATTGCACGTGATATTGTCCGGTGATTTCTTCAACGTCACCAACCACGGCAATCTTTACTCGAATCCCAACAATCCCAATACGGCGACAATTTCCTTGGCAAGTGTGACAGGTTGCACTCCGAACTTCACACCTGCCCCACCGCCTAGCGGTACCGGTTCCGTGACGGGCCCAGCGGGAATGACCTGCGCGCCGCTCACCGCCGCCACGATGCCAAGAATCGGTGTAAACGGCTTCCGCGCGATCACAGAGATCGCGCCCGGGAGCACCCCGTTCGCGTTCCAAGCAGGCGTCAAGTTCGTATTCTGACGATCTTGGGCCCCCTGGGACGTAGGCAGTTTTTACAATCCGCAACCAGCTCCATGATCGCAGCGGCAGCCGGAGGCGAAAGCCTCCGGCAAGCTGCTACTTCGGCTGCATCGCGTGAAAAGGTGCGCTGGCCCAAACCCATCGGCAGTCCCGTCCTCGATAGCCTTCCTCCGGTCATAGAAAATTCTCGCGACGTCCACACCCACGTTGAAAAGTTAATTGAAGTCGCGAGCTGGATGGCCTACGAAGAACTTCCCATGCCCGAATACCATCTGCCCCTGGGCGTCGGCGAGAACGATCCCGACGAGATTATCGACTTCATCATGGTCGCCGACGTCATAGACACCGCCTTCACCGATTTCGCCACACACATAAAATTTCAAGTGGACTACGCCGGCCAGCACTGGTCCGATTCCGAAGCCGAATTCGCCTGCATCAAGCGCGCCATGGATCAGGGCATGCCCCTACTCGACGGCCACTACCTCGCCCAGCTAAGCCGCCCGCAAATGGAAAAAATCTTCGCGGGCAATATCGAAATCCCCATGCTCGATGAAAAAATGGAGCTCTGGCGACAGGCCGGCGCCGTCCTCGCCACGAAATACCAAGGCCGCTTCCACAATTTTATCCGCAGCTGTTCGCCGCGGCTCTACGATCAAGGCAAAGGCATGGTGGACCGCCTTGTCGTCGAATTCCCGCGCTTCAACGACGTCAGCATCTACGACGGCCACGAAATCAAACTCTACAAACTCGCGCAGCTAGGCCTCTGGTTCCTCTATGCCAGTCTGCACAAAACAGGAAAATTCCAAAGCGAAGACATCCACTCCATGACCGCTTTCGCCGATTACATTGTTCCCGTGGGCCTGCGCCTGATGGGCATCACTTCCTATTCCCCGGCGCTGGAAAAAACCATCGCTACCCACCAGCTGATCCCCCGCGACAGCACGCAAGAAATCGAAATCCGCGCCCACTGCATCTACTCC
This sequence comes from Candidatus Acidiferrales bacterium, assembly GCA_035602855.1. Lineage (GTDB taxonomy): Bacteria > Acidobacteriota > Terriglobia > Acidiferrales > UBA7541 > Palsa-295. The sequence goes on from DATNLN010000090.1 coordinate 7,831, forward strand.
ACCGCCCTGCTCACAGAAGAGATCAACAAGCTCCGTGCCCCAGACGCCCAAATCATCATCCCCCAAATCGACGCCCGTATCTGGACCCACTACCACACCACCGACTGGCCCCATCACCTCACTCGCACCATCATGTATTAGCCCAGTCCTGGCTGTGCGTCTTGCATCCCCCAGCAATCCATTTGCCGAGCCCGCCCGCGTTGCCTCATACTCCTGGCAAGACGAATCCCCATGCGTCGCATACATCTCATCGAACTCCACGAACAACCATGGTTCCCGAAATTTCTCCGCGACCAAATCACCGACACACTTCAGAACGCCATGAATTTCTTCGGCGCCTACGCCCCCGTTGTCCCGCTCCTGCAAGTCTCGCTCGACGCAACGCGTAACAGCAGCATTATTGATATGTGCTCCGGTGGCGGCGGCCCATGGCTGAAGCTTTCTCCCCGCCTGCACGGGCAAGCAGCCTCCCTGGAGATCCTCCTCACCGATAAATATCCCAATCTCGGCGCCTTCCGATCAGCCAGTGCCAATTCGCAAAATCACATCGCGTTCCATGCGACTCCGGTGGACGCCACCAACGTCCCGCCCGAACTCCGCGGCTTCCGCACCATGTTCACCTCCTTCCATCATTTTCAACCCGCAGAAGCCCGCGCCATCCTGCAGAACGCCGTGGACTCAAACCAAGGCATCGGCATCTTTGAAATCACCCGCCGCGCCCCCTCTGCCATCGCGTGGATGTTTCTCTGGGCCCTCCTCCCGCTCTTGTTTACTCCGTGGATCCGCCCCTTCCGCTGGTCCCGCCTGCTCTGCACCTATCTCGTTCCGGTGATTCCGCTGGTCCTCCTCTTCGATGGCATCGTCTCCTGCCTGCGCACTTATCGCCCGCAGGAACTCCGCGAAATCATCGCCCAGCTAACCGCCGCCGAATACCACTGGGAACTCGGCGAGCGCATCAGTCCCACCAGCAACGCCCCTATCGCCTACCTGATCGGCTACCCCGCGCCAAGCCGTTGACGTCGTAGTGCCGCTCAACCATCCGCCACCCCCTGGCATAGGCAATCTTGTCGCCTGTGCTCTTGGGTTTATGCAGCGGTTGCGAACAACTCTGCACCCTGGGGCGATGCGACCAAGCATCGTCATCCTGAGGCCGGCGCCTCTGCCTCCAGCGGCCCCGCCGCAGGCGAGGATCTCTCCCGCTTCTACTGTGGATTTTGGTCGTGCAAGGCAGACTTTAACCGGCGGGAGCCACAACTGCGAAGTTCACAACTGTACTGAAGCCACACTCCCGCGACGGCGTCCGATCCGCTTCTTCACAGACCGGACGCTCCGGTCGCAGGCATTTCCTGTTTCGAAAAACCGCTCGATCGAAAGATTAATCCGGGTGCGAGTGCCGCCAATTCCAATATTCCCTCTGCTCTTTCCGGTTGGCGTGCGCATATTCGTGGTCTTGCCGGTGATTGTCCGTCAGAAATACCCCCCATGCATGACGCTCGTGGTCGTCCCAGTTGTGGTAGTCCTTGTGATCCCGATCGTAAACTCGTACCTGCTGCGGCACAGGCGCGGCCATCATTGACACGGGCGCCGCCAAAGCGGCAGTAAGAAACAGCGAAGCGATGTAACGATGTGCACGATGCATGTAGAAGGCCTCCAGATCCAGAATTCCGCTCGCACGACGCGGTGCATGGACTATGCATCCCGCCGCTTTTCAAGAATGTGCAATCCAGCACACTGCATCGCATCGAACACCAACGCTACCGCCCGCGACCTGCGCCTATCACAATCGCGCGCCACGCTCACTTGAATGAGTCGGTATGCCAGCCCGGATTCACCCACTGGCCATCGCGCCGCACAAAAATCTCCGTGGCCCGCCCCGAACTCACCGATCGCTTACCATTTTCTTCCGTCTCCACCACGTACGAGGTCCAAATAATCGCCACATCGCCGAAGCCCTGTATCTCCGTCCGCGGAAATTCCAGCCGCAGCAGTTTTCCTCCACCTGCCTGAAACTCCGCCGCCGTCCGCAACACATCCGCCTGGTTCTTCCACTTCGCCTCATCCGAGCTGATCACGATCGTCTCCGGTGGCACCAACCTTTCCAGCGCTTTGGTATCGTTCGCAAACCACGCTCGCCACACGCTTTCCCGCACTTTCAGAATTTGCCCGCGCTCATCCTGGCCGAACGCCGTTCCCGGCCCGAGCAGCAATCCCAGTACAAAAATCGCGACTATCAGCCTGACAATCCGCCGCATGTTTTCCTCCTCTTGAATTTGTCTGCCCATCCGAACACACCGGCACACAATACAAAATTCCGGGACAGCATCGTTCATCGCGCCTTTCAGTGCGCCGCCTTCGCCGACCCAGCCTGGTACCCACCCGGAACCGTCCGCGAGGAAATCACCAGCCGATTCCATGCATTGATCGCCGCCACCGCCAAAGTCAGATCGCAGAGCTCCTTCTCGCTGAATGGCGCGCGCGTTTCCTCATACACCGCGTCCGGCGCGTGATCCTTGGTAATCAGCGTCACCGCTTCCGTCCAAGCCAGCGCCGCCCGCTCGCGCTCGGAGTAATATGGGCATTCCCGCCACGCATCGAGCGAATACATCCGCTGCTCCGTCTCTCCGCTCGCCCGCAGATCTTTCCAATGCATATCCAGGCAGTACGCGCACCCATTGATCTGCGAAGCGCGCAGCTTGATCAAGAGCAGCAAGGTCTGTTCCAGTCCGCACTCGTGCAAATAATGCTCCAGCCCCAGCATTGCTGCGTAAGCTCCCGGCGCCGCCTTCATGAAATTAAATCGCGCCTCCACAAATCCTCCTTGGGCGTGCTTCTCATTCTTTCCGATGACGCCGCTCAGGCTTTCGCCGCCGCGTTTCGATCCCCGTAAAGCCCCAACAAAACCGCTCCCGCCGACGCCGAAAACACCGAATAATCCAGCGGCGACTTGATCCCAAAGGAAATCCCCATGGCAATTCCAAACAGCACCAGTAGCAGAGCGCTGCCCAGAGCCACCCAACGCGGCCAGATGCCGAGGATCAACGCAATCCCTAGAAACAATTCCGCGGCCGTCGCAGCCCAAGCCAAAAACGGAATCGCAACCGGCGGCATGAACGAATTAACTTGCGCCGTGTATCTCACAAACCCCGCGAAGTTTCCGTAGCCCACGTTCCGACCCGTGTACCACCCGAAACGGTCGGCAATCCCCGACAAAAAGGCCGCGCCCAGCGCCCAGCGCGCATACAAAACTCCCCAGCGTTGCCAATTCACCGCGCACTCCCTCACCGCAGCCCCACGCGCCGCATCGCCCGCGTCAAACGATCGCTCTTGCATGATCACTTCCCTCCCCGCCCCGCGGACCCGGGCGCCGCGAGGCTCAACGGCGCATCATGATCGCAAACAAAATACGCAATCAACTTCGCCGGCTCGGTCTGGCTCGCATTCGCCGACACCACATGGACGCCCTGCGGCGCCTCGTAAAAACTTTCACCCGCCGTGTACACCACTTCCTTCTCACCGCGCACCTGCGTCCGCAAAGCCCCCGCTGCAACATAACCGATCACCGGACAAGGATGGCTATGCGCGGCCGAAGCTTCGCCCGGCCCATAACTCACCTCCACCAGGGTCGCCTTCAGATGCTCGCCATCCATTTTGGGCAGCTCCTGCGTCAGCACGATTCTGGCTCGTTCACTCTTCTCGGCGCGCTGCGTATCGGAGCGCACTTGATCCCACCCCAGAATTCCCGCCGCCAGGAAACACAGCGCAGCACTAGCCCCTCTCCTCGCCGTTGCGTAAGCTCTCATCGCTTCCTCCCGCAGCCCCAACTTAAATCCATAGCGGTCTATTCACAAGGTCCATTTATGATATTCTTCCTGTACCACTTTCATGGCCAAACGAGCTGCCACGTTCGAACTCGCGCTCCCTCCCCGACATAAAACAGCCCCAGCCTACCGTTGGCTCTACGCTTCGCTGCGCGCCGCAATCCTGGAAGGCCGCCTGCGGGCCGCCGCCCGACTTCCCGCCACGCGCGATCTCGCCCGCCAGTACCGCCTGTCGCGCGGCACCATCGTCAGTGCCGTCGAACAACTCAAATCCGAGGGCTACGTCGAAGCTCGCACGGGCTCTGGCACATACGTCAGCAACACCCTGCCCGACGATCTGCTGCAGGTGCGCAGCACTCCCAAGCCACCACTGGCGCAAGAAGAAATGAAGCCGCGAAAAATTTCCGCATACGCCAAACGCGTCCGCCTGTTTCCGAGTTTCGCGCTCCGCCCCAGTCGAGCCTTTCGTCCCAACCTGCCGGCCCTGGATCTTTTCCCCACCACGCTGTGGGCGCAAGTCGCCGCCCGCCGTCTGCGCAAAGTCTCCACAAATTTTCTGCTCGGCTGCGATCCGCTCGGATACCTGCCCCTGCGCCACGCCGTCGCCGATTATCTCAGCTCCTCGCGCGGCGTGAACTGCGTCCCCGGCCAAATCGCCATTGTCTCCGGCGCGCAGGAAGCCCTCGATCTGGTCGCGCGCCTCGTCCTGAACCCCGGCGACTGCGTCTGCATGGAAAATCCCGGGTACATCGGTGCCACCGCTGTATTCCAATCGCTCGGCGCAAAAATATCGTACGTGCCCCTCGACGAGGACGGCATGAAGCTAGGCGCAGCAACTTTGCGCAACGCGCGCCTGGTCTACGTCACACCCGGCCACCAATTCCCCCTGGGAATCACCATGAGCCTCGCCCGCCGCCTGCAATTGCTCGAATTGGCACGCAAATCCGGCACCCTGATTCTTGAAGACGATTACGACAGCGAGTTTCGCTACGCCGGCCGCCCCCTCCCCGCCCTGCAAGGCCTCGACCGCCACGGCGAAGTCCTCTTCACCGGCAGCTTCAGCAAAGTTCTCTTCCCTTCCCTCCGCCTGGGATATCTCGTGCTCCCGTCCGACCTGGCAGATCGCTTCTCCGCCACGCTTTCCATCACCCGCCGTCATGCCCCGCTCATGGAGCAAACCATACTCTGCGATTTCATCACCGCAGGACACTTCGGCCGCCATCTCCGCCGCATGAGGCAAATTTACGCCGAGCGCCTGCACGTCCTGCTGCACTGCGCCAAACAAAATCTCGCCGGATTGCTGGAAATTTCAGGAGTCGAAGCAGGCTTGCAGACAGTAGGCTGGTTAAGGCGTGGAGTGAGGGGTGAATCCGCAGCAGCCGCGGCCGCCAAACGAAACGTGGAGGTCATTCCGCTGAGCATCTACAGCCGGGGAAACGCCGCAGCTACGGGACTGCAGCTGGGTTTCGCCGCAGTGGACGCCAGGGAAATCCGCCGCGGAGTGCAAGATCTGGCGATCGCGCTGGAAGCCATGTGCCAGACTCCGCGCCGCCGCGTCAAACAAAATTCACTTTGATTTCTGCTCGGCAATCCAGCGGTCAGTCCGCGCTTCCAGCAAGTCCAGAGGCAATGTCCCGCCATTAATCATCTGGTCATGAAAAGCCCGTATGTCGAACTTCGCGCCCAGTTCCTTGCGCGCACGCTCGCGCAATTCGCGGAACTTCAGCTGCCCCAATTTGTAACTAAGTGCCTGCGCCGGCCACGCGATGTACCGATCCGTTTCAGACTGAATGGTTGGCTCATCTACCGCGCCCGACTTGCGAAAAAATTCCACCACTTGCTCGCGCGTCCATCCCTTGGAGTGAATTCCAGTATCCACCACCAAACGCACCGCGCGAAACAATTCCGATGACAGCCGCCCGTAATCCGAAATCGGATCCTGATAAAGCCCCACCTCTTTCCCCAGCTGCTCCGCGTACAACGCCCATCCTTCGATGTAAGCGTTGAACCCCAACCCATGCAGCCGGAACTTGGGCAACCCCGTAAGCTGCTGCTGTACGGAAAGCTGCAAGTGATGTCCGGGAATTCCTTCGTGGTAAGCGATCGCCTCATCCCCCACCAGCGACCGCTCGGCGAAATCCGATGTCGCCACCACCACGCGCCCCGGACGTTTCCCATCGGGCGTCCCCGTCACGTAATGGGTCGCCGCGGCTGCCTGAAAAGCTGGAATCGCCTCCACCGTTACCGGAGATTTCGGTAGCAGCGTAAAAAGCTCCGGCAGCTTCGGCTCCATCTCCGCAATGTAGCGCCGGAAATCATCAAGAATCTGTTCCGCGCTGGTCGGAATGTATTTCGGATTTTTTATCACCGACGCGCGGAAGGAAGCCAGGTCTGAGAACCCTTCCTTCTTCGCAATCGCCGTCATCTCGCCTTCGATGCGCTCGATCTCACGCTGGCCAAGCTGATGTATTTCCTCCGCCGTCATGCGCGTGGTCGTGCGTCCGTAAATATCGTTCTGATAGCGCTTCTCGCCCTCCGGCAAAGAAGTCACCGCCAGCGCCGTCCGCCCCTGCGGTGCGTACTCCGTGCGCACAAAGGCCGCAAACGTCCGATACGCCGGAATCACATCCTCATTCACGGCGTCGCTGATCTCCTGCGTCAGCCGTTTCTGCTCATCCGCTGCAATGTCCGCCGGATATTTCTTCGTCGGCTGCAGAAATGGGTCCGCCTCGATGATCCCGTCGCACTGCGCCGGAATTTTTTCCAGCAGAAAGCGCACGGGCATCAGCTTATCCCGCATCCCCGCGCGCAGCACTTCGCTGGTCTGGTTCAACGCGCCAGGAATCTGCCGCAGTCGCGCCACGTAATCCTCGTAATGCTTCACGGAATCGAGCGGCACCGAAAGCGGCAAGTCAGCCAGGCTGGTATGGATGCCGTTCATCTGATTGACCGGCATCTCATATTCTTTCAGCGCAAAATCAGCGCTGCGCTGTTGCAGCACCCGCAGCATCACATCGTGCGATAGCTGATCCTGATCGGTAAAACCCGCGGTGGGAACGGCTTCGAGCCTCGCCAAAAACGCCTCGTCAGTCCTGTGCCGCTCCGCGATCGCCGCCAGCGAATAATCCTCCAGCTTGTCGTTGTAGCGATAATCGCCGTACGCCGTCGCGTTCTCCGGAAAATTACGCAGGTCCGATTGGTACTTCTCTTCGAAGATTGCGTTCTGGGCCGCCACGCGCGACGCCACGCTAGCGGAGGTCTTCTGCGCAGGCAGCGACACACCGCCAGCCACGGCGACGGCCGCAACCAACATGAAAATTAAACTGTTGTGAATTCGCATAGGGTCAGGATTTTACCAGATGCAAATTGCAGGGCGGCAGGATTTAACCGCGCAGCAATCTCTGCCTTCACGGCGTCGCAGCGACGTCACCCTTCAACCCCGCCAACGCCCGCCGGTAATCCGGATCGTCCGGTGAAATCTCGACCGCCTTTGCGTAAGCGGCCCGCGCCTTGACCCGCTCCCCGCGCTGCTGGTAAATCGCTCCCATTTCAAAATAAGCGTCCGACTCCTTCGGATTCACCAGCACCGTCCGCTGAAACGCGAGCAGCGCATCATCCGTCTTCCCCTGTCGCTCAAAAATCTTTCCCTGCACGTAAAGATATTCCGGATGGTAAGGCGCCCGCTGCAAAGCCCGCCCAATCGCCTCGCTCGCCTTCTCAATATTTCCCGCCGAATAATAAAGTTTCGCCAGCTGTGAATAAGCCCCCGGATAAGTCGCGTCCATCGCAATCGCCTGCTGCAATACCGCGAGCGACCCCGCGAGATCGTTCTTCATGGCCAGCTCGTCCGCCTGCTGCACTAAATGCTTCGCCTGCGTCTGATTTTCCTTCAAAGTCCGATCGTTCTGCGACGATTTCTGGAACTCCTCCAACGTCTCCGCCGCCTTCTCATCCTGCCCCGCGCAACGATAGGCGCGCGACAGCAGAAACAATGTCTCGGAATCGGCGGCCGCCGAAGCTGCTACCCCCGCGACATTCACCACCGGCTCCAGAGCCAGCACCGCTCGCCCGCAGCGCTGTTTAATTTCCTGGGGCGCTGCGCCAGCAGGCGCACGCACCAGGATCTTCCCCAGCAACGCCCGCCCTCGTGAATTCTGCGGCTGCAAGTCCACAACCTTCTCCGCGTCGGGCAGCGCCAACGCATCGCGATTCTGGTCCGCATAAATTTCCGCGCGCGTATAAAGCGCCAATGCATTCTGCGGATCGCGCGCCAGCACTTTGGCGATCTCGTCCAGCGCGTGCGCCTGGTCCGCCACGCCACCCTTCGCTTTGTACGCAACAGCCAGCCGATTGCGCGCGTCCAGGTTCGCAGGCTCCAGCGCCAGCGCAGCGCTCAACTGCGCGATCGCCGCATCGTATGTCTGCAGCTCCAAATCCAGATCGCCCAGCATCGCAAGCGGCGCCGCGCTTTTTGGATGCTCGCGCCGCGCCTGCTCCAGCGTCTGCTTGGTCGCTTCAAAATTGCGCACCCCGCGATACGCCTGCGCCAATCCAATTTCCGCATCCACATTACGCGGCGCAATCCGCAGCGCCTCGTGATACTCCGCAATCGCATCCGCAAATTGGCCCGCCGCCGCAGAAGCCCGCGCCTGTGAAATCGAACTCGCTGCCTGCTGACCTGCCGCCGTCTGCGCCAAACTTACCCGCGCATCCGCCGCAAAATCAAAACAGCGCGTCACGGCAAACAGCGCCATTACACACACTCGCGTTTTTCCGCTGCCCACAAACATCCGCGGATTATAACATCCGCTATTGACATGAATCGCCGCGTCCCGTTTCGGCACGATCTCGCCACGCGCAAAAACTCCGTTTTCCCTTGACTCCCCCTCGCCGGAGAACTATAAGCTCCGTTGGTGCCACAGGTGTCCTGCCGCCGGAACGCAGCCAAGCGAAGCCTGCCGCAATTAATCAGCAGCCGATTCACCACAAGGGGATCCATTACCATGGGCCTGAACAGAATCGTGCCGTTAACCGTCATCCTCTTCTTCGTCGCGCTGACCTCCAGCGCCGCCCGCGCGCAAACGAAACGCAAAGTAATCATTGACCAGGACGCGCGCGGCGCCGCCACCACCGACCAGCAATCCATCCTGATGTTCCTGCAATCGCCAAATGTTGAAACGCTAGGCATCACCGTCGTCAGCGGCGACATGTGGCGCGACGAAGAAGTAGCCCACACTCTGCGCATGCTCGAACTCACCGGCCACCAGGACATCCCCGTTTATCCCGGCTCGGTCTACCCGCTGATCAACCGCATGGAATTAATCGAACGCTGGGAAAAACTTTACGGCACGGTCCACTATCAAGGCGCGTGGAATGGCCACCGCCCCGGCATGAATCTGGGCGACGGCCTGCGCGGAAGATATCATCTGCCCTTCGAAGTTCCCGATCTCGCCGAAGGTAACCCAACTCTGCAAGCGCAAAAAGAAGACGCCGCTCACTTCATCATCCGTATGGTCCATAAATATCCGCACGAAGTCACGATTTACGCCGGTGGCCCCATGACCGACATCGCGCAAGCCATCAGCCTCGATCCGCAAGTCTCCGATCTAGCGCAAGAACTGGTAGTCATGGGCGGCAGCATTGCCCCCATCGTCCCCAAAGAATGGCGCGCAGAAAATCGCCGCGAATTTAATTTCTGGTGGGACCCCGAAGCAGTCCACATCGTTCTCACCGCCCCGTGGCACAAAATCACCATCACCACTGTGGATATTTCCGTTAAAACTCGCATGACCAAAGAACTCATCGCCGAAATCGCGAAATCACCCAGCCCCGCCTCGCAATACCTGGCAAAATATGCCGACGAAGAATTCATGTGGGACGAGCTCGCCGTAGCCGGATGGCTCGACCCCACCGTCATCACCCAGCAAACGCAATATTTCATGGACATAGACATTTCGCACACGGCAGGCTACGGCAACGTGCTGGTGTGGACCGACGGCGCGCAACCCGGCCTCGGCGAACAGCTGGTCAACATCCCCGAAGAGCTGAACAAAGAAAAATTCTATAAGATGTTCATTGACCTGATGGCGCTGCCGCCCGCCGCGCATCCGCAAACGGCGGCAAAGTAGCCGGAATCGAGCCCATGCCAGACACCATAGCAAAAGTAGACGTCGTCGGAATCGGCAGCTGCACCGTGGATTATTTCGCCATCGTCCCCCGCCTGCTCGGTCCGGAAGAAAAAATCAACGCCACGCGCATGGAAATTCACGCCGGCGGCGTCACCGCCAACAATCTCACCCAGGTCGCCCGCCTCGGCGTCAGCACCGGATGGCTCGGCCTCATCGGCGACGACGAAAACGGCCGGATCATCCAGAAAGCCTTCGCCGAAGATCATATGGATCTCGCCGGCATCGAAGTCGTGAAGGGTGAATATTCGGCGCTCACCTGGATTCCCGTAGACATCGCAGGTGAACGCTGCATCTATATGTTCCCCAATGTCACCGGTAAAATTTCCGTCTATCAAGTGCTGCATCGCTTCGCCCCGCACATTCAAGCCGCAAAGCATTTCCACACCGAAGCATCGCAACTGGCCATTGCTCCGGTAAAAGAAGCCATGCAGGTTGCGCGCCAGGCCAAAGTCCGCGTCATTTTCGATCTCGATGTCTCCCCCAGCTTCTACGCCGAATCCAACCTTGGCACTCAGGAAGAACTTTGCACCGCGCTCCGCCTCGTGGACGTGCTAAAGCCATGCAAAGCCGCCGCCCGCGAGCTGACCGGCGAAGGCGATTACGAAAAAGTCGCCACCGCTCTGTTGCGCATGGGCCCCACGGTCGTCGCCATTACTCTCGGCGCCGAGGGCTGCCTCATCGCCACTCCCAAAGAAGTCGCCAAAGTTCCCGCCTTCAAAGTCGATGTCGTTGACACAACCGGCGCGGGCGATGCCTTCATGGGCGGCCTCTCCTACGCTCTGCTGCAAGGCTGGGATTACCAGAAAGTAGGCCTGTTCGCAAACGCCTGCGCCGCGCTATGCTGCACAAAAATCGGCGCCCGCGCCATGGCCAAACACGATGAAGTAGTAGCGCTGATCAAGCAACAAAGCCCGAAAGGCGCTGCCGCGTTCTAGCCGTGGCCACGGGCCGTTGCGGTTGAATTGGTAGCGGCGTACTTTGATGCGCCAACCGGGGCGCGCCGCTCGCTGACGGCGACAGAATAGCGCTTGTCATCCTGAACGAAGTTCCGCGCTTTTTCTTTCCCGCCGAATTCTGGCGGCCGCGGGACATGGAGAGGGAGCTGCTTTTCGCGATTGCGGCGAGAGGATCTTGGTAGGTCGTGGCTTTAGTCACGACCTTATCTGTCCGAAGTCGAGCGGCTTTAGCCTCTGCAGTACGGTTTGTGTGGCCACGACGCACGCGCACCACGGCGGGCGTTAGCCCCTCAAGCCGCGCATTACCAGTTCGCACCGAGATAAAGGACCCCGATGTTCACACCAACAACCTTCGGCACCGCCCTCTTAATGATGTTCGTCACCGCCGCCTGTTGGGGCTCCTGGGCCAACACCTACAAAGGCGTAAAAAATTATCGCTTCGAACTTTTCTACTGGGACTACGCCATAGGAATCTTCCTCGCTGCCCTGATCTACGCCCTCACCATGGGTTCCACCACCGACGGCCCCACCAGCTTCCTCAATAATGTCCGCTCCGCCGATCACTCCAACATCGGCTGGGCCTTGCTCGCGGGAATCATTTTCAACCTCGCAAACCTTCTGCTTGTCGCCGCGATTGACATGGCCGGCCTGGCCATCGCCTTCCCCGTTGCCATCGGCATCGCCCTGGTAGTCGGCACCGTCCTCAGCTTCGTGCAACAACAACGCGGCAATGTAATGATGCTCGGCGCAGGTGTCCTCTGCGCCGTAGTCGCCGTAATCCTCGACGGGAAAGCCTACGGCGAACTAGGCGCCAACAAAGAAGCCTCGCGTAAAAGCATCATCGTCTGCGTAGTCTCCGGCGTCCTGATGGGGCTGTGGGCGCCCTTCTCCACCCGTGCCCTCACGCACGGGAACACCCTCGGCCCCTATAGCATCGCCGTATTTCTCACCGGCGGCGCGTTGCTTTCCTGCTTGTGGTGGAATTTGTATTTCATGCGCAAGCCACTTGTCGGCCAACCGGTAGCATTCAGCGGATTCTTCCGCGGCCCCGTCAACGGCCACGTCCTGGGCCTGCTAGGCGGCGCCATATG
>DATNLN010000095.1:0-5398 GCA_035602855.1 Candidatus Acidiferrales bacterium
TGCCCACGACGCATGCGGACGTGATCAATGCGGATTTGCTGGCTTTCTTCAAAGCGCAGAAGACGGCGACGGCGTAACGTAACGGAGAAAACTGCATGGCCACGAGCGAGAGCTAGCACGATGGTGCGTGATGGCGTGCTGGCTCTCGCATTTTTATTATTTCTGCTTGCTGTGCCCTGCCCGCTTCGCGGTCAGGCTGCGACGGATGAGGGCGTTGCGGTGGGAGCGCAGTATGATTCGACGCACGTTTATGTCGCGCTCGGGGATTTGGACGCGTTCGTCAAGTGCGTGAACGCTACGTTTGGCGGGCAGGCTTCGAAACTTTCCGTGACGAATGTGCTGCCTGTGCCGAGCAGCACGGAATTTCAGTATGTGTGGACTCCGGTGGGGACGCTGTCTGTGTTTGCGTTCCAGACGCCCATTCCCTTCCCGTTTGGTGAGGAGCGCACCGGATATCTGGTGACGGACATGGACCAGGCGATACGGGAGGCGCGCGCCGCCGGCGCGGAAGTGATTGTGCAGCCATTCCAGGATCCGGTCGGCAGAGATGCTGTGATCCAGTGGCCCGGTGGCGTGAAGATGCAGCTTTATTGGCACTTCACGGCGCCGAATTACGCGCCGCTGGAGGCGATTCCGGACAACCGGGTTTACGTATCGCGTGACGTGGCGGACAGTTTCGTTGCTGCTTTCCTGCGGTTTGCGCGTGGCGCGGTGGTGGCGGATGATGCGCACGCGGATGCCGGCGAGATTGGGCGCGCCGGGGAAACTTACCGACGCATTCAGATCAGTTCCAAGTTTGGGAATATGCGCGTGATGGTCACCGATGGGCACTTGCCGTATCCGTTTGCGCGTGAGATTACGGGGTACGAGGTGAGGGAGTTTGCCGCGACGCTTGCGAAGGCTAAGGCTGCGGGGGTGAAGATCTTGTCGGCGCCTTATGCCACAGATGACAAACGGATGAGCGCGCTTGTCAAGTTTCCGGGCGGGTACATTGCAGAAATACATGGCCTGGGTGCTCAGTGAAGAAGGCGCCGCTACCCGCTGAGGGTTTAGTGACAGACGGCGAAGAGAGACCCTCCTCCCGCGTCCGCCGGAGAAGGCCAACGTCTGAATCGCCAACTGCCAGATTACCGCTCCCAGATCATTCAAACTCAAAAGATCAGAAATGGAGAGCGCGGATCAGCAGGCCTGCTGCGGCGCCGCCGATTAGTGGGTCGACGATTGGGATTCCGGCGTAGCGCCAATCGCTGGCTCCCTTTCCAGCGATCGGAAGGACGGCGTGCGCTATGCGCGGGCCGAGATCGCGTGCGGGATTGATAGCGTAGCCTGTGGTGCCCCCCAGAGAGAGGCCGATGCCCCAGACCAGGCTGGCTACCAGATAAGGGGCGAGGCCGGAAGCGAGGCCCGCGCCCACTACGGCTTTGGAGAAAATTGCGCCTACGACGAACACCAGGACGAACGTGCCGATAATCTCGCTGATGATGTTGCTTGCGGCATTGCGGATCGCGGGGATGGTGCAGAAGCAGGCGAGTTTCGAGGTTGCGTCGGGCGTCGCGACCCAGTGCGGGAGATAGTGAATCCACATCAGTACGGCGCCGACGAATGCGCCGAGCAATTGCGCGACTAAATAGGGCGCGAATTTCGAGAAGTCGCCGGAGCGTACCGCGAAGGCGAGCGTGACCGCGGGATTCAGAAAAGCGTCGCCGCTGCCGCAGGCGATGGCCGTGAAGACGCCGCACAGCACGGCAAATGCCCATCCGGCGGTAATGACCATCCATCCGGAATTTTCCGCCTTTGATTTTTTCAGCAGCACTCCCGCGACAACACCATCTCCCAACAGAATCATGACGAGCGTGCCCATGAATTCGCCGAAGTTTGCGGAGTTCAATTGCTGAGTCCTCGCCGGGACAAGTTACAGAGTGATGGAGCCGAAAACCGCGGTTGAATCTATCATCGGGCGTGTTCAGAAGCTACGAGAGCTCGGCCACGGCGCGGATGTCTTTAATTTCCAGGATGTGTTTGGGGTAGGGGTGCGTGGCGAGGTTGAGCATGGCGCGGGCGATTTGCTCTGTGGTCAGGATTTGATTTGGGAATAGGCGGCGGAGAAGCGGGAGCAGCGGTTTGGCGAACGTGAAGAGTATGCGATAGAGCTTCGTGCGAGAGATCTCGCCGTGTGCGGGCTCGATGAAACCGGGGCGAAACATGTAGGCGGCGGCGAAGGGCATGCGCAGGAGGGCGTTTTCGGTTTTGCCTTTTACTCTTGCCCACATCATGCGGCCTTTTTCCGAGCTATCGGTGGCGGCGCCGGAAACATAGATGTAGGTCATTTTCGGATTGAGACGAAAGAGGGTCTCGGCGGCGGCGATCGTGATGCCGTAAGTGACCTGTTCGTAGTCTTTTTCGGCCATTCCGGCGGAGCCGATGCCGAGGCAGAAGAAGCACGCGTCGAAGCCGCTGAGTTTATCTTCGACGGGCGCGTAGTGCCAGAGATCGGGATGCACGATTTCGCGCAGCTTGGGATTGTGCAGACCGGTGGCGGTGCGGCCGATGGTTTGGACTAATTGCACGTTCGGATCGAGCAGACATTCGCGCAGGACGCCTTGGCCGACCATTCCGGTTGCGCCGAAGATTAGGACGTTCATGGTGCCGATATTGTCGGCGCAACGGCGGCGGCGTGGCAACGGGAAAATCCCTGCTTTAGCGGCTGCAACCGCGCTGTGCGGGCTGGGTTGAGCTCCTGGCGCCAAGCACCGGCACCAGTAACGGCAAAACCAAGTTCAAAAGAAAGAGCACAGGTAGGATTGTTCCATGTCACCCTTCCCTGGCCACGCCGAGCCAGCCTACAAAGGGCTTTGGAGAACGAAAATTTTGCAGATATCCTCGCTTGTTGCTTGCGACCAGCGCTGTGGGAGCTGCTCACGCAATCGATGGACGCGCGTCGAAGCCTAAGAATCCTTGCGGGTCAGCACCGGCCACTATGAGTAGGAGGAAGATCATGACGTTCGGTATCGGTACGCGCGCGGGCCTGGCATGCCTGAGTCTTCTTTGCGCAGGAAGCTTTCATAGGAGCTTTGCACAGACCGGAGTTGCAGGCCCGCATCTCTGGGACAAACCACTGGATCCGGCCATCCTCGAGAAACGCGTAAACGAGCAACTGGATCTCGCGCAGAAGTCGATCAACGGACTTCTGGCCGTCAAAGAGCCGCGCACGATCGAAAACACTCTGGCACCCTTCGACAATGCGGCGGAGAAACTCGATACGGCGGGCGACCAGTCCGGCGCACTGCAACTCTTGAGCCCGGACGCCGGCATACGCGATCGTGCGCAAGCGATGGTGCAGAAAGTCAGCGCGGCCAGTACAGCGCTCTCTCTGAATCCGGCGATTTATCACGCGCTGGCGGACTTGGACGTTTCTAAGGCCGACGCAGCGACGCAGTATTATGTGAAGCGCACCCTGCTGGAGTTTCGCCTTTCCGGCGTCGACAAAGACGACGCCACTCGCGCCCGTATCCAGGTGCTCGACGACGACCTTGCCAAGCTCGGCACCCAATTTGAGCGCAACATCCAGGATTCGCAGATTCAGGTGACGGTGAAAAACCGCGCGGAGCTGGATGGCCTGCCCGATGATTACATCAACCTGCACAAGCCAGCGGCCGATGGCGTCATCACTCTCACCAGCGACTCGCCGGACGTAATTCCGGTGCTCAAGTTCGCAAAGAGCGCGGAACTGCGCCGCCGCATGTACCTGGCCTACGACGATCGCGCCTACCCGCAAAACATGAAAGTCCTTGCCGAGGTGCTGACGAAGCGCGAGGAACTGGCGAACATTCTCGGCTACAAGCACTGGGCGGATCTGAGCGCGGCGGACAAGATGGCCGTCACTTCACAAAACATCAGCAACTTCATCGATCAGATTGACGCGGCGTCGCGTCCGGTGGCCGATCGTGAATACCAAATGTTGTTAGCAGCAGCGCGCAAGCAGCAACCCGCGCTCAGCAACATCGTGACGTCCGATTGGCAGTACTATTTCGACCAGCTGCGTAACGCGGAATTTAATTTCAATTCGCAGGAGGCGCGGCCCTACTTCCCTTACGACCGCGTGCAGCAAGGAATTTTGGACGTGGCAGCAAAGTTGTTCCACGTCAGCTATCGTCCTGTTAAGGACGCCGTCACATGGGATCCGTCCGTCAGCACGTTCGACGTCTACGACGGAGACCGGCGGCTTGGACGGATTTACCTGGATATGCATCCCCGGCCCGGCAAAAACCAGTGGTTCAGTTCCAATCCGCTCCTCGATGGCAAACGCGGACAGCAGTTGCCCGAGGTGACGTTGATTTGCAATTTTCCGGGAGGAAAACCGGGAGATCCGGGGCTGATGGAGTACGGCGACGTCACGACGTTCTTTCACGAATTCGGCCACCTGATGCACTGGATTTTCCAGGGGCAGCGGCAGTGGGCCGGTTACGGCAGCAACCTGGAAATTGATTTCGTCGAAGCCCCGTCGCAAATGCTGGAAGAGTGGATGCATGACCCCAGGGTACTGGCGACGTTTGCGCACAACTATCAGACGAATGAACCGATCCCGGCGGACCTGGTGCGGCGCGCCAACCGCGCCGATGCATTTGGACGCGGGCTGTGGGCGCGCGGACAGCTGGTTTACACAAATGTGTCCTTCGAGCTGCATAACTCCGAACCGGATCCCGCGAAGCTCGAAACCGCGTTGGACGATAGCAGGAAGCGATTCCTGCCGTACACCCTGCTGCAAGGCGACCATCAGATCGCCGTGTTCGACCACCTGCTAGGCTATACGTCCGCGTATTACACCTACTTGTGGGACAAGGTGATTGCGCAGGATTTCTTTAGCCAGTTCGATCGCAACGATCTGCTGGCGCCCGAGGTGGCAGCGCGCTATCGCACCACGGTGCTGGAAAAGACCGGATCTGCGCCGGCTAACGATCTGGTGAAGAGTTTTCTGGGACGTCCGCAAGCAATTGACGCATTTGTTGCATGGATGGACCAGGAGTTCAAAGGACTGCCGGCATCGGGAAAGACCGCCGGGAATTAGAAACAGAGATTCGGCGCTGCATGCCATCGGGTGCGTTGAGTTGGGTGCGGTCGCATCCGACAATGACACGCACACATGACGGACTTGAGTGTCCTGCCGGACAAATCAAGACTGCGCAGGAGATTCGTTTGGCTTGCGGCGTACCCGCAACAAAAGCAGGTCCTGCGGCCAAAAGTCGGCCCGCGGGATGACAATTCTTGTGTTTGGCTCGAGTGAGAAAATCGTGGCCGAACGCGAATCTGGCTAATCAGCCGCTTCAATCCGCGCTGGATTCGGCTTTGGCTTGTTTTCCTACGAGCAGGCTTACTTCCCGCAGGTTCTGATAAATCTCCC
>DATNLN010000122.1:0-10554 GCA_035602855.1 Candidatus Acidiferrales bacterium
ACGCGTGGTTGAAATTCTGGGGCGGCCGGGCGAAATCGGCGTGGATGTTGAAATTATTATTCGCAAACATCATCTGCCGAACATTTTTCCGGACGAGGTGCAACAGGAAGCGGGCGCGACGCAGGCACAGGTGACGGAGCGCGATCTTGCGGAGCGGCGGGATTTCCGGCATTTGCCGATTGTGACCATTGATGGCGAAACGGCGCGAGATTTTGACGATGCGGTACATGTGACGGCGCTGCCGAACGGCCATTATGAGTTGCAAGTGCATATAGCGGATGTGGCGCACTACGTCGCGCGCGGTTCGGGACTGGATCGCGAGGCCCGGCTGCGCGGCACGTCGGTTTATTTTCCCAATCGCGCGGTGCCGATGCTGCCGGAGGAACTTTCGAATGGGATTTGTTCGCTTAATCCGAAAGTGGATCGGCTGGTGATGAGCGTGGTGCTGGAGCTCGACGGCGCAGCGAAATTGCTGCGGGCGGAATTTTTTCAGGGAGTGATTCGTTCGGCGGAGCGGATGACGTACACGAATGTGAACAAAGTGATTGCAGGTGATGCGGAAATGACGGCGAGGTATGCACCGCTGGCGAGCGAGTTCCAGCGGATGAAAGAACTGGCGTTGCTGCTGAACAAGCGGCGGCGGGCGCGCGGGTCGATTGATTTCGATTTGCCGGAGGCGGTGATCGAGTTTGACAATGAAGGGCGGATGCTGAGCATCGTGCGCAGCGAACGGAACATCGCGCACCGGCTGATTGAGGAATTCATGCTGGCGGCGAATGAAGCCGTGGCCGAGTATCTGGAGAAGCGGGGAGTGGCGTCGCTGCATCGCGTGCATGAGAAGCCGGACCCGAAGAAGGTACTGGAGTTCGAGGAGCTGGCGCACGCGTTTGGATATTCGCTGGGGGTGGATGATTTGGCGGAGCGGCGCGTGACGGTGCGGCATGGGCGTGCGCGTCCGCCAGCGCGCGAGAACCGCGGCGGAGGCGGCGGGCGAGGCGGACGGGGACGCATGCGGCCCATGAGCGTGACGATGCCGGCGACGGAGGAAGTGGATATACTGCCGCAGCATTACCAGCGGTTGACGGAAAAAATCGCGGGCAAGCCCGAGGAGCGGATACTTTCCTACCTGATGCTGCGTTCGCTGAAGCAGGCGCGGTATGCGGTGGATGTGTTGGGGCATTTTGCGCTGGCGACCAAGGAGTACACGCACTTCACTTCGCCGATCCGGCGCTATCCGGATCTGATCGTGCATCGGGCGCTGAAATGGGCGCTCGAGAATCCGGATGTGACACCGTTGCGCACGCAGGTGAAGAACGCACGCACAGGGAATGAGGAAACTGTGGCGGTGCTAGGGCCCTATCGCCGCGTGGAATTACAGGACATCGCGGCGGAAAGCTCCGAAGCCGAGAGACGCGCGGATGCGGCGGAGCGCGAATTGACGGAATGGAAGACGGCGCAATTCATGGAGAGCCATCTGGGCGAAGAGTATTCGGCTCTGATTATTTCGGTGCAGAAGTTCGGATTCTTTGTGGAGCTGGTGGAGATTTTCGTCGAAGGTCTGGTGAGCATTGACCGCCTGGAGGAATTTACAGGTCAGCGATGCGCGTATCATGATCGCGAACATTCAATTGTTTGCGAGCCGTATCGCGGATCGCGTCGAGGCGGCGGAGCGAGGCGGACATTTCGGTTGGGGGATCGGGTGCGGGTGCGGGCGGAGCGGATTGATCCTTTCCGGCATCGTGTGGAATTTTCGCTGCTTGAGGACAGTGCGAGCGATGGTCGTTGATTCTGCGGGGGTGAAAGATGGCGGCAAGACAATGTCCTAGCTGCGGAGCAGTGCTGCCTGCGGGAAGAGTTGTCGCGGATTCCTATGATTTGGTTTGCGCAACCTGCCAGCATGCGCTGGGGATTTCGGATTTGAGCCGGAACCTGGCGGCATTCGCGGGGCTGGTTGCGGGAGCGATCGCGTGGTGGATGGTTACGTTGAGATTTGCGAGCCAACCGGGAGCGCTGGATTGGGTGTGGCCGGTGTTCCTGGCGTACTTAGCGGCGAGCGTGGTGGCGGCGTTGACGTTGATGCTGGCGGCCAATTTGGAATTAAGAACCGGAGATCCCGCACCGGAAAGTCACGCTGTTACGCATCAAATACCTCATCATTAACAGCGTGTGTTTTGTTTATTGATTTGTATATACTGCCGCAGTCGGTGCAACGAGGGATGTGCGTTATTCGGCCGACTGAGGTGGAATGACTCGATACTCCGCACTGCTGGGCAAACGGGTGGAAGCGCATTATCGCGCGGGCGATATGCAGCTGTCGACGATCGGGACGCTGGCGTCCGATACGGGCAAAGCGATTTTCGTGCAGGAGCGTTTTTCGTCGGGCGGAAAACAGAAAACGATGCGCGTCGAGATTCCCTACGCGTATGTGATACGAGTGACTGAAATGCGCGAAGAGGGCGCTCAGCCACGGGCGGTGCCCAAGCCCGCGAAGAAGAAATAGCATTGCCGCAGCAGCAGTTCTCTTCTTTGGTTGTGAAACCCGCCGGGAGAAGGTGAAATCGCTTGGTGCATTCGCATTTGTGCGTCTGCGCAGGTATATTTTTGTGCTGCTAGGGGAGGCGAGAAATGAAACCGACGGTTGGATTGATTGGGCTGGGACTGATGGGCAAGCCGATGGGGCGCAATTTGCTGAAGGCGGGATTCCCCCTGGTGGTGTGGAATCGGACGGCGGCGCGTGCCGAGGAGCTGGTGCGAGACGGCGCGAAATTGGCTGCGCATCCGCGCGAGACCGCGGCCGCCGCGGATGTGCTGATCACGATCGTGAGCGACCCGCTGGCGCTGGAAGCAGTTTTGTGGGGCGCCGAGGGCGCGCTCGAAGGATTGCGGCGCGGAAGCATATACATGGATTCGAGCACGATTTCGCCCGAGCTGGCGCGGCGCGCGGCGGCGGCGTGCGACGAGCGCGGAGTGGATTTTCTGGACGCGCCGGTGACGGGCGGAGACTGGGGCGCGAAGAAAGGCGAATTGGTATTCATGATTGGCGGCAAGGCCGAGGTGCTGGAGCGCGCGCGGCCGGTGCTGGAGGTGCTCGGGAAGAAATTTTTCTTGCTGGGACCGAATGGTGCGGGACAGACGGTGAAACTGGCTATGAATTTGATTTTGGCGCTGGAGGTGGAGGCGTTGGCAGAAGCCTTGGCGCTGGCTACTTCGGGGGGAGTGGAGGGCGAGAAGCTGGTGGAGGTGATGCAATCGAGCATGGCGCGCGCGGGTGTGCTCGATGTCAAGGCGCCTTTGATGTTGAAGAATGAATATGCGGCGAGTTTTCCGCTGCGCTTGATGCACAAGGATATGCGGCTCGCTTTGGAGCTGGCGCGGCAGCAGGGAGTTACTTTGCCTGCCGCTGCTGCCGCGTATGGGACTTACAGCGCCGTGAAAGATGCGTCGCAGGATGACCCGGATTATTCGGCCGTAGCGCGATTTTGGAGCAAGCGCGCAGTGAAAACGTTGCAAAAATGACGCAGAGAAAACTTTCCCTAACCTGTGGCACATGAATTGCTGAGATTGACAGCACGAGGGCGAACGTGTCGCGGGCCACGCAAAAAGCCCGCATGGCGATCCCGATAAAGTTGCGCAAGAACCCGGGGATTCACCGTGGCACTCCCGTCATTTTCCCGGAAGAGAATGGTCGGCTGATTCTGCGGCCCATCACACAGAAATTGTCGCGAAGTTGCGTCGGGTCTCGCCTGCTGCGGGAGCGTAGACGGAAAAATTAATCAAGGAGCAATCTAGGCTAGAGGCGATCGAGTCGGTGACCTTTCCATTAGGGTTTGGCGTGTGATGGGAAAAAAGTTAGGGGAAGATCGCGCGAGGTGCGCAGGCCGGCGTTGGCGGCTAGGATTGCGGGGATGGAGTTTACGACTACGGCGGCGGTGGCGACGTCGCCGTGGGTGCCGCCGGGGATTGTTAGGGTGAGATGCGGTTCGCCTTTCAGGACTACGGTGTCGGCGGGGTGGCGTGCGCCGACGTACATCTTCAGCTCCATGAATATTTTTTCTTTTCCGGCGGAGATGCCGCGCGCAATTTGATGCACGCCGGCTACCTGGCCCGGGGCCACTTGCAGAAATTCCGTGGGGATAATTTCTTCAGCGATTACCGGCTCGATGGTTTCCGAAATATCGTCCAGAGCAAAGCCCAGGCCATCGGCGACCATGGCGATGGATTCCGGCAGACCGTGATGTTTGATGACTCCGGCGGCGACTTGCGCGCGAAATTCCTCCGGCGTCATACCGGCGCCAATTTTTTTCTGCAGAGGCAGGCGGCGCTTGGAGGCGTCCACGATGCGCACGGCGCTGAGCCAGTCAACGCGCTGCGCGACGGCGCTGAGGGTGAGCGCGAGCTTATCCATCACGAAGCCGGGGTTTACGCCCGTGCCAACGAGCGCGACGCCTTCTTCTTTTGCGGCGGCGTCTAGTTTTTGGGAAAGGTCGGGATGTTTGCGAAATGGATAGGCCAGTTCTTCGCAGGTGGAAACGACGCAACAGCCTGCGGCGATGCATTCAAGAAGTTGGTCCGTCACGCTGGTAAGGTAGGAGGAGGTGGAGTGGATGATCACATCCAGCGGTTTTTCGAGCACGTTCGCGGCATCCGGAGAAATCAGGACACCCCAGGGCGCATCGGAGGCGCCGACTACTTCTCCCAGGTCGCGCCCGGCTTTGGCGGGATCTTTGTCCATCGCGCCGACGATCTCCAGAGAATCCTTTTGACGCATCAGGCGGACGATGGAAGCGCCGATGGGACCAAGGCCGTATTGGGCGACGCGGATTTTCTTTTTCACTTTGGAGTCCCTGCGTAGTCTAAGGAGGTAATACGTTAAAGGGTTGGCGCACGGACTGCAACCGAATTTGCGGTGACTATCTCGCCAAACGTGGCGTGCTAAAGTGCACCGCTACCAAGCAGTCAAAGGCTAGCAGCCGGGGGGCCCGAAGCCCCGCCTCTCCGCGTCTATCATTGCGCGGATAGCACGCGATTAATGCGCGGTGGAGTATTTGGAATAATCCGGATAGGCCGGATGCTTTACCGGCGGAGGCGGATTTTTCGCCAGCTCCTGCATGGCTACTTCGACTGCCTTTTCCAGCTGCGTGTCGTGGCCTTGGCGCCAGGCGGCGGGATCCATTTCGATGTCGATGTCGGGCGCGACGCCGTGATTTTCCACGTCCCAGGTTCCTTCGGTGGTGAAAAATGCGAAGCGGGGCGCCGTGACGAAGCCGTCGTCGATCAGACTGGGATAGCCGCCGATGCCGACCAGCCCGCCCCAGGTGCGTTTGCCGACCAGCTGGCCGAGGCCGACGTGACGGAAGTACCAGGGCAGCGCGTCGCCGCCGGAGCCGGCAAATTCATTAGTGATCATCACTTTGGGTCCGTAAATTCCACTGAGAGGCGTGGTGTAATCGGCGCCTTCCCGCGCGGTCCAGTAATTCCAAATTTTTCGCTGCATGTACTGAATGATGTAGTCGGCGGCCTGGCCTCCGGAGTTGAAGCGCTCGTCGATGACGGCGCCCTGCTTGCCGAGTTGCGCGAAATAGTAGCGGTTGAAATTGGCGAAGCCGCCCGCGCCGGTGTTGGGAAGATAGACGTAGGCGAGTTTTCCGCCGCTGAGTTCGGTTACCTTGCGGAGGTTGTCTTCGATCCAGGCGCGATTACGCAAACCGGATTCGTCGGGTACTGGGATGACGGTGACTTCGCGCGAGCTGGAGCCGTCGGGGTGCGGGCCGACTTTCAGAACGGTTTGCTTGCCGGCGGTTTCCTGAAAATAGCTATAGACGTCTTGCTCAGCGCGAACGTCGCGGCCGTTGACGGCGAGAAGATACTCTCCGGCGACTACGTTGACCCCGGGTTGCGTGAGCGGCGCGTGGAGTTGCGGATTCCAGTTTTCGCCGTTGTACACGCGGGCGAAGCGGTAACGGCCATTTTCGACGGCATAGTCGGCGCCGAGCAGGCCGACCTGGAGCGGCTGCACTTCAGGGATGTCGCCGCCCCCAACGAACATATGGCCGACGTTGATCTCGCTGAGCATTTGCTGGAAAAGATAATTCAGATCGTCGCGGGTGGCGATGCGATCCAGATAGGGTTCGTATTCGTTCGCCAGAGCCTGCAGATTCACGCCGTGGTGATGCGGGTCGTAGAAGAAATCGCGTTCGATGCGCCAGATTTCGTCGTACATCTGTTTCCATTCGGCGCGAGGTTCGACCCAGACTTCCATAGCGTCGAGCTTGAGCGCGCCTTCGCCGGGCTTAACGGCTGCGGCGGTGGGTGCGATGAACCAGGATTCGCCCTGTTGATAGAGAAATTTTTCGCCGTTGAAAGAGACCGAGGCGCTCTGGATGCCGGCGACGATTTGTTCGGATTTGCGTTTGGTAAGATCGAATTTCGCCAAGACGAGGCTGGGCGGACCTTGGGCGTCCGGAGCGGGCGGAAATTCCAGAGTAAAAAGCTCGCCCGTCTTGCCGGCGGACAGATCCACATAATTTCTGGCAGGAAGCGGTAGAGCCAGAATGCGCTGGCTGATGTTGTCGAAGTCGATGGTGACCTTGACCGGTTCTTTGTCTTTATCCTTATCCTTATCCTTATCTTTATCCTTCCCCTTGTCCTTGGCTTTGTCACCATCCGCGTCCTGATCGGATTTCTTGTCGGTGTCCTTTTTGTCTTGATCGGGCTTGGAAGCGTCAGCGTCCTTTTTGTCCGTAGCGGGCTTTTCTTCGTCGCTTTCGGGCGCGAGCGGCGACGGAAGATCCTTGCGGAGCACGATAATGTACACGCTGCGGGTGACTTCCTTGCCGTCACTGGACATGTCCAGGCCGCCGACCGCGGGGCCGGAATTGGTGCTGGCGGCGAAATAAAGGTACTTGCCGTTCTTGTCGAAGACGGCAAAGCGCGCGTCGCTCATGCCGTCGGTGATCTGCGTGGATTTTTGGGTGTCGAGCGAATAGACGAAGACGGCGCGGAAATGACTGGGGAGAAATTTGGTGTAGGCAATCCAGCGATTATCGGGAGACCAGGCGGGGCCCAGGCCCTGGGCATCGTAATAATCGGTGTCCACCTTGACCGGGGTGGGTTTATCCAGATCCACGCACCAGAGATTGAGCCATTTATCGGTGTAAGCAATCTTCTTGCTGTCTGGCGCCCAGGTGAGGTTGTAGAAATAGGACGGCGGCGTTCCGAGATTGATCTTGCGAACCTCGCCCAAGCCGTTTTGCGCGCGCAGGTGCAGGGCGTATTCGCCTGACTCGTCGGAAAAATAGGCGATCGATTTTCCGTCGGGAGACCAAGCGGGGCCGCGGTCGGCGACGCCCGGAGAATTCGTGATATTGCGAATGTCGCCCTTTTCGGCGGGAACGGTGAGAATTTCGCCGTGGGCTTCGAAGACGGCGCGAACGCCGGTGGGCGAAATCGCGGAATCATTGATGTGCTTGGCGACTTTTTCGAAATGGGGGCGGACTTCGACCAGGTCGGGATCGATATGGACTGGAATGGCCTGCTGGCGATGAGCGGAGAGATCGTAGAGGTGGAGCGAGCCGAATTGTTCATAGACGATCGCTCCGGAGCCGGCATCAGCGGATTTAATGGGCAGGCCGGTATTTTCGATGAGTTGCGTTTCCGTTTGGGATTTTGTGTCGTAGGCGAACAGCGTGTAGGCGCCGTTACGGTCAGAGAGGAAATAAATCGCATCGCCCACCCAAAGCGGATTCAGATCGTTCCAGTCTTCGTGAGGAAGTTTGACGATGCTGGAGTCCGCCAAATTTGCGATCCAGATGCGGGGAGAGGTGCCGCCGCGGTAGTGGCTCCAATTGCCGAATGGCGCCGCTGTGGGTCGGTAGGCGAGGAATTTTCCGTCGGGAGAGTAGGAGCCTTCCCAACCGATGGGGAGCGGAACTTTGGTGGGGAATCCGCCCGCCGCCGGGACGGTGAACAGAGCCAGGGTGCCGTTGGGGAATCCCTCGCGCGACGAAGCGAACAGAATATTCTTGCCGTCGGGAGTCCATCCGGAGACGATGTCCGGGCCCGCGTGGAATGTGACCCGGCGCGGTGTGCCTCCGCTCGCAGAAATAATGTACACGTTCAGTTTGCCGTCGTACTCGCCTGTGAAAGCGATCCACTGGCCATCGGGTGAAAAATGCGGGTCGCGTTTGATGCCGGGGCCGGCGGTGAGGCGGATGGCGTCGCCACCTTCGCGGCTGACTTCCCAGAGATCATCGCCGTACATGAAAGCGATGTTGCTGCGGCTTAGGGTGGGCTGGCGCAGCAGCAGCGGCTTGGCGTCTTGGGCTTGAGCGAACGGCGCGTAGGCGAACGTAAGGGAAAGGATGGCAAGGGCGAGGACGGCCTTCTTCATCGAGCAGTCTCCTGGAAGATGGTTAGTTGCTTTTGGATGATACGTCAGCGCGGGTGAAAGCGTTGAAGCGGAGTTAGACGCGGTGGAACGGCGCGGGATAGCGGAATTTTAGGTGTTGCAAGGCACCGAGCGAGAAATTTTACGTTTTGGAGACACAGTACAACCCCCGTGAGGGTGGATCGTCGGTCGTTTGTGTGCGATGCGACGCCGGGATAGGCGCGAATGGAACACTAGCTCAGAAACGCGAGCGGCTGGAGCGATAGAACTCGCGGAGCGTGGTGACGTTGGGGCCGTAGGAGCCGACGCGGCCGGCGTCAACCGGCAGACCCAGATATTCGGCTTGTTCGATGCTGAGGCCGGCTTGGTCCAGTTCGGCGAGGCTGTAGCCTTCGGTAGGCACCAAGCGGTTGCGGTGAGACAGATCCACGGGACGCGGAGGGCGATGCGCGCTCCACCGTTTCCGTACGATCAAGAAGAAGTCGTCCCAGTCTCGTCTATTCCACATGTGATTCTCCCCTCGTGCCCCGGTGCTGGAATTGGATGCATGCCGGGCGATTTCGGTAGCATGAAGATTCGCGCCAGCTGGGCGTCCAATCCCCGCAAGGCGTTGCCGAGCCTCGCCGGGCCGCTCCGGGGACGGGAGCGGTGCCGATAATAACCCCAGAAGTGGTGGAATGTCGCGTAAGAACATTGGTTGTATCGAGAAGGTTATCGGCGGATTGTGCGCGGCCGCGGGGGCTCGGTCCTGCGCCGCGGATGCGACGCTGCGGTGTTATACTTTTGGCAAGCCCGGAAACCATGAGCGCCGCGTGAAATTTGCATGAGTAATCCGATTATTGTCGTTCACTATCACGAGCTGTGGCTGAAGGGCCGCAACCGGAGATTTTTTCTGCGCAAGCTGCACACGGCGTTGCGCATCGCGCTGCAGGGAATTCCCGTGGAGCGGATCGAGCAGCCGGGCGACCGCATGGTGGTGTGGCTGGGCAACGGAGCCTCGCTTGAGGAAGCGACGGCGCGGCTAGATCGCGTGATGGGAGTGGCGTTCTACGCGGTGGCGCGAGCGGTAGCACGGGACATGGAAGAATTGTGCAAGACGGCGTGGGAAGAGATGGCGCCCTTGCGTTTTGAATCGTTCGCGGTGCGCGCGAAACGGAGCGACAAGCGGTTTCCGACCACGAGCCTGGAGGCGGAAGTAATTATCGGGCGCTACCTGCTGGAACAATTGCGCGCGCAGAATCGCAACGTGCGCGTGCGATTGAACCAGCCGGAGATGACTTGCTACGTGGAAATTACCAAAAGCATGGCGCTGGTTTATGCGCGGAAAGTTCCCGGCGCGGGAGGTTTGCCGCCGAACACCGCGGGGCGAATGATGTGCCTGCTTTCCGGCGGTTACGATTCGGCGGTGGCCGCTTACCACATGATGAAGCGCGGCGCGCATTTGAGCTTCGTGCATTTTTATGGGACGGGCGCGAAGGCCGGGGAGTCGTCGCTGCACGTAGCGAGCGGGCTCGCGCGTAAGCTGGTGCCTTATCAATTTCACGCGAAGCTTTACCGCGTCCCGTTTGAAGCGATTCAGCGGGAAATTGTGCGTTATGCGCCGGAAGATTTACGCGTGCTGCTTTACCGGCGGATGATGTTGCGGATTGCGGAAGCGCTGGCGAAGCGGGATCGCAGCTTGGCGCTTTTGACCGGCGACAGCCTGGGTCAGGTGGCGTCGCAAACTTTGCGAAATCTGATCGCTGTGGATGCGGCCTCGCGCCTGGTGGTGTTTCGTCCGCTGATTGGCACCGACAAAATGGAGATTCTGGCGACGGCGAAAAAGATCGGGACGTATGATATTTCGTCGGAGCCGTTTCACGATTGCTGCCCGGTGTTCTTGCCGAAGAACCCGGCGCTGTATGCTTCGGCGGAAGATCTGGCGGAGGCGGAGGCCAAGTTCGATGTGGGGGCGCTGGTGGCGCAGGGAGTGCGAGGCGCGACGCTGATGCGTTATGAATACAAGGGCGGCGGGATCACGGAAGTAGAAACGCCCATGCGCCGGGCCCTGGCGCAGGAACGGAAGGCGATTGCTTAGATTTTAGGAATTTTTGCCGGTTCATGTCTTAAGAAATGAGCCGGCGGGACAGCGGCGCTAGGAAGATGCGAACGGGCGCGCAAGAATGCGC